>JAFZQZ010000110.1 GCA_017620135.1 Bacillota bacterium
GGCATCGTCCTTCTGAAGAATGATAATAAAGCCCTTCCGCTGGCGAAGGGAACGAAGATCGCGGTCTTCGGCCGGACGCAGATGAACTATTTCAAGAGCGGTACCGGTTCCGGCGGCGCGGTGAACGTGGATCATATCACGGGCATTTGGGAAGGAATGGTCCATGCGGACTGCTTTGAACTCAATCAGAATGTCCGCAGGGCCTATGAAATCTTTGTCAAGGATCATCCGTTCGACGCCGGACACGGCTGGGCGACCGAGCCCTGGTTCCAGGAGGAGATGATTCCGGAGAAGGCACTGGTGGAAGAGGCCGCGAAGGAGTCGGAAGCGGCAGTCCTGATCCTGGGCCGGACAGCCGGCGAGGACCATGACAACAGCGCCGCGCCGGGAAGCTACCTGCTCACCGATGACGAAGAGACATTGCTGAAGATGGTCACGGATGCCTTCAGGCGTACGATCGTCGTGCTGAATACTGGCAACATCATCGACATGAAATGGGTGAAGAAATATGACCCCGCGGCGGTGCTCTATGCCTGGCAGGGCGGCCAGGAAGGCGGCGACGGGATCGCGGATGTGCTTTCCGGAAAAGCGGATCCTTCCGGACGCCTGCCTGATACGATCGCATATGACATCACGGATTATCCGTCTACAAAGAATTTCGGTGATCCGGACCGGAACCTCTGGCAGGAGGATATTTATGTCGGTTACCGGTATTTTGAGACTTTCGCGAAGGACAAGGTCTTGTATCCGTTCGGTTTTGGACTGAGCTATACATCGTTCTCGCAGGAAGTGGTTTCGTTCGATCAGCAGGACGGCGTGATCAGCCTTTGTGTGCATGTGACCAACATCGGCGATGTGCCCGGTAAAGAGGTGGTCCAGGTATATATCGAGGCGCCGCAGGGTAAGCTTGGTAAACCGGTGAGAAGCCTGATCGCTTTCGGAAAGACCGGCGTGCTCGCTCCCGGGGAGACACAGGAACTTTCCTTTAAGGTCGAACCTTATACCTATGCTTCTTATGACGATACCGGTCTGGCCGGATATAAGAGCGCGTACGTACTGGAAGAGGGTCTGTACAAAGTCTATTCCGGCGTGAACGTACGGGAAGCCGTTCTTTGCGGAAGCTTTGAGATCGGTCACGTCCGGCTGATCCAGCAGCTTGACGAAGCCATGGCGCCGGTAAGAGAAATGACGCGGATCGTCCCCGAACAGACGGCGGACGGTCTGAAAGTCTCCTTCCGGAAGATCCCGCGGCGGACGCTCAGCCAGCTGGTCGAACGGGAAGAAGGGCTGGATGAACTGGTCGCGAAGACAAAACCATATACAGGCGACCAGGGCTATAAACTGAAAGATGTGGCGGAAGGCCGTGTGCCCATGGAAGATTTCCTGGCACAGATCTCGGATGAAGGTCTGATGGCGATGATGCGCGGTGAAGGTATGTGCTCGCCCAAGGTAACGCCCGGGATCGCCGGCGCGTTCGGTGGTGTGTGCGAGGAACTGACAGGCCTGGGGATCCCGGTGTGCGGCTGCGCGGACGGCCCGAGCGGTATCCGCATGGACTGTGGGACACACGCGTTCGCGATGCCCAACGGTACCTGTCAGGCCAGCACTTTCAACACGGATCTGATCAGAGAACTGTATGTCTGGGAAGGTCTGGAACTGAGAAAGAACCGGATCGACTGTCTGCTCGGACCGGGTATGAATATCCACCGCAACCCCCTGAACGGCCGCAATTTCGAATATTTCTCGGAAGATCCGCTCCTGACAGGCACGATGGCGGCGGAGCAGATCAAGGGGATGGAAACCTATGGAACGACCGGCGTGATCAAGCATTTCTGCTGCAATACACAGGAATACCGCCGCAGCTTCGTAGACGCGGTCGTCTCTGAGCGGGCGGTCCGGGAGATCTACCTGAAGGGTTATGAGATCGCGGTGAAGGAAGGCGGCGCCAGGGCCGTCATGACCAGTTACGGACCGGTGAATGGGATCTTCAGTTCATCGAACTACGATCTTCTGACCAGGATCCTACATGGCGAGTGGGGATTTGACGGGATCGTTATGACCGACTGGTGGGCCAAGGGGAACGACGTGCCGGAAGAAGAGGGACAGCTTTCCAATGTTTCATCCCAGGTACGCGCGCAGAACGACCTGAACATGGTCAACTCCAATGCCGCCGAAAACTCAGGAGGTGATGACCTTCCCGAAGCGCTGTCTTCCGGCCGGCTGACGAGAGCGGAGCTTTGCCGCTCGGCGGAGAATATCTGCCGCTTCGCGATGAGCAGTATTTCTTACCTGTTCCTGACAGGGGCCGAGACCGAACTGGATCATCAGCTGGAGGCAGCCCTTTCCGAGGAAGATCTGGCGCTGAGACAGACGGTGGTGGCCCGTTTCCTGACGAAGGAATATGACCTGGATACCAAACTGATCAAGGCGGAAAGAGGCGAGACCACGATCTTCAATGTCCAGCCGAGACAGCAGGGCATGTACAAGGTCACGGTCCGTGTACGAGCAAAAGAAGGCTTTGAGCCGCAGGCACAGCTGCCGATGAGCATCTTCATCGATAAGGCCCTCGTCAAAGCGGTGACACTGACCGGCGCTGATACCGAATGGCAGGAATTCGACTTCCAGCATGTCAGCGTAGTCAACTCCTTCTTCCTCAAATTCTTCTTCGGCCAGACGGGTTTAGAGATTAACAAAGTCCATTTCGAGCTGCTCGTTACTAGAGAAGAATTAATGCGTCGTTTCAAAGAAGCCAGTAAGGACAAAGAAGAATAATAGAAAAAAGTCTAAAGAAAAAGCCCCATAGGCGCCTTCATGCTCGGCAGTTTCGCCCTGCGGACCGCAAGCGTTCCGCGGCGAAAAACTCGCATGAGAGACACCCATGGGGCTCTCTTTAGGTCTGTCTATTGTTCTTTATTCGTCATTATTTTGCCGCATTCTTTTTGTCGATCACGATCTTCATTGCGACATTAAGAATATGGTAGGCACAGCGCTGCAGTTCCGCCTTGGTGATCGGGTAGCGGACGCCGGGATCGCCTTCCTTGGCGCCGACTGAACGGATGATGGACTCTACATCCAGTTCGTTACCGGGTTCGGTGAGGTCATTGCCCGCTTTGATACATCCGGCAGCATCGGAGGTGGGATATTTCTTTAATTCCTCTCCGCCAATGGTTATACCGCCCGTGGTTCCCCAGTCGGTCATGACAAAGCCCTTAAATCCCCATTCATCACGAAGCAGGGAAGTAACGGTGTCATATTTGTTGGCGGCATGTTCGCCGTTGACCAGGTTGTAGGAGGTCATCAGAGACAGCGGCTGGGCTGTCTTGACCGCGATCTCAAATCCCTTGACAAAGATCTCACGGATCGCGCGCTCGGAGCAGTGAGAGTTGACGAAGTTACGGTTGTCTTCGGCGTTATTCAGGCAGAAATGCTTGATCGTCGTACCGCAGCCGGGGTGTTTCTGCACGCCGCGGGTATCGGCTGCCGCACAGGACCCGGCCACCAGCGGATCTTCGGAATAGTATTCGAAGTTACGGCCGCAGAGCGGGTTGCGGTGGATATTCATACCGGGAGCCAGCCAGAGGTGAGCGCCGAACTCTTCCATTTCACTTCCTACGATATCTCCGGCCGCTTCAATGGCGTCCATATCCCAGGTCTGGGCCAGCAGCGTCGCGATCGGGATCGCGGTGCAGTACTGATAATAATCTTCCGCATCATCCGGACGGACCGGCTTGGGAGCACCCATATTGAGCAGGTTGTCAAATTCGGATTCCGCCAGACCGGGGATCGGATTGCCTTCCGCATCCGCGACGAAATGCGTGGAAAGACGAAGACCGGCAGGACCGTCCGCCAGGACAAGGTTCGGAACGTGACGGCTTTCGATCAGATTGGAAGTGGTATCGCCGGCCGCGCCGGGAACCGCGTTGGAAGCCGCGCCGATCGTGGAGTTCGCGCCGAATGTACCGCCTCTGGCGGTACCGACTGTCAGCTCGGCCATCTCTTCGATCGTCAGCTGAGCGACCAGTTCCTTCAGATCGGCTTTTCCGTCGATGACATCATCCAGGGTGATGACATAATCCTTGTCGGTGGTCATCTCTTCGGGCTCACCGCTGTAAACGATCGTTTCTGTTTCGATGGCGGCCGGGTCGAGTGCAAGGATCGGAGCCGCTGCCTTTTCAAGGTCTTCACCTTCATAGGTGTAGGGTGCGCAGTCGGGATGGATCAGGTCGAATTCCACGTCCGGCTGAACTTTGTTCCTGAGGACGGAAACAACTTTTCTCTCCGGCAGATCTACCGCGGCGAAGATATGGGTATTTCGTGAGTTGGTGCCGACACGGATGTAATACTTGCCTTCCGTCAGGACATAGCTGGCACATTTTTCGCAGTAGGACGCCATGGAAGCGGCGGTGAAACGGATCGTCAGCTGCTGCTTCTCACCGGGAGCGAGTTCTTTCGTCTTCGCGAAGCCGGCCAGTTCCTGATAGGGTTTTTCCGGACCTTTATCGTTCGGAGCGGAATAGTATACCTGGACGACCTCGCGTCCTGCGTATTCGCTTCCGGTATTCGTGACGGTCACCTTCACGACGATCTCAGTACCTTCCAGCCTGACTTCGTCTGTCTTCACATCGAACGTGGTATAGGCGAGACCGTAACCGAACGGGAAAGCCGGAGCAACGTTAAAGGTATCGAAATAGCGGTAGCCCACGTAAATACCTTCATGGTAGTACTCGTCATCGATATCACCGTTCATGTGGCTGAAGGTCATAGCAGAAGGATAATCCGTGTAATTCTCGGCCCAGGTGGTGGTCAGATGGCCGGAAGGAACGGTCTTGCCGGTCACGGCGTCGGCCAGTGCGTAGCCGGAGAAGTTGCCGGCCTGGCTCATGATCAGGATGGAATCGACATAAGGACAGGCGCGCAGGAATTTGGTATCGATCACGCCGCCGACATTCAGGACGACCGCGATCCTGCCGTAGGCTTTGCCGAGAGCTTCGATATTCTGCTTTTCGGTTTCCGTGAGTTCATAATCACCGGGGACCGGATGGCGATCCGCGCCTTCGCCGGAAGTACGGGCAATGACATAGAGAGCGGCATCGGCTTTTTCCGCCAGGTCAGCCTCGGTGATCTCGGGCACATCCGGATCTTTGTAGGGGTGTCCCAGAAAGTCCATCAGAGCTTCCATGCCTCTTTCCTGGAAGGCTTTGCGCATGCGGTCATAGAAAGCGGTCTTGGCTTCCGTGCAGTTTTTATCATGCAGATCGAGCCACGCATTCGAAACGATCGTGAAACCGGCATCCTCCAGACCCTGCTGTACATTGATGACAGTACGGGTGTTGACATCGCCGGAACCGGTGCCGCCTTTGATGGTACGGCGTACGCCGCTGCCGAAAGCGGCCAGTGTTTTCACGTTCCTGAAGGGAAGGGTGCCGCCGTTTTTCAGAAGAACCATCCCCTGAGGGGCGATCGCGCGGGTCCTTTCCCCATTTCTGATCTCGCGTTCGGAAATATTCGGATCTTTGCTTGCATAAAGTTTAGGCATACGTTCCTCCTGAAAATAGTTTATTATTTATTTAATTCTATCAGAAAAATGCCAGAGGTGCAATATGTCCGATCATCAGACTGGCTTTTTTTCTCTGTTTCTGGTATGATGGAAAAAGATAGTTTTGAAGGAGGTTCTCCGGATGGATCATCAGTATGAAATGAAGGAACTCGTCTTCAGGGGACCGGAGTCGTCAGGATCGCATGTGGAAGTCGATCTTGAAGCTGTCTTTGCTCTGGGTGAAGAAAAAACCAAAGTGAAGGGGTTCTATGCAGGCGACGGGCAGTATAAAGTTCGTTTTCTTCCGTTAAAAGAGGGAAACTATACCTATACTGTCAGCGGAGTCATGAACGATTCGGGAAGTATCAGCGTGCAGCCAGCCAAAGCCGGTCGGCATGGCCCTGTACGGGCGGATGGAACGCATCTTCGTTTTACGGACGGGACCTGGTTCCATAGCTTCGGAACGACAGTTTATGCCCTGGCTCATCAATCGGACGAACTGACGGAAGAGACTTTTTCCTCGCTGGGAGAAGCGCCTTTCAACAAGGTCAGGCTGTGTGTATTCCCGAAGCATTACAACTACAACCATAATGATCCGGAATTCTTTCCCTTTGAGGTCCTTCCGGGAAGGAAATATGAGTTCAGAGACGCGCCGGCTTTTGTAGATCCCTCCGACGAGGTACCTGTCTGGGACGTTCATCATCCGGATTTCCGGTTCTGGGATGCCTTTGAGAAAAAGCTGGTCAGGCTGGATAAAATGGGGATCCAGGCAGATCTGATCCTGTTTCATCCGTATGACCGCTGGGGATTCGCGAAGCTGTCGCTGGAAGATAATCTGGTCTATCTGGATTATCTGACCAGACGATTCGCGGCTTATCCGAATATCTGGTGGTCGCTGGCGAACGAGTATGATCTGTGCCGGGCGAAAGACCTTTCCGACTGGCCGAAGTTCGAAGAGAAGATCGCGGAAGGCGACCCGTATCATCATATGATGTCGAATCACAACTGTTTCCCGCTTTATGATTTTTCTCATGAAAAGATCACGCACTGCAGCTGTCAGCTTCGCACCATGACCATGGTACCGGAACTTCAGAAGAAATACGGAAAGCCGGTGCTCTATGACGAGTGTGTCTATGAAGGCAATCTGCCGGAGACATGGGGATCGATCTCCGCGGCAGAGATGATGAACCGTTTCTGGAAAGTCACAGTGACGGGAGGCTACTGCACGCATGGGGAAGTCTTCCTGGATCCCTCTGAGGAGGATCTGGATGAGGCCGTTCTCTGGTGGGCGAAAGGCGGAAAACTGAAAGGAAAGAGTCCCAAAAGGATCGCTTTTCTTAGAAGTATCATGGAGGAGATCGGTGACCCCCTGTCACCGGTGGTAAGCGGTTTCTGGAATATTCTGACGATGTCAGAGGCAGAGATCGAGCAGGCTCTGGAGAAGATCCCGCCGGGAATGAAAGCTCTGGTCCGTGCGATGCTTTCCATGGACCGGGTGGAGTTGACCCGTCATGCTGATGCGGAAGCGGAGTTTGCCGGAGCGACCGATGACGGGCGAGTATTCCTGCACTATTACGGCACCGACTGTCACGCGCGGGTAACGATCGAGCTTCCCGAGGATCGTGTCTACAAGGTGGAAGTGCTGGATGCCTGGAACATGACCCGAATGCTGGTGAACAACGCGGCCAGCGGAAAAACGACTGTTCGGCTGCCGGGACACGAATATATGGCAGTTTTAGCGACAGAAAAAGCATAGGAAGAAATATCAGGCAGGAGGAAGAGAGTATGAAGATCGGATTTATCGGTTCAGGCGTGATGGGAAGCGCATTGGCCAAGGCAGTGAGCCGCTCGGGAGAAGGAACCATCCTGGTCTCAGATGTCGACACAAAAAAGGCAGAGGCGCTCGCAAAAGAACTCGGCGGGCAGACTGCACTCAATAATGAGATCGCCAGGGAAGCGGATTACATCTTTCTGGCTGTGAAGCCGCAGTATATGGCCGGGATGCTGGAAGGTATCAAAGATGTTCTGGCAGCAAGAGAGGATCGTTTTGTGATCGTGTCGATGGCGGCAGGTCTGGCGATCCGGCGGATCAAAGAGCTCGCCGGAGGCGATTATCCTCTCATCCGGATCATGCCTAATACACCGGCTTCGATCGGACAGGGCGTGGTGATCGTAAGCCCCGATCAGCTGGTCACAGAGGAGGAGATCAGCCTGGCCATGGCTATGCTGAGCCCTGCCGGGAAATTGGTTCGGCTGAGTGAAAAACAGCTGGACGCCGGCGGATCGATCTCAGGATGCGGTCCCGCTTTCGTCGATCTGTTCGTCGAAGCGCTGGCGGATGGCGGCGTCCTGTGCGGCGTCCCGAGGAAAGAAGCGATGGAGCTTGCCGCGCAGATGGTCCTGGGTTCCGCTGCCCTGATCCTGGAGAGCGGAAAGCATCCCGGAGAGCTCAAGGATATGGTCTGTTCCCCCGGCGGAACGACGATCGAAGGCGTGCGCGTTTTAGAGAACGGCGCCTTCCGAAGCACAGTGATGGAAGCCGTGATCGCGTCATATGAAAAGAACGCGAAGCTGGGATGAGAGGAAAGGACATGGAAAACCTGTATCGGATTCAGGAAGAGGAGCAGCTCCTGACACCCTGTCTGGTCTACTATGAAGATCTGATCCGGAAGAATACTAAGCGGATCATTGAACTTGCGGGAGGAGATCCTGAAAGGCTCTGGCCGCATATCAAGACCCATAAGTCCCTGGATATGACGAAGCTGCTTATGTCCTACGGGATCCACAAATTCAAAACGGCGACCATCGCGGAAGCCGAGATGTGCGCCATGGCCGGTGCTTCGGATATAGTGCTTGCCTATCCGCTCGTCGGGCCGAACCGCGAGCGGCTGGTCCGGCTTTCCCTCGCGTATCCGAAGATCCGGTTCTACGCGATCCAGGACGATATGGATCAGATCCGCCAGCTGTCCGCTTTTTTGGGCGATAAAGCAAAAGAAGGACTGATCCCGGCGGATTATGTGGTGCCTCTTCTGATCGATGTGGATCTCGGCCTTAGAAGGACCGGCGCTTCGATCGAAGACCTGGAAAAAATGGTGAGTAAGACCAGTGAACTGCCATTTCTTCAGATGGACGGGTTCCACTGTTATGACGGGCACCGCCATGAGACAGACTATCAGGAACGGGATCAGCGCGTGAAAGAAACGGATCAAAGGATCCAAGAGGTGATCGAGAATCTTCGAAAAGGAGGATATCCTCTGCCGGTCATTATAGCCGGCGGGACTCCTTCCTTCCCTTGTCACGCGGCCCATACCGATTGGTACCTGTCTCCGGGGACATCTTTCATCCATGACTGGGGATATGATGTACACTTCCCGGATCTTCAGTGCACGCCGGCGGCGGTCGTGGCAAGCCGGGTGGTCTCCCATCCTGCGCCGCATACCTTTACCTGTGACTGCGGGGTGAAAGCCATCGCGACGGATCCCGCTCCTGAGAGAGGTACGATCGCGGGGCTGCCGGAGGCGAAAACGGTCATGCAGAACGAGGAGCACTGGGTCTTCCGCCTGCCGGAAAACATGGAAGTGCCTTCCATTGGTACAGTTCTTTATATTATCCCGACGCATATCTGCCCCACGAGCGCTCTCTATCCGGAGATCCTGGTGGCAGAGCAGGGACAGATCACAAAAACCTGGCCGGTCACGGCAAGGAACAGAAAACTATGTTACTGACCAGTTATCTTTTTTACCGGATCGCCTTCTATTCTCCGACGGGAAAACAGAACGACGACTTCAATATCATCCGTTCCCCGCAGATGGACGTTTACAACGACCAGATCCTGGAAATGATCAAAACGCTGCTTGCACGGCCCTGTGAGGGAGTCACGACGCTTTCGCATGACGGGCTTAGACTGTTTGCCAAATACTACCATCAGTCGGACGAAGCGCCTCTGGTGATTTGTTTTCATGGGTACCGCGGTACGAGCGCACGGGATTTTTCCGGGGGAAGCGCCATGTACCTCGATATGGGATTCAATCTGCTGATGGTGGATGAACGCGCATGCTGCAGAAGTGAAGGGCATACGATCACGTTTGGGATCGAGGAGCGCTATGATGTCCTTAGTTGGATCAAATATGCCATTGACCGTTTCGGGCAAGAAAAAAAGATCCTGCTGGGCGGGATCTCGATGGGAGCGGGAACGGTCCTGATGGCGTCACAGATGGATCTACCGCGAGAGGTCAAAGGGATCATCGCGGACTGTCCTTTTACCAGCCCCGAGGCGATCATCCGGAAGGTGATCCGGGATCTGAAAATATCGGATCAGCTCACTTGGCCGCTGGTAAAACTCGGCGCGAGGCTTTACGGGCATCTGGATCTAGACCGGTGGGCTGACGCGGCAGAGGCCGTGAAGGAAACGAACATCCCAGTCCTGGTGATGCACGGAGAAGACGACCGATTCGTTCCCTGCGATATGAGCCGGCAGATCGCCGCGGCCAACCCGAAGATGGTGGAGCTTCATACTTTCCCCGGAGCGGGACACGGACTCAGTTACCTGGTCGATCCAAAACGCTATACGAGGATCGTTCAGGATTTTACGGCCCGGGCACTGGAACGGTAAGCGGCCGGCGTCTGACCGGTGATCTTTTCAAATACCCGGGTCAGATGGCTCTGGGACGAAAAACCCAAATAATCGCTGATCGCACTGATCGGGCGGTCACTGTACAGAAGAAGTCGTTTGGCTTCTTCTGTTTTTATATGCTGGATCATCTGGACGACGCTCATGCCGGTGTCTTTGCGAAGACGAGCGCACAGACTGGAGCGGCTCATATACAGCGCTTCAGCGAGATCATCGACCGTGATGACCTCGGTGATATGATTCTGGATGTAATTCGCCGCGGCTGTTGATAGATCAGTTGGTTTATCTCCCAGACGGATCCGGGAAACGCGCCTGGTATATTCAAGGACGAGTTCGTGCTGGAGGGCGGAGATCTGCGAAGGATCTTTAAGCAGTTCCGAACGGCGGATGTAGGAATCGCTCAGCCAGAAAGCGGTACGGGTATCCAGGCCGCCGCGGATCGCTGCCCGTGAGGTGAGAGTCGCAGTTACAACGAACAGGTTTTTTACCTGACGCAGCTGATCATCCGAGAGAAGTCCCGGCCGGATCGCCGGCGCGGATCCGATCCAGGCAGTAAGCGCGGGAAGATCGCCTTTGGTTACGATATCCATGAGTCTTTGCTCGATATCAAAAGAAGTATAACCCTCCTGATCAGCACCAGCCCATTCAGGCAGATCTTCTTCGACGGACGGAGCAGACGGGAAGGATACAGGTGTGATCCCATAGATGTTGATGTCGGTCAGCGAAAGACGTTCATGGTTCAGCATGAAGTTGATCGTACAGAGCATCTGCAGGAGACTGTCCAGCGGAAAACGGATCAGGTTTTTCATTGCCCGGACAAAACGAAGACTCTGGTCAGAGGGGATCGAAAGTTCAAATGCCATTCGTTCCAGTTCCCTGTCTGAGTTTTCTGTTTGACGGGTCGGGCCGAGCACGATCTGGACAGGACCGCTGCCAACGACACCATAATAATCAAAGCCCGGAGTCGCGTAATAGCTGACATGGTCTGAAAGAGCCAGGATCGCCGGTTCATAGAGACGGATCGGGTCAGCCGGCAGATCGATCACACAGTGATAGAAGACCGGTTTTCGGTCTTCGTATATCCGGACAGGGATCCCTGCCAGGTTGCCAATGGTCGTGCAGATATAGATCAGGTCTTCTTTTTCCATAGGTATAGGTCCCTTCGTCAGGTTGATACGATTATACAAAAGAATAGAAGATTATGCAAGAATGGAAAAAGGGAAAAAAGTATACTTATCTCAACAAACAACAAAAACGGAGGGAATACCAATGAGATTTCCTGCAAGCAGAGTGAGAACGGAAGAAGTAAAGGGAAAAGAAAAATGGCTGGGATATCTGGTCGGTCCTGCAGGCGCGCTGCTTCTCAATGCAGTGCTTGCGACGTATTTGAACGTATTCTATACGGACGTACTGAAGCTCACGGGCGTATGGGGAGGCGCTTTTCTGATGATATTTCCCATCGTCTCCAAGGTGATCGATGCCGGTACCAACCTTCTGATGGGGCAGATCATCGAACGTACCAGAACGAAAGAGGGCAAAGCGCGGCCGTGGCTGCTGCTTTCCGCGATCCTCGTGCCGGTCACCGGGATCCTGCTGTTCACGGTACCGACGTCTTCCGAAACCGTTCAGGTGATCTGGATCATGGTGTCCTACAACCTGTTTTACAGCGTCGCGTTTACGATCTACAACATGTCACACGCACTGATGGTGCCACTGTCGACCCGCAATACGAAGGAACGAGGGCTTCTGTCTGTCTTCAATAATGTCGCGGCCGTTATGGTATCCGGCATCATCGTCGCACTGATCTTCCCGATGGTCGTCATGCCCATCCTGGGAGTCAACCGGAAGCTGTGGCTGCTTACGATGAGCCTGCTGGCGATCCTGGCGCTTCCCATGATCATGCTCGAATATTTCCATACCAAGGAAAGAGTCACCGAGGAGATCGGCGGCGCAGAGAAAACACATCCGCTGAAAGAACAGCTCAGTGTGATCCTTCACGATAAATACTGGGTGCTGATCGCACTGTATTTCCTGATCTTTACGATAGGATCCGGATTTAAGAATTCTTCACTTGTCTATTATTGCAACTACGTGCTTGGCACTTACAACGACGGAATCACCCAGATGCTGATCTCGGTGATCGGCGGAATTCCTATGGGGATCGGAATCTTTGCGGTCTGGCCGCTGGCGAAGAAATTCGGAAAGCGCAATGTGACGATGGTCGGATTTGTCCTGTACGCCATCGGTGGTCTGATTTGCTTCCTGTTTCCGAGAAATATGGTGATCATGCTGATCGGCCAGTTCATCAAGAACATGGGCGGCCTGCCGTGCTCCTATGTCTTTGCCGCGCTGTTTGCCGACGTGCTGGATCACATCGAGTACAAATGCGGATTTCGCTGCGACGGCCTGGCGGCCTCCGTCAATTCAGTCGTGACCACGGTGGCGGTCGGTATATCCAGCGGTATCCTGAATCTGTCCATGTCCTTCGCGGGCTATAAGGCGCCGGATTTTATTGAGGAGACGGGAGAGACGATCGGTTATGTCCAGAACGCGGCTACGCAGAATGTGTTTACGTTCTTCTTTGTGGGGCTGGAGATCATTACAGCGATCATACTGATCCTGATCCTGTGGAAACTGGACGTGGAAAAGCACATTGAAATAGAACAGGCTGAAATCAAGGCAAGAAATCAAATTCAGACATCAGAAGGGGAATAAGAAATGGAAAAGTTACATCAGGAAGGTAAACGATTCGTCAATGAAAGCGGTAAGGAAGTCATCCTGCAGGGGATCAACGTCCTGCAGCGCGGTCGGGAAAACAACCATTTCTATCCGGATTTTGACAAGGCTTTTCCTTATTTCCAGCGGATGGGATTCAACCTGCTTCGGTTCGGTATTTTCTGGGACGCGGTCGAACCGGCCCCGGGCGTGATCGATCAAGAATATCTTAAGAAGGTCAAACGCTATGTGGATCTGGCGGAGACCTACGGGATCTATATCATGCTGGATATGCATCAGGATCTGTTCGCGCAGAAGTTCATCGACGGGGCGCCGGACTGGGCCTGCCTCGATGAAGGACTTCCGCATCCGGAAAACAGCAGCATCTGGTTTGAAGCCTATCTTTCCAGCGACGCGATCATCCGCGCGGCCGACAACTTCTGGGCCAACAAGCCGGCTTCTGACGGTGTGGGGCTTCTGGACCACTATGAGCATATGTGGGAAGAGATCGCTTCAGTTTTTGCGGACTGCACGAACGTGATCGGCCTGGAACCCATGAACGAGCCTTTCATGGGATCCGTCGCGAGGAACGCCTTTGGTGAAGCGACTATGAATGCCATGCAGAAGAATCCCGGTTTTTCGCTCACGGATCCTTCCACCTATCAGCCACAGGAGGTCGCTGAATTCATGGGGACCGTGGCTCAGCGTTTCCTGGTTTGGGACCAGACAGTGCTGATGGATTTTTACCGCCGGATCCAGCGGGCTATTCAAAAGAGCAGTGATCTTCCGATCATCACCGGAGGCAATATCTACTGCAGTACCGATCTTCCGACCGGCATCGGGCGGCTTGACGGCATCAGTCAGATTTACGCGCCGCACGGGTATGATTCGGTCGTGGATTCCGACCGCTATGAGAATTACAGCAAGGACAACGTGGAGAGGCTCTATGCGCACAAGAAAGAAGCACAGGAACAGCTGGGACTTCCCACGATCGCCGCGGAGTGGGGTGCTTTTCCCTCTAAAGATTTTACGAATGACCTGATCCGGTTCATGAACGGGATCGTCGAGCGAAATCTGTGGGGATCTGCCTACTGTGAATATCACCCGGAAAAAGAGAATGACCCGAACTTTAAATCGCTCTGCCGGGCATACCCCAGAGAAACAGCCGGCGAACTGATCTCTTATCATTATGACGAAGCGAAGGATCTGTTTACTGTCTGCTATCAGGCGGAAGGAGGAAAGGAAAGTCAGTTCTTCGTTCCTTTCATTCCAGCTGAGGTCCGATCTGATCTGCCGATCCATACGGAATGGATCCATGTGACAGAGGAAGCTTGTATCGCCTGTGTCACTGTGTTAGAATCAGGAAAAACAACGATCAGTTTTTCAAAATAAAAGGAGCATTAAGCCATGAGAGCCATTCGTTTACGGACAGAATATCTGAAAGATCCCATGGGGATCGATATCTCCGAACCAAGACTGATGTGGAACTGTGAAGACGGGAAGGAGCAGAGAGCCTATCAGGTGGTCTGCACCGATCCGGATATGCAGGATGAAGTGATCTGGGACAGTGGAAAAGTTATTTCTTCCCATATGTTCTCTGTCTATCAGGAAGACCTTTCCAGTCGTCAAAGAACCGAGTGGAAGGTCAGACTGTGGGATCAGGACGATCTTCCAGGAGAATGGTCGGAAAAAGCTTCTTTTGAGATAGGGCTTCTTTCTGCCGGAGAGTGGAAAGCCAGTTGGATCACGGGTGATTATGAGCCAAATAAAAAAGAACGCTATCCGGCGGACTGCTTCCTGAAAGAATTTATGCTGGAAAAAGATGTGAAAAAAGCCCGTCTGTATATCACCGCGTGCGGGGACTATGAAGCCTGCCTGGATGGAAAAAAGATCGGAGATCAGTTCTTCACGCCCGGATATACGGATTATCGCAAGAGGATCCAGTACCAGGTATACGATGTGACGAAGATGCTGCATCCGGGTACGAACCGGCTGAGCATAACCCTGGCGGATGGCTGGTACCGAGGCGCGTGCGGCGCCTACGGACTGATCTATCAGTACGGGCTGGAAACTAAACTGCTGGCGCAGCTGGAAATCACGCTGTCGGACGGCTCTGTCCGGACGATCGTTACCGATGAGAACTGGGCCTGGTCCAACGACGGTCCGGTCCGCTTCGCGGATCACAAGGACGGGGAGATCTTCATCGCGTCCATGGAACCGAGCTACAGCGGGAAGGCGAAGAAGACCAGTCATGCGGTCGTTCCGACAGCTTCCAATAACGTACCGGTGAAAGCCCATGAACATCTTCATCCGATGATCTGGGATGCGCCGAACGGAAAGAAGATCTTGGACTTCGGTCAGAATATTGCGGGTATCGTGGCGTTCAAAGTCCAGGCCAGGGAAGGGCAGAAGATCTTCCTTACGTTTGGCGAGATGCTGGACGAGGAAGGCAATCTTACGCTGAAGAATATCCGGCCGAACGCGAAAAACGATACCACGCCCAAGCAGCAGATCGACTACACCTGCAAAGAAGGTCTCAACGAGTACCAGATGCGCTTCGGTGTATTCGGTTTTCAGTACGGTGAACTGGACAGTGAAGTGGAGATCCTTTCCGAACAGATCGAATCCATCGCTGTTTATTCCGATCTGGAACAGACCGGATTCTTCGAGTGCTCCAACGAACTTCTGAACAAATTCTTTGAGTCGACGATCTGGTCCAGCAAGAGCAACCATCTGGATATCCCTACCGACTGTCCCACCAGGGAACGTCACGGATGGAGCGGCGATGCGCAGATCTTCTACAACACGGCTGCCTATCTGTTTGACTTTGCCACCTTTGGCGAGAAATATGTCAGGGATATGTATGACTGGCAGAGAAAGGACGGCTGTCTGCCGCATATCGTACCGGACGGTGGAGCGGATAAGATCATGTATACGATGAACGGAGCCGTGGGCTGGTCCGACGCCGGGATCATGATCCCGTACCGCATGTGGAAACGCTATCAGGACAGATCGATCCTGGAACGCTACTATGAAGGCATGAAGCGCTACGCGAAGTTCATGATCTCCCGCTGCGGCAAAGTGGTGGGACTGCAGAAGCCGGTCCTGATAGGGAAATATCAGAAATATCTGGTGAACACCGGACAGTCTTACGGGGAATGGGCGGAACCGGCGGATGTCATGCCGTTCGCGATCAAGGATTTCGTGTTTCCGCATCCGGAAGAGTCGACTGCCTACACCTCGTATGTTCTCGGACTGATGAAGGAGATCGCTGAGGAACTTCATAAGGAGGAAGATGCCGGCCTGTTCAAAGAGTACAGCAAAGGCTGCCGCAAAGCCTATCAGGCCTTGGTGGAGAAGAAGAACTTCTCGCTGGATACCGACCGGCAGGCCAAGCTGGTAAGGCCTCTGTACTTCAAACTTCTGAACGGTATCCAGGCTGAGAAAGCCAGAAAGCGCCTGATCCAGGCACTGGAGAATTACGGCTGGCGTCTGGGGACCGGCTTCCTTTCCACTCCGCTGATCCTGGACGTCCTGACCGACATCGATCCGAAGGCCGCCTACCGTCTGCTGGAAAACGAAGAACTTCCGGGATGGCTGTCCATGCCGAAGAACGGCGCGACGACGATCTGGGAAAACTGGGAAGGAACCACAACACCGAATCCTGCCTCCCTCAATCATTATTCCAAAGGCGCCGTGCTGGAATGGGTCTTTTCTGCGATGTGCGGGATCCGCGTGAAGGCAGAGAACGAGTTTGAGATCGCGCCGCTTCCCGGCGGACATTTTACCTACGCCAAAGCCTCTTATCAGAGCCGGTTCGGACTGGTCCGCAGTGAATGGGAGATCAGAGATGGGAAGACAAACTTCGTCATCGTGATCCCGGCTGGCTGTCACGCGGTGATCAAGCTGCCGGACGGAACGAAAGAAACTGTCTCGGTCGGTGAATACCATTTCATGACAGATTGACAGGATTTTGTAATAACAAGTGATTTTTTATAATACAAAAGAAAGATAAGGCGCTATACTTTCCTTCAGAAACCGGAAAAGGAGATCTGTGATGAAGGAAAGAAGCGCCTTATTAAGTCACGGCCTGTTTGAAAAGCCTTTTATGGACAGCAAGGCCAGAACGACGACTGTCACAAAGAAGGAACTGATCCTTGGTCATGTGGTAGGACCGCTGGGCCTGATCATGCTGATCAACACGATCGCTTCGCTGATCGAGATCTATATTATGAAGCAGATGTCCGTCGCTGTAACCGGGGAGGTCACTTCCCAGGCGTATCGGGATCTGGGGACGCTTTACTATTGGATGGCCCTTGGGACCCGGCTCGCGGCCATGCCCATGGGCGTGGTGACCGGTCATCTGATGCAGCGTACGAAATCCCGTCAGGGAAGGATGCGGCCATGGTATCTGATCTTCGGCTTTGTCGCGATCTTCACGGGCGTATTAATGTTCCTGAAACCGTTTCCGAGTTCAGAGGGCAGTTTCTGGGGTTATTTCTATGTGATCTACGTGGTCTATCATGTGCTGGGCACCTGCTTCTACTATCTGTTCAACACGAATATCGTCTCTCTGACGTCAAGGGAACTCATCGACCGGGAAAAGATCGCCTATTCCCGTAAGCTCAGCTGGACCCTGATCTCCGGTACGCTGATCGGTATGGTGATCAACTCTGTGCTGCTTCCCTACGTGATCCAGCCGGATCCCACTCTGAACTCCTTTACCTACCTGATCTGCGGTATGACCGCGCTGGCGATCCCGCTTTTGCTGATCGAATACTTCTATACCCGTGAAAGGGTCGTGGAGGATATCCAGGAGACTGGGAACAACGTTAACGATATCCCGCTGAAGGAACAGTTCAAAGCGTTATTCCATGATAAATGCTATGTTCTTCTGCTGATCACAGCTACGATCGGCGGCCTGGCGGACAACTTCCGCGGGACGAACGTCCAGTATTACTTTGTTTCGTACGTACTGGACGGGATCCATAATCCTTCCTACTTTATGATCTTCACGATCCTGACCGGCGTACCGCTGGGGATCGGAGCCTTTATCATTTATCCCATCACGAAAAAATACGGAATCCGTAATACGACACTGGTCGGTTATATCATCGTATGTGCGTCCAGCCTGGTCGGACTGCTGTTCCCGACCAGTGTAACGGTCGCTTATGTGGCCGGTTTCCTTAAGCAGGTCGGTTACATCCCCGCCGCGTATATGCTCGGTGCGCTGACATCTTCCTGCTTTGACTCGGTGGAGCACAGTTCCGGTTACCGTCTGGAAGGACTCATGGGCGTGGGTATCGTTGGGACGCTGCAGAGCGTGCTGTTCGCTCCGGTCGCCGGTCTTTATGAGAAGATCCTGACAATAGTCGGGTTTGACGCGAACTCCACGGGTTTCCAGCCTGCCGCGGCACTCACGGTCCTGGGGATCGCATTCTACGGGATCGAGTTCGTCTGTTCGGCGATTAACGTGATCGTCCTGCCGTTCATCGATCTGGAGAAGAGGCTTCCGCAGATCAACGCGGATCTGAAAGAGAGAAAACGTCAGGCCATGATCGCCAAAGGCGAGATCCCTCCGGAAGAAGATTCGGAAGCGGAGGTTTAACCCCCGTTGGATGCCCGGTACTGTCCGGGCGTCATGCCCATCGCTTTTTTAAACACGTTCTGAAAGTACGCCTGAGAGGAGAAGCAAAGATAACTGCTGATCTCGGAAAGGCTCCATCGGCTGTAGAGGAGGAGATCACAGGCTTCATCGATCTTGCATTTCGTGATATAGTCATTGATCGTCATCCCGGTTTCCTGTTTGAACTTCCGCATCAGGGAAGAGGGACTGCGAAGTACTTTCCTGGCCACATCATCGATCCCCAACGGGACGTTGGTGTGGCTTTTTATATAGTCCATACACTCCGTGATCTCCGGAGAGATGTCGGTCGGTACGTTCAGATGACCGCAGCGTTCACAAAAATCCATCAACATGATATACCGAAGCCGCAGGACCTCTTCCTGCGTCTGCATCTGTTCCGCTTCCATCATGTAAAGATCGGACAGATTATAGGCAGACAGCGCGTCCATCCCCGCCGGGATCAGGCTCAGGACCGCGGCCTTGGCCGAGAGAGCGATCAGTTCGTTCTTCGCGTTTCGAAGCGGTGTACGGGCTTTTCGGGAACTTCCGGTGTTTTCCGGGAAGGCTTCCAGCATGGATCTTAGCTGGTTCGTATTTCCGGACCGGACTTCATGAAACAGCTTTGATTCGAAGAGATACGGAGATGACGTCTCATCATTCTCTTTCAGGTAGATCGTCCGACTTATCGTGCGGCTGGTGCGGCTTTTGGTAAGATCCGGAGATTCCCGGTAGAATGATTCCATCGATACGTCCTGATGATTCAGACACAGATGCAGAAAGATCAGGTAGCGGATAAACTGTGGATGGGAGCCGACAGGAATATTGTACAGAAGTTCCGCTGTCTGTTCCCGGTAAGCGGGCGGGGTCCTGGAGTCCCGAAAGTATTTCTGGACCAGTTCCTCTGTGACAGGAGACGTAAAGACCGGCCCAAGGAAAAGATCGAAACCGGTATTTTCCACCCGGACACGTCCGTATTCCAGATCCGGATCGATCGCGGTAAATTCCGGATTGTGGCTGGGAGGATATACAGGCCACTGGTCGCTGGGAAGATAGGAGAGCATCTCACCGAGGGATGAGTAAACAGGATCTCCGTTTTCCAACAGATTGACAGGGATCGAAGTAGCCGCGAAGAATCGTCGGCAAAAACGGATATAGTCTTCAGAGGTCATGACTGCTTTTCCTTTCTGTGGGATAGATCCATTATAAGACAGGATCGTTTGAGAGACAAGCGGATTTTACAATTTGATGCAGGATCCTGCAATACACCGCGCGGCTGATACGATAGAATGAGGTCAGTAAACAGGAAAGGATATAAGAAAATGAAACAACCGATCCGAATCGATAAAGTAAAGCCGAACGAAGGACTCCTGGATTTCTCTTACCTGCTGGATGCACCGGCCGGATGTCACGGGTTCGTCCATGTAAAAGACGAACATCTCTTCTTTGAGGACGGCAAACGGGCCCGGTTCATAGGATTCAATATCGCGGCCCGATCCAATACGCCGGACCATGAGACAGCAGACAAACTGGCAAAGCGCTTCGCGAGCATGGGTGTGAATATCATCCGGCTGCACGCGGCGGACGCGCCGATCGGTGATGAGCCCTGCAGCTGGTCGAGCTGCAGGAAAACGCCGCTTCTGGACTACGAGAAGGGCAGTAGCCGGCTGTTCCATCCGGAAGGACTGGACCGGTTCGATTATCTGATAAACGCTCTGAAAGAGAAGGGCATCTATCTGCATATCGACCTGATCGTCGCAAGGCAGTTCACAGAGGGGGATGATCTCATGTATCCGGGAGAAGTTCCTTCCTGTATGAAGCGCTATCCCATGTACAACGCACGGCTGATCGAACTGCAGAAGGAATACGCGAGAGAACTTCTCTGTCATGTCAATCCGTATACCGGCCTTGCGCTGAAGGATGATCCCGCGGTCGTATGTGTACAGATCAACAACGAGGAATCCGCGATCAAAGGCACAGAACATACAGAAGAAATGAAACCTTACGAACGGGAAGTCTCCCGCCGGTTCGGTGAATTCCTGCTGGAGAAGTATCAAAGCCGCGAAAGCCTGGAAAAGGCCTGGACATTTGAAGGGACCTCAGCCCTTTCGCCGGAAGAGGATCCCGCTGAAGGGACGGTTCGCGGGATCGAAGGCGGATTCTATCAGTCGGTGAATGAACCGACTGGCGAGTGGGCGGCGCCGGAAGGACCTGCCCGTTACGCGGACTTTATGGAATTCGGGATCAGGGTCAATCGCGATTTCTATGAGGATATGAAGGAGTTTCTCCATGCTCTCGGCGTAAAAGTTCCGATCGTCACCAGCAATCTCACGACAGGCGCGGCGGATGTTTACGGACATTCCGACGGTGATATCATGGAAAACAATTCCTATTTCAATCATCCGATCCTTCCCGTTATCCAGAACACGTATTTGACAGCCGGACCGACCGAGTACGTTTCTACGGATCCACTTAGCATCCAGCGGGGGATCGGAGCGCTTGGGACGACGATCCTGTCCCTGGCCTCAGTCGCGATCGTTCGCGGGAAGCCGTTCATGCTTTCCGAATGGAACGAGTACGGCCTTCATCCGTTCCATTCGACAGCCTTCGTACACACAGTGGCTTACGCCTGCCTGAACGACTGGGACGGACTGATCCTTTACAACTATCACACTTCGGAAAATGCCGATGATCAGCCGGACGACGAGATCAAAAACGTCTTTGACGCCTATAATGATCCGGCGCTCATCAGTCAGTGGGGCTTTATGGCTTCCGTTTTCCTGAATGGCCTGATCTCTCCGGCGAAGACAAAGATCGATGTTGTCTATACGAAGGAGGACAGACTTTCTCTTCCGAATTTCCACGCGATGCCCATGTGCTTCTTCCCATATGTGGGGGGAATGAGAAATGTTTTTCTGGAAGAAGGAGAGACTTACCAGGGAAACGCGGATGTAGCGGTAAGCGCCGGTTTCTTCGCCGGAGGAGACCTTTCTCATGCCGGACATCGGATCGAATATGCCTGGACGCCGTATAAGGATGCGTTCCGGACTGAAAAAGCCCTGGAAAAAGTGCAAAGCCCGGATGAAAAAGAGATCGCGGACGGCGTCCGGCTCTCACCTACAGCACTTAGCTTCGATCATATCAACGCTGTGGCCGGCTTCGGAGATTACCATGCGTTCGCGGCTCTCGTCCAACAGGCCATGAAGAGCTGGGGCATCTGGAAAGAAGGAACCGGATATACGGATGGGAAACTGGTATCAGATACCGGTGAGATCTGTTTTGACCCGGTAAGCAGTAGATTCCGGGTATTAACGGAAAACTGTGCCTACTTCAGTGGCGCTCCGGAAGAAAGGATCCTTCTGACAGACAGAATAGAGATAGAAAGCAAAAACGACCGGATCAGTCTGGCGCTGATGCCGGTCGGAGGAGGGAAAATAGAGGATTCAACCGAAATGCTGCTGACAGTCATCGGGAAAACCGGTACGGATCAGGAAAGTGTCAGTCCCGGTCCGGAATATATGCCGGGGATCCGTCTTTCCATGGTCCGAAAGGATGGAAAGCTGTATGCGGAAACACTGGAAGGCTCGATCCTCGTCCGATCTCAAACAGCAAAACTGACCGTTTTGGATCCGATCGGAAGGGAACTTGGAGCTATTCCGGGAGAAGCGACGGAACAGGGAACCAGATTCGTCCTGAATGGCGTTCTTCCTGCCATACAGTATGTTTTGAAATTATGATCTCACCGACTTGAGCAGAGCCTGAAAACGGGCTCTGTTTTCTTTTTTACATATAAGATAATAGGAAATATCGATTTCCGGATCGGAAAGAGGGATATTGATCCGTTGATGCGCGTCCGTGCGTACATCGGAAGGACCTGTCCTTTTCAGCATTGCGTCTGTACTGAAACAGGGAAGGGAAGAAGACGAAACGATCTCCATGAAAGTCGCGTAATCGTCCTGGAAGAGGAAATGGGCGTTCGGCATCTTTTTCCGACAGATCTCAAACCAGAAGCCGACCGAACGGTACTGAAGAAAAGTCATGCCGTCAATATCGGAGAACGAGAGTGACTGTTCTCTGGCGAGCGGATGGACAGGAGGCAGGCTGACCATCAGCTTTTCGGTACAGAGGACGGCAGCAACGACGGAAGAGCCCAGAGAGGAAAGAAAAGCGGATTCGGAGGTGCTTGCCGGACGAGGCAGAAGGATCAGCTGATACTGGTCTTCCATAAGACCTTTGAGCAGACTGTCTTCTGGTTGGATCTGTGTGGAGATCGTCATCTGGGGATAGAGACCGCTCAGCGTCTGCTGGATCTCCCACGAGGGGATCGGTGCGCAACTTCCGACAGCAATAGTCTGACTTCTGCGATACCGTGCCTGCAGTTCATCGACCAGATCTTTCTGTTCCGTAAGCAGCCATTCAGCTCTTGCAGCGAGAAAATGGCCGTACTCGTTGAGCTGGAGACGGTTTTTGGTACGTTCAAACAAGGGTACTTCGATCAGATCTTCCAGTTTTTGCATAGATCTGGTAAGGGAAGGCTGGGAAACATGAAGTTGCTCCGCGGCAGCGGAAAGCGTTCCGGCTTTCGCGAAGGCGACAAGGTATTCTAAAAGATATGTTTCTATCATGATACAGATCCTCCAATAAAATCATTATACTATACGTTTAACGTATAGTGCAATACTTATTCGGCATTGTACATTTTCTTTTTCTCATGATATGATAAAACCATCAAAAGAAAAAACCTCAGGGAGGAAACTGAAATGGAATACTTTGAAATGAACAACGGCGTCAGGATGCCTATGGCCGGTATCGGCGTCTTTACTTTTACTCCGGATGAAGCGGAAGCTTCCGTTGCCAGTGCGCTGAAGGACGGTGTCCGCCTGGTCGATACGGCGAACGCATATATGAACGAAAGAGGGACCGCGCGCGGGATAGAGAAGAGCGGTGTCAGCCGTGAGGAAGTATTCCTGGTCACCAAACTGTGGCCTTCCGTTTATGAAAAGGAGACAGCGGTGGATGAAACCCTTGCCAGACTGAATACCGACCATATCGACCTTCTGTTCCTGCATCAGCCCACCCGGAACTGGAAGGCTGGCTACCGTCAGATAGAAAAAGCGGTCAAAGAAGGTAAAGTCAGAGCGATCGGTCTTTCCAACTTCTCGATTGAGACACTAAAGGAAGCCTTTGAGTTTGCCAAGATCCAGCCGCAAATGGTGCAGGTCGAAGCGCATCCGTACTATCCGCAGACCGAACTGAAGGCTCTTCTGGCAGAACATGGAATGGGTCTGATGGCCTGGTATCCGTTGGGACACGGAGATAAGAGCCTGATCCAGGAGCCGCTGTTTGCGCAGCTAGGTGCCAAATACGGCAAGTCCAATGCCCAGATCATCCTTCGCTGGCACATTCAGGCAGGTAACGTGATCATCCCCGGTTCCCGGAATCCGGAGCACATTCGTGAAAACTTCGACATTTTCGATTTCGAACTGACAGCTGACGAAATGGAAAAGATCGCAGGCCTGGATAAGAACACTCCATACTACCATGGAAGTGATGAACTGTTGGATCGTTATCTGGCCATGGCAATGGACTTTAACGCCCAACCATAAAAGGAGGAAAAAAGATCATGCGAAAAGAACTTGGAAAATTCCCGGCTGTATTCCCGATGCCGGTCCTGATGGTAGCCGCTTATGACAAGAACGGAGTCATAAACGTGATGAACGCTGCCTGGGGCATGGTAGCATCGTCAGACAAGATCGTCCTTTTCCTGGACGAAGATCACAAGACAACCCAGAACATCTTTAAAACAAAAGCTTTCACCGTCGCCCTGGCGGACAAAGCTCACATGAAGGAAGCCGATTATTTCGGACTCGTGACAGGAAACAAAGTTCCGGACAAGTTCGCGAAAAGCGGTCTGCACGCAGTGAAGAGTGAAAAGGTGAACGCTCCCGTTATCGAAGAATTCCCGGTATGTATGGAATGCGAACTGGCGGAAGTTTTCCATACCGAAACGATCGAAGGGATCGTGGGAAAGATCGTTTCACTTTCCGCGGACGAAAAAGTGCTTGGAGAGAACGGGAAAGTCGATCCTTTGAAGCTGGACGCGATACTGTTCGATCAGTTCCAGGCAGGTTACTACACGATCGGTGAGAAAGTCGGCCGAGCATGGAATGCCGGCGCGGAATTAGTCAAATAAAGAAAAGGAGAATCATCATGGCAGCGAAAGTAGGATTTATCGGACTTGGCAACATGGGTATGCCCATGGCACAGAATCTTTTAAAGAAAACAGGCAGTCTGGTCGCGTTCAATCGCTCTCTGGATAAGACAGAAGCGATCGTAAAGGAAGGCGCTGAAGCTGCCAGTGACGCGGCGGGTGTCGCGAAGAAGGCAGACATCATCTTTCTTTCTCTCCCAGGTCCCGCACAGGTCGATGACGTCGTACGAGTACTGATCGAGAACGGAAGAGAAGGTCAGATCATCGTAGATCTCAGCACTGTTTCTCCGAAGCTGAACCGCGAGATGGCCGAGCTTGGAAAAGCAAAAGGCATCGAATATATCGATGTACCCGTATCCGGTGGACCGGCGGGAGCAGCGAACGGGACTCTTTCACTCATGATCGGCGCTTCGGAGGAGGAATTCGCCTCGCTTGGACTGAAAGAGTATACGGATACTTTCGGAGATAAGTATTTCTACATGGGCGGCCGAGGAAACGGCAACGCGATCAAGATCATCAACAATTACATGGCCTTCGCGGCCCAGACGATCAATGGCGAAGCGCTGGCCATGGCAGACGCGCTGGGGATCTCTCAGGAAGCGTTCTACGAGGTCACGACAAAATCTTCGGGCAACAACATGATCCTGGGAGCTAAAAAACAGAAGATCCTCGCGGGAGACTACAAACCCGGTTTTGCCCTGGATCTTGTGGTCAAGGATCTGGAACTTGCCAGGCAGCTTTGCCAGGACGAAGAGATCCCGAACTTTAGTCTGAATACCGCGCTTCAGTTCTACCGTATCGCCCAGGCAAAGGGCTATGGTAAGGAAGACTCTTCGGCAGTTATCCGGACGATCCGGGAACTGCATTAACAGGGAAAGGAAAGAAAATGGAACAAAAAGTACTGGAAACTTCAAGAGCGTTCTGGAACGCACTGGAAAAGGCAGATGTCAAAGGGATGGAAGCGATCTGTGATCCTTCAGTCGTATTTGTTCATATAGGCGTTACCTGCGGACTGGAAGAGGAGATGCGCTGCTTTACCGAGAAGATCTTCGTTCCGACCGATATCACCATTCGGTCTTCACAGGCAAGAGTATACGGGGAAACAGCGGTAGTCATCAATGATCTGGATTACGGTCTTCTGTTGGGGGGCAATCCCACGACACATCATTTTGCCGTAACCGAAGTCTATATCCATCAGCCGGACGACAGCTGGAAACAGGTACAGCTTTCCTTTACCGCACTGGTTTATTAAGAGGAGGTTTGCAATGACGAATCAAATGGTATTAAACAACGGAGTGATCATTCCGCAGCTTGGTTTTGGCACGATCAATCAGGAAGGAGAACTGATCACGAATAACGTGGCATTCGCCCTGAATCACGGATATAAACTGATCGATACCGCGAACCGCTATGGTAACGAGGTGGAAGTCGGCCGGGGACTGAAGAAATCGGGACTGGCCAGAGATCAGTATTTCGTGGAAACGAAACTCGGCCCGACGCTGTATGAAAACGACAGTGCCATCGACGGGACATTGAAGAGACTGGATCTTGACTATATCGATGTTATGATCCTGCATCATCCCGTGAATAATTACATCTATGCTTATAAAATGCTGGAGAAGGCATATAAAGCCGGCAAACTGCGCGCCATCGGCATCTCCAATTTCCCGGTGGAAAAGATCCAGGAGATCCTGGATCAGTGCGAGATCGTCCCGGCCGTGATGCAGGTGGAATGCCATCCGTATTATCCGGCGGAAGCGGTCAAGCCTTTCTGTGATGAGAAGGGCATCCGGCTTCAATCCTGGTTCCCGCTGGGACATGGAAATAGAGAAATGTTCGTTGAGCCTGTTCTGGTGAAGATCGCGGAGAAATATCAGAAAAGCACCGCGCAGGTGATCCTTCGCTGGCATACGCAGATGGGCTTCGGTCTGGTCCCGGGCAGCCGTTCGTTTGGACATATCGAAGAAAATGCCAAAATTTTTGATTTTACAATGACAGACGAAGAAATGGCACAGATCGCCACATTAAGTAAGCACGAACCGATCTACAGGGCTACACCGGAGTCTTTGGCGCGTCTAGCTGTCACAAAATGCAACTTTGAAGATTGAAATCATGCCGTATCTTCGCTATAATCAGGAATAAGTACAGATAGGAGAAGAAACTATGGCCAAATATGACCGTTTCGCGAAGATCGAAGATGTGATCCGTGATCCTGCCTTTGATGGTTTCGGAAGACTTCTGTTTCCGGTAAATAAAGAGTTTTACTGTGGCAGTTCCCTGGAACAGTTTACCATGGTGTTTTACAATTTCCATGATCCGTTCAAGACGGTGGAGATCGTCAACACACTGGAGGAACGCTCCGCTGCCGGAGAAAAAGTCTTCTTCGATATCTACTCTCAGGATGAAAAGAAAGCGGATCCGACGAAAGAAGATACCGGATTGTTCTTCTTCAGAGGAGAACCCGGAGCGAAAACAGCGATCGTCATAGCCGGCGGTGGACAGATGTTTGTCGGAGCCATGCATGACAGTTTCCCGCACGCGCTGGAATTATCCAAGATGGGCTACAACGCTTTCTGTCCTATCTACCGGGCGGGCAGACATGCTATGGAGGATATGGCAAGAGCGATCGTTTTCCTGTTTGAACACGTGGAAGAACTGCAGATCGACCTGAAGGACTATTCCGTCTGGGGTGGATCTGCCGGGGCCAGGATGGCTGCCGCAGCAGGCTCTTTTACTATCAAAGAACTGGGAGAGGAAAAAGAGTGCCCTCGTCCGGCAACAGTCGTTCTGCAGTACACCGGGCTTTCCGAAGTCTTTGGAAATGAACCGCCTACGTTTGCCTGCGTGGGTATGAATGACTGGATCGCCAACTATCAGGTAATGCAGGAGCGGATCGAAAAGATACGGAAAAGCGGAACACCCTGTGAGATCGAAGTATATCCGGGGATGCCGCATGGGTTCGGGATCGGAACAGGTACAGCGGCCGACGGATGGGTCCGGCGCGCCGCGGATTTCTGGAAGAAAAACAGCTGATTTTTAAGAGGAGGACTGAAATGAAAGTTTTGATGATCAACGGAAGCCCCAAAGCGAACGGATGTATCGCGACAGCATTCAAGATCGCGAAAGAGATATTTGATGCCGAAGGGATCGAGACAGAAGTCGTCCATATCGGGAATAAGGATATCCGTGGATGTATTGCCTGCCTTAGCTGCAGGAAGACTGGAAAATGTGTCTTCAATGATCTCGTCAATGAAACTGCACCAAAGCTTCGTGAAGCGGATGGTGTGATCGTAGGAAGCCCGGTATATTTCGGTATGCCGAATGGGACAGCGCTTTCTTTCATGCAGCGCCTGTTTTACAGCGCTGGTGTGGATACCCGGATGAAGGTCGGCGCTTCGGTCGTTTCCTGCCGTCGCGGCGGGAACAGCGGAACCTACCAGACCATGAACATGATCTTCGGTATGACCGGAATGCCGCTTGCTCCCAGTTCCTACTGGAACGATGTCCATGGCTACACCCCGGACGATGTCTATGCTGATATCGAAGGCGTCCAGACCATGAAAAACCTGGCCCATAACATGGTATTCATGATGAAAGCCATTGCGGACGGAAAAGAGACCTACGGTATGCCGGAACGTGAAGCAGGTTCCCGAAGAAACTTCATCTATGAAAACCAGTGATCTTTAGTATGAAAACACAGAAGGTGCGACTTGTTCGCACCTTTTTTCTTGTGGTTTGACCGGCTCCATGTTAGAATGATACCAGATAGCTATCCTGTAAAAGAAAGGCATGGACGATGCGATTTACTTATCTTGGGACCGCGGCTGCGGAAGGCTGGCCGGCGGTATTCTGTAACTGCCAATTCTGTAAAGAAGCCGCCCGGCTGGGAGGGAAGAACATCCGGACTAGGTCACAGGCACTGATAGGTGATGATCTGCTGATCGACCTTCCGCCGGACACTTACATGCATAAACTTCAGCAGGGTCTGGATCTTTCCAAAGTCAGATATCTTCTGATCACCCACATGCATATGGATCATTTCTATCCGCAGGAACTGACAGTGCGGGGAGGTGTCTACAGCCATGAAATGGTCAGTGAACATCTGGACATTTTCTGCGCGGAGGAGACAAAGGATTTCTTCTTTGAAGTCTCCGGCTGGGAACTGGAAGAGACGAGCCGGTTGCAGATGGAATGGCATATCCTTCATCCGTTTGAGACCGTTCAGGCCGGTCCATACCGGATTACGCCGCTGCCAGCATCCCATATGAGAGAAGGCAACGAACCGTTCATTTATCATATCCGGGATGGAGAAGGAAAGTCTGTCCTTTACCTTCATGACAGCGGCTATTATAAGGATGAGGTTTGGGACTGGTACGCTGAAACCGCGAAAAAGACAGGCCCGGCCTCCATGATAAGCTTTGATTCGACCAGCGGCTATAAACAGACAGATCACCGTGCGCATATGGGATTCGCGGAAGTGTTCCGCGTGAAAAACCGGATGGAAGAACTTGGACTGATCGGACCGGAAACGGTCTGTGTCATGAATCACTTTTCCCATAACGGACAGTGGCTGTATGATGAAATGGTAGATCATGCCAC
>JAFZQZ010000111.1 GCA_017620135.1 Bacillota bacterium
AGTTTTTCCAGCATGGCAAGGCTGGCTTCATAGTTTAAACTCATCGGGTATTAACTCCTCTATTTCTTCTTGGGTATGTTCATCCAGAAATTGCTGCAGAATGATACGGGCCGCCAGCTGGTCAACGACCTCTTTTCTCTTGTGCCGGTCATGGATACCGGCTTCGATCATGGGTTGTTCGGCTTCCCAGGTGGAGAGCCGTTCATCTTCCATGACCACTTTGACTTTGTAGATATCCCTTTCCAGACGGTGCTGGAAATGCAGGGCTTTTTCCGCACTGGTGCCCATGGTGCCGTCCAGGCGGAGAGGCAGTCCCAGTACGATCAGATGGATATCGTTTTCCTCGCAGATCGCACGGATCCGCCGCACAGTGGTTTTCAGGTTGACTTCATCCGTACGTTTGATCGTCTCCAGCGGCGAAGCCAGAAATCCGGTAGGATCGGACATGGCAACGCCCACTGTCCTGCTTCCGTAGTCGAGGCCTAAGACTCTCACGCTTCGTCCCGCTTCTTCTCCAGCTTATGGTATTCCACAAAGGAACGGACCAGCTCTTCGATGATCTCATCACGGTCGATCCGTGCGATCTTTCCTCTGGAGCCGTTATAGCTGGTGATGTAGGTGGGATCCTCAGACATGATATAACCGACCATCTGGTTGACAGGGTTATAGCCCTTTACCTGCAGGGCTTTGTAGACATCGATCAGTACGTCTCTGACCGATTCCTGCGGTTCAGATACGATCTTAAAATACTGAGTTCCTGACTTTTCCTGTTCGCTCATGAGAACCTCCTTTTAGATTCCACGCAGAATTGTGTCCAAACCGGAAGCGTTGTGATTCGCGCTCCGGATGTTTACATAGCCATCGATCCTGACTTTCAGAAGATCACCCTGTCCGGTTCCTTCCGGGATCCTGTCTGCCGGTATGGCTATCCGGACATAGTTGTCGGTCAGACCAGTGAAATATGGCTGGCCACTGGTCACGATCTGCTCCAGCAGGATCGTTACTTCTTTGCCCTGCATACGCTCCATATAGGCTTTGGACGCCTCTCCGGTCACATGAAGCAGGTCATGCGCTCGGCGCTTCTTGACATCAGCCGGGATCTGGTCTTTTCTTTTTCCGGCTGTCGTTCCGTCCATCCTGGAATACGGGAAAATGTGCGCTTCCGCGAACTTCATTTCCCTCACGAAATCCAGCGACGCCTGATGGTCTTCTTCTGTCTCGCCGGGGAATCCCGCGATGACATCCGTACTGAGAAACGGATCGTCAAACGCTGCCCGTAGCAGTCTGACTGCCTCTCTGAAGTCATCTGCCGTATAGTGCCGGTTCATCTCTTTCAGGGTGCGGTCACATCCGCTCTGCAGCGACAGATGAAAGTGCGGACAAAGCTTTTTGCTTTTGCTGATCTCACTGACAAACTCTTTGGTGATCAGCCGCGGCTCCAGCGAGCTCAAACGGATCCTCGCAAGACCGGTGATCCTGTCCAGTTCAAGGATCAGCCTGGCCAGGTCTTCGCCTACATAGATCCCTTCTTCCGCCATGCGATTATAGTTCTGTTCTTTCCAGTCCAGTCCGTATGAACTGACATGGATACCGGTAAGAACAACTTCTTTATATCCTTTCTCTGTTAGGCCTTTTACTTCTTCCACGATCTCGCCGATCGGCCGGCTTTTCAGGGGCCCACGCACATAGGGAATGATGCAGTAGGAACAGAACTGACGGCATCCATCCTGGATCTTGATGAAGGCGCGGGTATGGTCGGAGGGGGCAACTGGTTCAGTTGCCTGTGACAGGTCTTGGCTTGAAGCAGATTCTGAAAGTTCGGTATATTCTTCGATGCTTTGCTGTTCCTGTGCCCTTTCGTCAAGCGTCTTGTTGATCAGTTCAACCAAGTTCGGCTTATCCTGATTGGAAATGGCCAGGTCGATCACACCTTCTTTGATCAGGCTGTCATCCCGGTCGACATAGCAACCAGCAGCAATCACCAGCGCATCCGGACTGAGCGCTCTGGCCCGATGGATCATCTGACGGGATTTTCTGGCCGCGATCTGTGTCACGGTACAGGTATTGATGATATATACGTCTGCCTTCTCACGAAAATCGACCATGATCCACCCGGCGGCTGTTAATTCTTCAGCCATCCTGGCGGATTCATAGGTATTGACCTTGCACCCCATGGTACATATCGCTGCAGTTCGTTTCAGTTGATCAGGCATAGTTCCTCAATATATTATGAATCGGCTTTGAAAATGGACATATAAATTCAATATACTATTATAACCAATATCCCTGAGAAATACAAGCTTTTTTCAGGCACTGCTGTGACGGACAGATTTACATGAAGCTATTCTTCTGTTCTTAAGCCATGTGCTAATACTTTTCCTTCTTATACTCAAAAATATCCATATCAGCAATTACAGCTATTCCTTTTTCGATTGCTTCATCATATGAAACATCTTCATATAACAACTTCTTAGTTATATTGTTATAGTCGGCTTCATAGAATCGACTATCGATAATCTCTTGGAGCATCTTATGGATGTTATGTTCAAGCTGAGCAGATGGATTATTCTTTGACTTCATCCGGTCCTCCCGTACTTTGTCAATTAAATCATCCAACTCTGGTGTGATTTGAATCTCAGGAAGCAGTTTTGCAATATCATACAGATGTCTTGAATCCCTGTCCTGCATATTCTGGATCCTATAATCACATATTGCAAAGACTTTATCAATAAAAGTCCTCTCTAATGATTGAACCTGCATATCGATAATCGCTGCATCAAATGATATCGGAAGCTTTATATTTCTATCTTTACAGAATCTGCCAACAAAACTGTTTACCGTATGAACTTCTACCGGATAAACAGCCTGATAAAAGTTTGTCTCTAATATCAGTTCAAGCGGAATGTCACTAAAGAGTGATTCATATTCAAATACATACTTGTTATAACTATGTCTTGATTCAATATCATCAGGATTTGTAAGAATAAGTCCAAGGTTTTCTCCTATCTCCATGATGATTCTCTTTGTCTTTTTCTTCTCTGATTCCGTTGGTTTCCGATTCAACGACAGATCTATATCTTCGGAAAATCTGTCTATCAAACCGTACACCTTAGATAAGGATGTTCCGCCCTTGAATACAAAGGGAACTTCACTTTTTGATAAATTAAGAAGTATCATCGACTGAATGGTATCTTTTTCTATCATCTGTGTTGTCCGGTGTTTTTCAGACGCAACTGTCTCAATGATCTCTTTCCATTGATCATTATAATCACTATACCAGTTCACCCATCAGTCCTCCGTCATATATATTCCTATAAACTTTATCTGGATAGAATTTCAGGTATTCCTTGACTATCGAAAAATCAAGTTTTACGGATGTGGTAAATTTTCTTAGCTTGGCCGTAAGCTCTGATCCGGAAATCTCACTGTATCTGTCAATCACTGACATAAGATCAAGAAATTGTAATGCCGATTTGTTCATATCTGTCACGTCCGTTATTGGTTTATACACAACTATCGTATTTCCGTCTATCTCCTGTTTTCTCTGCTTCGTAGTCGCTTCATTACTGCATATCTCATAACAGGACGGATTCTGTGTAGTAAAACCATACATATTGGCAAGTTGTAATCCTGTAATATACCCAGCAGTTTTCCCATCCACAGTCAGGTATTTTTTTTTAATATACTTTTCTACGGAGATTCTTCCCTTCGTTCCAAGGATCGTGGTATAAGAAAGATAATATACACCGTTATATAAACGCTCCAATTTTCCTTCATCCACAAGCTTCTTCATCTGCTGCCTAAGATAGTCCTTTGATTCTCCTGGCAGTTCGCCTAAAAAGATAGGTTCGCCATTTTTAAAGTTATTTATGATATAATCGTAAACCATAATCAATCCTCTCATGTTTTTGAAATTTCATATTTCTATTTTATGATATATCAAATACTTTCTTTTTGCAAGAGAAAAATATAACCTCATCAAAACTCTCAGAAATATGCTGGTTACAAATATAGAAGCCATTGCCGTGGATTTGTGGACAACTGATCACTCGAGTATGCAAAAGCCGGCAGATCCACCCCTGCGGGCATATCGGCCGGCTTTTACACACTCTCGTGGCATGATCAGTTGTTCCACAGATCCACAGGCACTACTGCTGCTATCCAAAGAATGATTCCGATATTATATAGAGAGAAAACAGGAGAGAACTTTTCTGACATATTCGCGGGTCAACGGGTGTTTTTTCGTCTCTGCTGTGACGATGAGATTAACACCCAGATAGATCTCGCGAGATGCGTAGTTACTGATTTTTGCTGCCGCATTTTTGGCATATTCAGACTCATCCATTAAGCCAAAATGCTCCAGGTAATAGGTCTTCAGTGTCTTCGGGTCAAGGATAACAAAATCACATACGATAGATCCATATCCCTCTCCGATCCTCATTTCATATCGGAACGGCAGGTCCAGCCTGATCAACTCTTCTGCAATGATCGATTCTGACTTGGATCGAACAGTGAGATCATCTGAAACGCGATGAATCAGTTGTTGAGGATAATAAGAGGAATTGTCAGGGTATTCTTCCTTTTTCCATTCATCTATTTTTCTCTGCTTGTCCGTCTGGGAAAAAGACAACATTTCATACAGATATGGATTATCCAGTACTTCTCTTTCTTTGCTCGGACATTTCTCAGGTAAGCCATGATATCTGGGATCGAAGGTTTTGAGATATCGTTCAGTGGCTTTAAGTTCTCTTTCTCTGTCAAATAGTCTAGCATGGTAAAGCATCGAGAAAGCATATTTCCGAGCTTCCGTCAGTTTCGATTTTGGCAGATAGAATCGACTCACATATCCTTCCTTGTCTTTAATCGAAACCATCCATTTTGTGCTTTTTCGATCTTTCTGAATATGAAGTTGTCCGTCCGGTAAAAGAATGATCTTAGACTTGATTTCTTTTATCTGTTCGATCAGTTCTTTTCTTCTTTCCAAAAGATCTTCATAATAAACCATAAAAATCCCCTTTCTTATTTTGTGTGAAGGGGGTACAGGCTGATTGTTTCTTTATATATGATTCATCTTATACTTACGAAGGCTTTTATGCAAGATACTTCCCATCTATTTTCAACGTGGTTCCTCGCGTTTTTGGACTTTTCACTTTCTGTGGGAGAACCTCCTCACGCAGAGCTTTAGATTACTGCACGTGACCGTATTCGTTTCCATCGACTCCTCTCAAAATGCTATCTTTTTCTCCTGGTGCTCGAATCATTTGATTTGATTACGAGCAATTTGAGGGATATCGCTCCTTACGGGAGGATGTTCATCCTGATGATACGGGCGTTTGCAGAACTTTTCTGTCTGGTGTGAGGAGCTTCTCCCACGAAAAGAACAATAGGCGATTATGCGAGGAACCAGCGGCCGGAAAAGCTCATGAGAGGTGGAATAGGAAGGATTGTAAGGGGTAAAAGGGCCTAAAAAGAAAACACCGCCGGGCAAAAGTCCGGCGGCGGGGTCCTATAAAAGGGTTCGAGCTTTGTGATTACGGGGTAAGACGTTTCGGGCTGCGGAACAGGAACATGGCTTCGTTGATGTGAAGGCCGCAGAGCAGCATCGTCAGACGATCGAGTCCCAAGCCAAATCCGCCGTGAGGCGGGCAGCCGTATTTGAAGAACTCGAGATAGAACTTGACGTCGTCCGCGAGGCCTTTCTCCTCTGCCTGTTTCCTCAGCACTTCATAGCGATGTTCACGCTGTGCACCGGTGGTGATCTCGGTACCACGCCAGATCAGGTCATAGCCCATCGGCACGCCGCTTTCATCACGCATGTGGTAGAACGCACGTTTTTCCGCACTGTAATCGGTGACGAACAGGAACTCACTGCCGAAGTGTTTCATGGACCAGTCGTAGCTCATACGCTCGGCATCGGTGGTCAGGTCGCCTTTTTCGGACTCAGGCACTTCATAGCCATAATCCTCTTTCAGACCAGCGTACAGATCCGCCAGTTTTACGATGGGGAACGGTTTATCCGGAACGACTACTTCCACACCGAACTGCTGCGCGATCGCATCACCATACTGTTCTTTTACTTTCGCCAGCGCGTAGGTCAGAAGACCTTCTTCCATCTTCATGACGTCCATATAGCTGGTGATGTAGGAAAACTCCAGGTCGAAACCGGTAAATTCGGTGGTATGCTTGCTGGTATAGGATTTCTCCGCACGGAAGACCGGACCCACTTCGAAGATCCGCTCAAATCCGCTGGCCATGGCCATCTGTTTGTAGAACTGCGGGCTCTGGGCCAGATACGCACTGCGGTCGAAATACTTGACTTCGAATACATCCGAACCGCTTTCGGAAGCAGCCGCGATCAGCTTGGGCGTATGGATCTCCATGAAGCCTCTCTCGAGCAGATATTCGCGCATGGCTGCCGCAAGCACTGTCTGTGCCTTGAAAAGCAGCTGATTCTTTTCGGTACGAAGATCGATCCAGCGATAGTCAAGACGCTCATCGATACCGGAACGCGGGACGCCGGGGCGTTTCTTGGTGGGCGGTATCTCCTCTCTCTGGATCGGGAGCGCTGCCGCCTGCGATTCGATTTTGATCGATGTGGGAAGGACTTCGATCCCGTTCAGTTTGACATATTCACTCTCGTATGCCACGCCGGTGACGGATACGACGCTGTCCTGTGTGATCTGAGAAAGGACTTCCAGAAGCTCCGGATGTTTTTCCTTTTCGATGGTCACCTGTACTTTTCCGGTGATGTCTTTCATGACAAGGAAAGCCATCGCTTTCCCGTCACGGAAGTTTTCCACGAATCCCTGAAGCAGGATCTCTTTTTCCAGATGTTGCCGGATCTCGCCTAAATATACTCTTTCCATTTTCCCTTACCTCTTCACTATTTGAATCGCTTCTTCCGCAGAGATGACCTGCTACTCACCGGTCTGCATATTCTTGAGCGCGACCAGACCTTTCGCAGCCTCATCTTCACCGATCAGCACGATATATGGCACCCCCAGACGGGAAGCGTATTTCATTTTCTGTTTCATTCCCTTGCTGAGAGAATACACATCCGTACGGACACCATTCTCCCGGAAGGCTGCCGCAGCGCTTACTGCCGCGCCCATCTCATCTTCGCTCATGGGAATGACCAGCACTTCTGCCATCGTCTTCTGCTCGGCTGAGATGATCCCCGCTTCCTTCAGCTGGGAGAACAGTCTCGTCAGACCGATCGAGATCCCGATCCCCGGCATGTTGGTCTTCGTATAAAAACCGGTCAGATTATCATACCGTCCGCCGGAGCAGACGCTGCCGAGCTGCGGGTAATCATCCAGTCTCGTCTCATAAACCGTACCGGTATAATAATCCAGTCCCCGCGCGATGGTCAGGTCCACTTCAAAGCTGTCATCCGGCATGCCCAGAAGACGCATGAAACGTACGACTTCCTGAAGCTCAGTCACGCCCTGACGGAACAGCTCGTTCGTGACCGGCAGAGCTTCGACCTTCTGAAGGATCTCGTCCGTGGTTCCCTTGATGTGGATGAGCTGAAAGATCTTTTCGATCTCCTCTTCACTGATTCCAAAGGTCGCCAGTTCCTTCGCGACATTCTCTTCTCCGATCTTATCCAGCTTATCGATGGTACGAAGAACGTCCGCGATCTTATCGGAAAGACCAAGATCACTGAAAAATCCGTTCAGGACTTTCCGGTTATTCAGACGGATCGTAAAGGGACCGAAATCCAGTTTTTTGAACACCTGATAGATGACGGAAGGCATTTCCGCGTCATAGTACAAAGGCAGAGAATCGATACCGATCACATCGATATCACACTGATAAAACTCACGGAAGCGGCCTTTCTGCGGACGCTCGCCGCGAAATACCTTGCTGATCTGATAGCGTTTGAAGGGGAATACCAGATCATTCTCATGCTGCGCCGCGTACCGTGCCAGGGGCACTGTCAGATCGAAGCGAAGCGCCAGATCATGATCGCCTTTCTGGAAACGATAGATCTGCTTTTCAGTCTCACCGCCCGCCTTGGCCAGCAGGACATCCGAAAGTTCGATCGTAGGCGTATCCAACGGCAGAAAACCAAATTGTTCATAGACCGAGCGGATCGTATCCTTCATCCGGTCGAACAGGATCTGGTCTTCCGGCAGAAGTTCCATAAAACCGGTCAGTATTCTGGGTGTAACCATTTTAACTTAACTCCCCTAGCAAATTCAGATAGATATTGATGCCTTTCATCAGCCACTGGTTGCGGATCCGGTTGGCGCCGGCTTCGCTGTCGGAGGTCATGACAAAGGACAGAACGGGCTGATCATTATCCAGGACCTGGCAGGTCACGATAAAATGTGACTCATCGACCGCGGTGATCGTCGCGACCTTGTCCATCAGCGGTGTATCGCGAAGAAGCGAGTCCTTTGCGTATGTCCGGATATCTTCCCGGATACTGTGCGGGATCCGGTTGCGGAAAAGCTTGACGACCTCATCGCCCTCGGGCAGAAGCGTGTAATAAAAAGTGTCATCGGTCCTGGATTTGATCTTGACCACCAGGCCCTGCTCTTCCAGCTCCGTCATACAACTTTGTGTAGTGAAATAGTCCATATACATATGGTAGATGACGAAATCGATCAGATCGGTCTCTCCGATGTTTTCCTTTTCCGCAATGACAAAGAGCAGGATCAGTTTGCTTTCCGATAACTGTAAGTCCATGTTTTCTCCTCCTCTTTAATCCTTTTCTATCCCGGCAGCATTTTCGATCGCCGTCCAGATTTCGTCTTTGCCCGTACCGGCAGTCGCCGAATACGGCAGGATCTCGGTACTTTTGATCCCAAGCTTGTCCGCCAGGATCTTTTTCTGATGCGGCAGCTGGTTTCTGGTCACCTTATCCGCCTTCGTCGCGATCACGATGGTCGGGATCCCGAAGGCACGAAAATAATCCATCATCATGACGTCATTCGCGCCGGGTTCATGCCGGATATCCACCAGAAGAAGCGCTGCTTTCAGCGCATTTCTTCCGGAAAGGTAGGTCTCGATCACCTTGCCCCACTTCTGCTGTTCCGTCTTTGAGATCTTGGCGTAACCATAGCCGGGAAGATCCACGAAATATAAGCATTCGTCGATCGAATACCAGTTGATGGTCCTGGTTTTTCCGGGGACCGAGCTGGTTCTGGCCAGTCCGTTCCTTCCCGTTCCCTTTCTACCGATCAGTGAGTTGATCAGAGAAGACTTGCCGACATTCGATTTTCCTACGATCGCGATCTCCGGAAGGGTCTCCTCGGGAAACTGTTTGACCATTCCGCAGACAGCAAAGAGAGATGCTTTCGCACCTCTTCGCCAGATCGGACTCATGCGTTTTTACTCCTGGTATGGGAACCGTTTCCGGTCTTTCCCGACGAACCCTTCTCAAATTCCTGTGTATTGTCGCGCTTTTTCCGTTCATGCGTCTCGCCGTATTCGATGATCGCCTCTCCCGTACCGTCCACGAGTTCTTTGGTGACCGTTACCTTGGTCGCGTTTTCTACGGAAGGGATCTCGAACATCAGATCCTTCAGCGTATGTTCCATGATGGATTTCAGTCCGCGGGCACCCGTCTTGCGAATCGTCGCCTGATGCGCCACTTCCAGCAGCGCTTCATCGGTAAAGACCAGTTCGACGTCATCCAGAGAGAACAGTGCCTGATACTGTTTGACCAATGAGTTTTTGGGTTCTTTCAGGATCCGGACCAGCGCGTCCTCGTCCAGCGGGTCGAGCGCGACTTCCACCGGAAGACGGCCGACGAATTCCGGGATCAGACCAAACTTGATCAGGTCCTGCGGCTGGATCTGATGCAGCAGCTCCGCGTCCTGCTCTTTCTGGGTCTTGACGGGAACGTCGGAAAGATTGAATCCCATCACTTTCTGATTCGTACGGTTTTTGATGATCTTTTCCAGACCGTCAAAGGCACCGCCGCAGATGAACAGGATATGTGTCGTATCGATCTGGATGAATTCCTGCTGCGGATGTTTTCTTCCGCCGTTCGGAGGCACGTTAGCGACCGTGCTTTCCAGAATCTTCAGGAGCGCCTGCTGTACACCTTCACCCGAGACATCTCTCGTGATAGACGGGTTTTCGGATTTACGGGCGATCTTGTCGACTTCATCGATATAGATGATGCCGTGTTCTGCCCGTTCGATATCGAAATCCGCCGCCTGGATCAGCTTCAGAAGCACATTCTCGACGTCTTCTCCTACATAGCCGGCTTCGGTCAGTGTCGTCGCGTCCGCGATCGCGAACGGTACATTGATGATCTTCGCCAGCGTTTGAGCCAGATATGTTTTTCCGGAACCGGTCGGACCGATCAGCAGGATGTTGCTTTTCTGAAGTTCGACATCCTCGATCTTGTCGCGGACCTCTGTCCGTTTATAGTGATTGTAAACCGCGATCGCCAGTGCCTTCTTCGCTTCGTCCTGTCCGATGACATATTCATCGAGATAGCCTTTGATCTCCTTGGGGGTCATATAACCGGCCGCATAGATCTCCTCATCCATCTGAGAAAACTCATGCTCGATGATATCCGCGCACAGCTCCACACATTCATCGCAGATGAACACGCCGTTGCCGGCGATCAGGCGTTTGACCTGATCCTGTCCCTTTCCGCAGAAAGAACAGCAGACACGTTTACGATCGTCCATTCTTGATGGCATAATCCGCTAAATTCCTATCTTTGATTATTTCTTTTTGGTGATGATCTCGTCGACCAGTCCGTAGGCGACCGCTTCCTCAGCCGTCAGCCAGTTGTCGCGATCCGTATCCTTCTCGATAACTTCGATGGGCTTACCGGTGTTTTCCGCAAGGATCCGGTTCAGCCGTTCTTTCATTGCCAGGATATGTTCGGCCTGGATCTTGATATCCGTCGCCTGTCCCTGAGAACCGCCGGAAGGCTGATGGATCATGACTTCCGCGTTCGGAAGGACATAGCGTTTGCCTTTGGTACCGCCCGCCAGAAGGAACGCGCCCATGGATGCGGCCATACCCATACAGATCGTGGAAACGTCCGCACGGACCAGCTGCATCGTATCATAGATCGCAAGTCCCGCCGTTACAGATCCGCCGGGGCTGTTGATATAGAGCTGGATATCCTTGGTGGGGTCCTCAGAATCGAGGAAAAGAAGCTGCGCGACGACCAAAGACGCAGTCACGTCATTGACTTCATCACACAGAAGAACGATCCGCTCTTTCAGAAGGCGGGAATAAATGTCAAAGGAGCGTTCGCCGCGGCTCGTCTCTTCGATGACAACAGGAACCAATGCGTTTTGAATAGGATTCATACTTTTCTCCTTGTGTTTTTTGAAACTAAAACCACCGGCTTTTCACCGGTGGTCTGACCCGGCTGAAAACTGGCCGGAACGTATGCAGAGCTTTTTTTAGTCGACTGCGTTTGCTGCCAGGAAATCCAGCGCCTTGGTATTCAGCAGGTTCGCGCGAATACCATCCGTCTCGCTCTTGCCGATGCTGTTCTTGATCTGCTCGGCTTCCATGCCGTACATCGAAGCCATCTTCTCGAACTCGGCGTCGATCTCTTCTTCGGAAACCTCGAGACCCTCAGCCTTCGCGATCGCTTCCAGTACCAGATTTTCTTTCAGTCTCTTCTCCGCTTCCGGACGAACGGAAGCCATCAGGCTTTCCATCGTGGTACCGGTATACTTCATGTACTGGTTCATATCCATTCCCTGATAGCGAAGCTGCTGCGCGTAATCATTGATCATGGTCTCGCACTCTTCATCTACCATGGGTTTGGGCATATCCATCTCAGCTGTCGCTACGACCGCATCCAGCAGTTTGTTCTTCAGTTCGGACTCGGCCGCTTTTTCCTTGCGCTCAAGGATCGCTTTCTTCAGGTCTTCCTTGTACTCTTCCAGCGTATCGAACTCGGAAACGTCCTGCGCGAATTCGTCGTTGATCTCGGGCAGTTCCTTCGCTTTGATGCTGTTGATCTTCACATGGAAAACAGCGGGTTTGCCGGCCAGCTCAGCCGCATGGTATTCCTCAGGGAAAGTCACATTGACATCCAGCTCTTCGCCGATCTCATGACCGATCAGCTGATCTTCGAATGTATCGATAAAGCTGTGGGAACCGATCTTCAGATCATGTCCTTCGGCAGTGCCGCCTTCAAAGGCTACGCCGTCCACTGTTCCCGCGTAATCGATATTGACGGTATCGTCCGTCTGAACGGGACGATCGGTGATATCCAGAGTACGGGCATTGGTATTCGCGATACGGTCAAGCTCGGTCTTGATATCCTCTTCCGTCACTTCGACCGGAGTGGCTTCTTTCTTCAGGCCTTTGTACTCGCCCAGTTTGACTTCCGGACGGACCGCCAGTTCGCAGGTCACGACGATGGGCTCGCCGGCCACGATCTTTTCCACATTGACATTCGGACGGGACATGACGTCCAGCTTTTCCTCTTCGACAGCCTGCTGATATTCATCCGGCAGCACCTCATTCAGCGCGTCCTCATAGAAGACCTCTTTGCCGTACGCGCGTACGACCATCTGATAAGGCACCTTACCCTTACGGAAACCGGGGATAGAGATCTGATGTTTCTGTTTGTTGTAGACAGTGCGGATCGCCTGCTCAAACTTTTCGGGGCTGATCTCGAGAGTCAGCTTTACCATGGATCCGCCCAGTTGTTCTACTTTGCTCATTGTTTATGTTCCTCCTGCATTTATAGACAAACCTAAATCAATATTATACACGAATTACTGGTTCTGTGTCAATAGGCTCTCTTTGCGGTATTCCGCTCCGATAAAAAGCACCGCGCCGACCGTATAGCCGTACATGGTGATCAAGGAAAGCACGGTCGCGATCAGTACCGATACGACCATCTGAAGGAAATCCTGCTCGATCCATGAGAAAGCCAGCGTCAGAAGGAAGGTCACACCGGTCTGCAGCAGCAAAGACAATACAGAAATGATGGCGAAGGTCCCCATGGCCTTCCAGGATCTTCCCTGCAGGATAAAGAACACATATCGGATATTGTCAAATCCCATCCTTCCCCTCAGGGCAGCGGCCGTAGCCGTACAGCTTTGCAGAAGCACGATCAGCACGACGAGCAGGAATACTCCCCCGATCACTACCAGCCCGACGATCGGGATCATCGCGAAAACCGACATCGCAAAGATGGAAGCGGCTACACCGAGAAGGATCACCACCAGTGTCAGGATCGCTCTGGGCCACATCCTTATCCCGTGATAGAAAACCGTAGAGAAGGATTTGTCTTTCATCAGACTGGGGTCGATACTGATGGATGTGATCACGGCGATCACCAGGATCGCCACTTCCTCCAGCAGCGTTACCACCAGTTCAACGACGCCGTAGCGTCCAAGCTGAGCCATGAGCAGTTCCGCCGATTCCACTGTCAGATCCAGCTGAATGGACTGATAATGCAGGACCACCTGGATCGGCAGGTAGACCAGCAGCATCAGCAGAAGAAAATAGCTCAGATACTCTTTGAAGATGAACCACGCATAGCGGAAATCTTCCATTCCGGTCAAATACCGTTCTCTCATCTGTTCAAGCATGGATCTTCAATCCTTCCTCTTTTCTCCGGATCATTTCATCGATCCGGGCGATATATTCCGGAGCGCCTTTCATATTCGGCACCCGCTCGATCAGGTTCTTTTCCGGCGTATAGATCTTGGATACGCCGCCGGCGCCGAAAGCCAGGATCGACTGCCGCTCTTCCATGATCTCGATATTATACAGTCCTTCCTTTCCCGGAAGAGAATAACCCACATTTTCAAAGTTGCCGGCCATGTTCTTCTGACGGTACATGTAGTATGGATAAAGCCCAAGCTCTGACGCGGTTTCCGCGGACAGAGATATCATCTTGTCGATCTGATCCGCCATCTTTTCCGGATCCTCAGTAAGCATTCTGGCACCGTCTCCCAGCTCGTTCATTCTCGAAGACCGTTTGACAGCCAGAGTATGGACCGTAAGATTATCCGGTCTCAGCTCTTTCACCTTCTCCATCGTATGTCGGACTTCTTCCATGCCCTCGTCCTGCAGTCCCAGGATCAGGTCCATGTTGATGGTAAAGCCGCCGATTTTTCGTGCGAGATCGAACGCCTCTTCCACCTGCTCTGTCGTATGGTGCCGGCCTATGAGATCCAGCGTCTTCTGGACCATCGTCTGGGGGTTGATAGAGATCCGGCCTACCTTCGCCTCTTTCAGGACCTGCAGCTTCTCAGACGTGATCGTATCCGGACGGCCGGCTTCCACTGTCACTTCCAGCAGGGATGACAGATGGAAGGCCTTTTCGCATTCCGCGAGAAGAAGCTCCAGCTGTCCGGCGCTGAGCGTGGTCGGTGTGCCTCCGCCCATATAGAAGGAGCGGATGTTCCGTCCCTCCAGCATTTTCTCTCCGGCCCGGATCTCCCGGACAAGGGCCTTCAGGTAGTCTTCGGAATACTTCTTAAACGACCGGGCGTCCGAACTGATGAAGCTGCAGTAGGAACAGCGGGTCGGACAGAACGGGATCCCTACATATATGCTGACATCGCTCCCGTCCTGCGAAGCCATAAGTCTGCGCTCGGAAAAAGCGACTTTGCCCGTTAAGGCGGCTTTATCTTCCCTGAGCAGATAATGCTCTTTTAATATTTCAACGATCTCATATGGCGCTTTTCCCTGTTCCAGGTAGGCATAAGCGATCTTGGAAGGGCGCACCCCGGTCAGGATGCCCCAGGGGAGCGGTTTCTTCCCCCAGCCCAGAACGAGAAGACGGAAAATACAGATTTTTGCCAGATTCTTCCAGCGCTCTCCCTGGAAATTCTCATAGGGATCCATGACGGACAGGGAAAGGATCTCCTTACCTTCCTCATCCCAGAGCATACCGCGAACATCCGGCAGATCCTGTCCTGAAAGAGAAATCCCCGGGACATCGCCGCGCCGCTCAGGCACGACTTTGCACAGGGGAAAGAACTCTCGGATCAGTGTAGACAGCTCATAGAAGTGCTTTTCATCCGCACAGAGTGAAAACAATTTCATCAGAACACCTTATCACTGTCCAGAAGCAGTGTCACCGGACCGGACAGATGCACATCGATCTCCATCTCCGCCTGAAAGAGGCCGGAATGGACCTCCACTCCCGCGTTCGCCTTCGCATAGGAAAGGAAGGTTTCGTAGATACCGGCGGCTTCGTCCACCGGCGCTCCGCTGGAGTAGCTCGGCCGTCTGCCATGACGGCAGTCTCCGTACAGGGTAAAGTTCGAGACCAGGAACAGCCCCAGGCCCAGGTCTTTGATGGAAAGGTTCATTTTACCGTTCTCATCCTCGAAGATCCGCATCTGGACCAGTTTATCCAGCATATAGCGCATGACTTTTTCATTGTCATCTCCGCTCTTTATCCCGACCATAGCCAGGATGCCCGCTCCCATCTGATCATACGGGACCCCGTCCGCTGTAAGATCGACCGAGCTCACCCTTTGTATCACAATACGCATGTTGACTCCTGATATCAGGTCCGGATCACTTCATATACACCGGAGACCTGGGATAGTTTACTCACCAGCTGTTCCAGCTGAGACCGGTCATTGATCTCTACGCTGATCATAAAGATATTGTCGTTGCCGTCCTTGGTCCGTTTGCCGGACAGCGCGTGGATATTGATATCGAGATGACTGATGACCGAACTGATCTCCATCAGCAGGCCTTTCTTATCTGTCGTGATGAGCTGCAGGCTGGAGATAAATGTACCGCTTTCCGAGCTTTTGTCCGCCCATTCGGCTTCCAGCAGCCTCGCTCGTTCGTCCTGCGGCATATTCAGGATGTTCGGGCAGTCCGTCCGGTGGATCGAAACGCCTCTGCCACGGGTGACATAACCGATGATCTCATCGCCCGGTACCGGATTACAACAGCGGGAGAACCGTACAGCCACATCCTGCAGTCCCTTGACGATGATCGCCGATTTGCCCTTCTGGATCCTGGCTTCCTTGGAATCCTTGGAAGCGGAAGTCTGCTCGCTGATCTGCTGGGCAAGATCTTCGTTGCTGATCTCCCTGGCCTGTTTTTTCTTATATTCTTCGTAAAGCCGGTTGACGACTTGTCCTTCTTTCAGTCCGCCGAACCCGACAGCCGCCAGCACCGAGTTCCAGTCCTTGAACCCATACTTTCGCTGGACGATCTCCATCCATTCCGGTACCAGAAGATCGTGGGCGTCCGGCAGCTGCTTCATCTTGATGTAGCGTTCGATCAGATCTTTGCCCTTGGTCACGTTTTCCTGCTTCTGCTCTTTACGGAACCACTGGTTGATCTTGTTTCTCGCCTGAGACGTCTTGGCGATCGAAAGCCAGTCGGCGCTGGGTCCTCTCGAGTTCTGCGAAGTCATGATCTCGACCTGGTCCGCGTTTTCGAGTACGGTATCCAGCGGAACGATCCTCCCGTTGACTCTGGCTCCTACCATCTTGTTTCCTACGGCGCTGTGGATCTGATACGCGAAATCCACGACGGTCGCGCCATAAGGCATGGTGATGACTTCCCCTCCCGGCGTGAAGCAGTACACATTCTCCTTGAACAGGTTCAGATCGTCTTTCAGTGTGTCGACGAATTCGTGATTGTCTGAAAGATCCTGCTGCCATTCGAGGATCTTCTGCAGCCACTTCATCTTTTCCAGTTCGGAAGTGTCATTCGGACCTGTCTTGCCTTCTTTGTATTTCCAGTGAGCGGCGATACCGTATTCCGCGGTCCGGTGCATCTCCCAGGTACGGATCTGCACTTCAAAAGGACTGCCCCCCGGCCCCATCAGGGTCGTGTGCAGGGATTGATACATATTCGATTTAGGCATCGCTATATAATCTTTGAATCGTCCGGGCATCGGCGTATACATATCGTGAATGATGCCCAGCGCTCCGTAACAGTCCTTCACCGTGTCCACGATCACTCTGACCGCAAGGAGGTCATAGATCTGATCGATGGACTTTGTTTTGGTGATCATTTTCTTATAGATACTGAAGAAATGCTTGGGGCGTCCGTAGACGGTCGCTTTGATATCCACATCATCCAGCTTCGCTTTGATGGCGGTAACGATATCTTCGATATATTTCTCACGTGTCGAGAGCTTCTCATGGATCAGCTTGGTCAGTTCCTGGTACTGCTCCGGTTCGAGGTATTTCAGGCACAGGTCATCGAGCTCGACCTTGATTTTGCTGATACCGAGACGCTCGGCGATCGGCGCGTAAATATCAAGGGTCTCGCGTGCCTTTGCTTTCTGTTTGGAAGGTTCTTTATACTCTAAGGTCCGCATGTTATGGAGCCGGTCTGCCAGTTTGATCAGTATGACGCGAATATCCTTGGCCATAGCCAGGAACATTTTACGATAGTTTTCCGCCTGGATCTCCTGCTTGTCCGTCGTCCGGTATTTGAGCTGTTTCAGGACGGTCACTCCGTCGACAAGATCGGCGACTTCATCGCCGAATTCTCCGCGGATCTCTTCTATCGTCACATTGGTATCTTCAACGACATCGTGCAGAAGTCCTGCCTCGATCGTCTCCAGATCCAGTTCGAGCTGCGCCAAAATAATAGCCACGTTTAAGGGATGAATGATGTACGGTTCGCCCGACTGGCGCATCTGTCCCTCGTGAGCCTTGGCCGCAAGCTCATACGCCTTCCTTACTTTTTCCAGATCGGTTGCGGGATGATATTTTTGTATCGTCTCAACCAACTGATTGTATAACGGATCCATGCTTCCTTCCTCGAATCATAGTGAGTATTTTCCTATTATACATGGAAAAAGGGCACAATTTCAATAGATTCCGTGAAATCAAGCCCTTTTCGGCGTTTTGTTCAAAGATGAATCTTATTTTTTATCTTTTTCGTCGTTCTTTGAATCAGTTTTCTGTTTCTTTTTCGAAGGCAGTTTGATCGGATCCCCGTCTTCTGCGGCCATCGGCTCCGGATTATACTTTCTCGGCCGGAAGATCCTTCTGTCCACTTCTTCAAACAGCTCGATCTCCGGGATCCTCTCAAAATCGATATCTTTTTCTTTCAGCACATCTTCCAGCGACCTGGAACGATTCACTTCTTTCATAATGTCCAGACAGGAGAAGAATGCTTTCAGCATATACAGCGAGATCTGCTGCGCGTCATAAGTGTGCGTGATCAGAAGATCGATCAGTTCTCTCTGCAGCGGGCGGTTTGCGGCACTGATCCCAAGGGCATCATCCATGCTGATATTCAGATACGCACATAATCGTACCAAAGTCTCAAGACCCGCGCTGCCCCCGTTTTCGATATGCGACAGATGTGTTACGGTAACACGACATGTTTCCGCCAGTGCTTCCTGAGTGAGATCCCTTTCGATCCTGGCGAGTTTGATCCTTTTGCCAAGGATCTCGAAATTCAGCAAAGAATTCTTGTGTTTCATAGGACGATCCTCCTAAAATAAAAATTTTAACTTTTATTTATAGGATTCCTCCACCTATGTACAGATTGACTCAGTTCAGCTTTTTGGAAAACCTGAATCATCCCTTCAATAAAGGGCCAAAAATTCCTGAAAAAGAAAAAAGAATGTCCGCCGCAGACACACATTTTCTTTGGCGAACATTCTTTGGTTTATTCGTTTTTCGCTACTTCCACGTGCAGGCGATGTCCTTTCAGACTCGTCCCGTCGATCTCTTTGATGACCGAATCAGCCAGTGAGGAAGGGATCTCCAGATAGGTGAAACTCTCCAGCAGATCGATCCGTCCGATCATCTGATATGTGATCCCGCACTTATCCTCAAGAAGTCCTGTCAGGTCTTTCACCCGGATCTTTTGCTGTTTCCCGAGATTCAGGTATAATCGGATCATTGACTCCTTTTCCGATTCTGTTAAGATTTTTTTCGGAGTCCGTGACATCTCGTCCGTCTGATCAGAAGGAACATAAAGATTCAAAAGCAGAAGTCCGGCCGCGATCTCTTTTGCCGGATATCCTTCGCTCTCCAGGACTTCGATCTCCTTTTCATACTTACCGATCCGTCCGAAAGTCAGGTTTTTCGCATTCTGTCTATTCTCTTTCAGAACAAGCCGCAGATTATCCAGCAGCCTTTGCTTTTTCGCTTCCTCGATCTCCTGTAGAGACGGGATCTTCCTCGCTTCGATCTTCGCGCCGGCGAAGGCGGACACCTCGGAAAGCCGCGCAAGCTCTCTCGAGGAGACGAACACGTAGGATGTGCCGCTCTTTCCGGCACGGGCAGTCCTTCCCGTCCGGTGAACGTATAACTCATCATCATCCGGAAGATCATAATGCACGACCAGATCGACATCCGAAATATCCAGCCCTCTCGCGGCTACATCGGTGGCGATGAGCAGTCTGATCTCCCGATTTCTGAATCGCCGCATGACCAGATCCCGCTGTACCTGCTTGAGATCACCGTGCAGCCCTTCCGCGGAAATGCCAAGATCCTTCAGTTCCTCCGTCAGATCGCTGACTCGTTTCTTGGTATTACAGAAGATGATCGCGGATCTCGGTTCTTCGACTTTCAGAAGCCGCTCCAGTGCTTCCGTCTTCTGACCGGGCTTTAGTTCAAAATAGTATTGTCTGACCTGATCGACCGTCAGCGGATCATCCTCGCCCACATGGATCCTCTGCGGATCTTCCATATATTCCTTCGCCAGGTTTTCCACTTCTTCCGGCATCGTGGCGGAGAAAAGCACGGTCTGTCTGGGAACGGGAAGCTGAGCCAGAATAAGATCGATATCATCCTTGAATCCCATGCTGAACATCTCATCCGCTTCATCGAGTACGGCGATCTGAACCTGTTCGGTCCGTAGCGTATGGCGTCTGACATGATCGATGAACCGCCCGGGGGTCCCTACGATGATCTGGGCGCCTTTCTTCAGATCCGCGATCTGGTGCTGGATCGGCTGCCCTCCATAGACAGGTACGACCCGGATCCCGGCTTTATACTTGAGAAGCTTTCGAAGATCTTCCGCCACCTGCATACACAGTTCCCTGGTGGGACAAAGAACCAGTGCCTGCATCCTTCGCTCATCCGGATCGATGAGTTCGATGAGCGGGATGCCGAAGGCGGCCGTCTTTCCGGTACCGGTCCGCGACTGCCCGATCAGATCATAGCCTTTCAGGAGCTTACCTACCGCCGCTTCCTGAATGGGCGTTGGCTCTTCATATCCAAGGTCACGGATGGCTTCAAGCAGGTCTACGTCCAGTCCTAATTCTTCAAATGTCATTTCAGTCTGTGATCTCTACCTTTTCCATGATTTGCGGCGTCAGAGGACGATCGGAAAAATCAGTATCGCAGGACGCGATCTCATCGACGACCTCGATCCCTTCTACCACTTTTCCGAACGCGGCATACTGTCCATCCAGATGCGGCGCATCCTGATGCATGATAAAGAACTGGGATCCGGCGCTGTTCGGGTTGTATGCCCGTGCCATCGAGATCACCCCGCGCTCATGCTTCAGCGGGTTCGGTACTCCGTTCGCGAGAAATTCACCCTTGATATTGTAGCCGGGACCGCCCATACCGGTCCCTTCCGGACATCCGCCCTGGATCATAAATCCACTGATCACACGGTGGAAGCAAAGTCCGTTATAAAAACCTTTATTTACCAGATCGATAAAGTTCTGGACCGTGATCGGCGCGATCTCAGGATACAGTTCCAGCTTGATCTGTTTTCCGTTCTGCATCGTGATGGTAACCATCGCTGTACCTCCAAAAAGAAAGAATCAAGTTATTCTACCATATCCCGCGCCTTTTGGGAAGACTTTTCAGAAAACCATTGACAATCCTTCCGGCGGGAAGCACAATAGGAAACAGTACCGCCTAAAGACGAAGGCCTCTCACTGGAAAACATTACGGAGGATCTGCTCCCATGGAACGCAAATACACAGACCGGAAAGATCTTTTCCTGATCATCAGCCTGCTGATCACAGCAGGCCTCTTGTATTTGCTTCTGTCCGGAAAGCCGTCCTCCTCTGTCTGTGAGATCTGCCTGGACGGTGAAGTGATCCAGACTGTATCTCTCACGGAAGACACGACCTTCTCACCGGAAGGGATCCCGGAGATCACACTCGAAATAAGAAACGGAAAGATTCGTTTTCTTTCTTCCGACTGTCCGGATCAGATCTGTGTGAAAAGCGGCTTCATTTCCCGTCCCGGAGAATATGCCGTCTGCCTGCCGCACCGGCTCATGATCCGGATCCCGGAAGACCCTTCTTCCACTGATTCCCGTCCGGACGCGATCACCGGAAAAGTTACGCCAAATGTGCATATTTGTGGGAGGATCTTTCCATGAAAACAAAGACCCTTACCCGCACCGCACTGCTTTTTGCTCTTTCCATCGTCATGGCCTATCTGGAGCACCTGATCCCGCCGCTTCCCTTCGCGCCGCCTGGTGTGAAGCTGGGACTCAGCAATATCATCACCATGTATACGCTTTTCTTCATAGGTGTTCCCCAGGCTTTTCTGATCGCTGTCCTGAAGGCCGGTTTTGTTCTGCTGACCCGCGGAACGATCGCCTCGCTCCTTTCCCTGTCCGGAGGGCTCGTATCCGTAGGTGTGATGGCGCTCCTCTCCCTTCCGGGAAGAAAAGACGATTCAAAGAAGTTCACCTATCTATTCCTGAGCATCTGCGGCGCGCTTTCCCACAATCTCGGCCAGCTGGTCGTCGTATACTTGATGATCTCCCACAGTTTTCTGGCTTATGTTCCTGTTCTGATCATCAGCGGCATCGTCATGGGAATCATTACCGGAAGTCTGCTCCGTCTCCTGCTGCCGGCTCTTCACCGATCCTTCGGCATCGGTTGGAAAGGTGGTGCCTGATGAAGAACAAAACTTTGCTTTCAGGCAAACACCTCCTGATATTCCTGCTCATCCTGACGATCTCCACAGGCTCTTCCGGATGTCAGAGGAGTGCAAAAAAGCACAGCTGTGATTTCTATGATCTTTTTGATACTTTCTCCAACTTTACCTGTTACGGACTGGACGACAGATCCTTCGACAGGATCAAGGATGGTCTGTACGATCTGTTGCTTTCCTTCCACCAGGAGACGGACATCTACCACTCCTACCCGGGGATCACGAACCTGAAAGATCTGAATGATTCCGCCGGCAGTTCTCCGCTTGCTCTTTCTCCCCGCCTGATCGGGTTTCTTTCCTTCTGCAAAGACGCCCACGAGATCTCGGATGGCAAGGTCAATGTCATGATAGGCGCTTTGACGGGTCTCTGGCATGAGGCCAGAGAAACAAAAACTCTCCCGGATGAATCTCTTCTCCGGGAGGCGGCGGCCCACACAGATATTTCCTTCCTTTCGATCGATCCGGATGCTTCTGCCGCGTATATCACAGACCCTGCCGCCTCTATCGATGTCGGCGCTCTGGCCAAGGGTTATGCCGGCCGCCAGGCGATGGAATACCTTGCGGAAGAAGGCGTGGAAAACTATATTCTCAGTCTGGGCGGCAACATCTGTGCCCACGGAAAACCACTCGGGACCGGCCGGGACGCGTTCGTGGTCGGTCTCCAGGATCCGGACGGACCGGATGGCACCTACAACGAGACTGTCAGTCTCACAGACGGCTGTGTTGTGACAAGCGGCGACTACCAGCGCTACTTTGAAGTAAACGGCATCCGCTATCATCACATTATCGATCCCTCGACCCTGTACCCGGCCGCCTATCACCACTCCGTGACCGTGATCTGTGATGACTCGGCCATGGCCGACCTTCTTTCGACCACTCTTTTTCTGATGGACGAAACCGACGGATCAACATTAGCTGAGCAGTTTAATGCAAAAGTGATCTACAAATAACATCCGGTAGAGTTACATTCGTGAACTCTTTATTTTGATGATTATAGTTATAAAGAGCTTCTCCCAGATGGCAGGCGGGGCTCTCCCCCATCTAAACTGGGGCAGCCTTCGCCCGCTATCTGGGCCGTGAAAAGAATCGGGCAACGCCCTCTCTTTTCACACATCCCGAAAAAAAGAACCACTGCCCGGTGTGGGAAGTGGTTAGCTTTGTCCATATTCTGTTGTATTGTCATCATATCATATACCCTTGTCTCTGGCAGCCTCCTCAAGAACAGCGGCTACCCGCTTTTCTTTCTCTCGGCTGGCACGCTTCTGTGAAGCGTACATACATTCCTCTGACTTATAGAATCTGGTCGCATCATTATGAACAACGTCCAATGCTCCGATATTCCGATAGTAAATGGTAATGTCCTGTTTGAATCTTCCGTCAATGATATATGGCTCAGATACAGTAATCTTGTCAACCAGAGCATTTAGGAGTCCTTTGGTCAGTTCTGTAAACTCTCCGTATACAATAAAAAGATCGGCAACCTCTTCAGCCTTGGTTCGTCTGTTTGCTACTTCGGTATTGGCATTTTCATAAGCATCCATCTTCTGACGGAGATCTTCTTGTTCCTTCTGATACTTTACTATCATCCTTTTATAATTGCTGTCGGAAAGAATTCCAAAAAGATGATCCTCATAGAGCTTATCGTGAAGTTGATTAAGCTCATTCATTCTTTTCTTCCATGAATTGTATGTCTCCTGAGAGTATTCTGTTTTCGGACCGGTATCAGTCATCTGAACGATCCTCTCTATCAATGCCTGGCGATCCAGTTTTGCTTCCCTGCATAAAGCCCTGATATCATTCAGAACAACCTCTTTGATATCATCCTCAAACAGTTTATGCTGTGTACATCGGTATGAACCATAGGCAGCATAAGTAGTGCAGACATATATTTGCCTATTGTTCTTGCTCCCGTACCTTCTGCGAGTCATTGCTTTATCACAGTCTGCACATTTCAAGATCCCGTTGAAAAGATTCGGATGATACTTTTTCGCATATGCTTCTTTATAGTCCTGCCGTTTGATTGCTATTAGTCGATTAGCTCTTTCCCATATGTCCCGGGAGACGATTGCTTCATGTGTATCCCTTACCACAATCCATTTACTCTCATCGGTTTGGGGATGTCTCTTGGTTTTAAAAATCGTTTCTGATTTTCCATATACAAGGTCACCACAGTAAACTGGATTGCGAATGATATTCCGCAAAGAATCTGGTCTCCAGATGTACTTAGATTCTTCAGTTGGGAACATCTGCTCTTTATTGAGCCATCCTCTGGAATGATGAATCCATGACGGACACGGGACTCTGGTTTCTCTGAGATAGTCTCTGATCCGATGGTTTCCCCACCCTTGCAGAACAAGATCATATATCTTCACAATATATTTCGCTGTCTCCGGGTCAGGAATCAGATTGTTTTTATTGTTGGGATCTTTCAAATATCCGTATGGTGGTACTGTCGAATGATGCTTTCCTTCTTTTGCTCTTGCCCGGAATGAAGCCTTGATTTTTACGGAAGCATCTCTGCTATAAAACTCATTGATTGCTGTTTTCAAAGAAGCATATACTGTGCTTTGCTGATTCTCACTATCAAATCCGTCATTAATGGCAATATAGCGAACCTTGTGTGTTGGAAAATAAATCTCGGCATATTGGCCGGTCATAATGTGATCTCTTCCCAATCGGGACAGATCCTTTGTAATGACTGTCCCGATCTTTCCGAGTGCAATATCATCGATCATCCTCTGAAACTCCGGTCTGTCAAAGTTCAATCCTGTATATCCGTCATCGATATAAAACTCGACCGGATAATGATTGTTTTCCCTAGCATACTGAGAGAGAATGGTCTTTTGTGTTTCAATTGACAGGCTCTCTCCCATTCTTTCATCATCCTTTGACAGCCGACAGTATAAAGCTGTGATCTTAGGCTGTTGATCCGTCATAACTGCTTTCCTCCTTCTGGTTGTAAGTGGTTTCATTGTAATCGAAGGATTTACCTGAGTCGAATGTGCGAACAGATGATTTCAGTTTTTCCTCGAAATACATTCTGTACGCATCTGCAAATACATCCTCTATCGGACGCTCATTGGTAAACTTCCGATGAACACATAGCTCCGGCTGTTTTCGTTTTCTGCCCATGATTCACCTCCCTTCATCTGTCCCATGATCGTTGCTGCCTCAGATAGCAGGTGTAATGATCGAGAGCCTTCATAATGAAATCTTCCTTATCTTTCGGGGTGGTAAAAGGTTTTAGATACTGGTCGAAACGGTTCATGGGAAGTCTTAGAACCTCACGCTGATTTGGTTTCGGCTCAGAAAGAATTTCATAGATCTTTTCATCTGTCAGTTCTCCTGTTTCACTGAGTTTTTTCAGTCGTACCGCTTGAGAATAAGATGGGGTGATCTCATCTGATTCATAGATCTGAAGAATCGTTCTCTGTTCCCATGGGTTCAGGTACGACAGAGCAACGGCCGGTGTCAGCGCGATCCGTCCATCGTCCACAAGATCAAGTAAGGGTTTATGCAAATAGGTCAAACGGATAAACCGCTGAACCTGTGATTCGCTCATTCCGGCACTTGCCGCAACCATTTCCCGGGAAGTAATCTTCTGTTCATTCTGAACAGAAGTCTTGCCCTGATGAGATAAGGCTTCTACTTTCATTTTATAAGCATATGCTCTCTCAGATGGCAGAAGTCTGTCCCTGTGTAAATTGCTGTCGACCATACAGATCACCGCCTGGTCCCTGTTCATCTGACGAATAAAGGCAGGGATCGTTTCAAGCCCTGCCTTTATACTCGCATATATCCTCCGATGTCCACTGATTACCTCATATTTTGTTTCATATTCATCAATCGGACGAACCATGATCGGACACATCACTCCATACGTTTTGATGCTTTCTGTCAGCATTTCCATTTCCGAATCATCTACGACCCTAAATGGGTAGTCTTCGAACGGATTGCAGTCGGAAATATTTACTGCTTCCAGTTTCATTCTCGTTCTCTCCCTTCTTTGTATTTTCTTTTATTGCTTTTTCTTTCTCTCTGTTGGCGCATGATCTCCTGCATATTGTCCTCTGGTATCTTCATGAACAATTGATCCAGTTCTTTCTGTTGTCGGTTCAGGTCATACAATGCTTTGTTGGCTTCTTTCAGTTCCTTTTCCTTTTCACTGAGATCCTCGCCAAGATTTCTGTTTCTGGAAATCTCCGAATCCAGAGATCTTTCAAGGTCCTCGATATGTTCATTAGTTGTTTGGAGTTGGTTTTTCAGTCTGACCATTTCAGGAGCATACTTTCCCAGAAGGGCAATAGCCGCCTCTTTCTTCTGTCCATTTTTTATCATTCCGATATCATTGATCGCAGAAAGGATTTCATCATAGTGCTTATACAGTTCTCCAGCACACTTAAACATATATGCCGGGATGTGTTTCCGGTGAGAAACCCGGGCCGGTGTCCCTCTGGTCAGATCAGGATACTTTCTGGACATGTGTTCATAAAACTCATCCTGCCATTTCACCAGTCCGGTTGGCCCACCAATAATATCTTTGGAGGACAATCGTCCCTGATCTGTAATCGGGACAAAACAAAGGTGCATATGGGGCGTTGCTTCGTCCATATGCACCACAGCAGAAATGATATTTTCATATCCAATTTTCTTTTCAAAAAATGCAACCGCTTCACGGAAAAAATCCTTCTGCTCCCACGGTTCTTTTGCCTTGATCCATTCCGGTGTCGCTCCGATAAAACAGTCTTGCAAGACAACGCTGTCCTTCCTCCTTCGGCAGCCTACCTGTTCAATCCGGTTTAGTACTGCTCTCCGATAGTTTGTATCCTTCGGACGGATAATATGATAATTGTCTTTCGTCCGTTCCTGATCAATATTCGGATTGCTTTTATAGATTTCTTTTTCTCTTTCATGGTGCTTGCCGATCTTTCCGACAGCCGCCATTTTTCGTTTTCCCATTCGCATGATTGCGTAGTTTGCCATTCGTTCTCCTTTCATTTCAAGGAAGGATGTAATAATTCAAAATGTCTCGTTCTGTCCATCCTTCCGCAGTTCATATAACAAGCAAGGGCATACACAACCGAGCGCCATAAAATGTTCCAGATATGTTCGCTCTATTTCAGCTCACATATCTTTCACACATCCATCGTCAGATTGTGTTGCTCGCGATCCCAGGCGCTCGCAACACAACAGCCGATGTCCGGGAAATCCATTTCCCGGAGGCGCTCTTGTTGTGTAACCCACTACACCTTGCAAGCAAGGTCGTGGGCCAGAGGAGACCTCTGGACTCCCTAATATGCCTCGTCAATGGATAAAACCTTTCGATTATAACCATTTACCTCGGCATCCGGCAAAGTCCAAAACCAAATCGCACCTTGCTTTACTGATCGTATCCCAAGTTGCGATTTGGCTTTCTTTGCCGTACTCTCGCCGATGCCCGCATGTTCCATTTTCTTCATAATATCCTGTTGTAGCACCGGCCCATCGGCGAGCATTAAGGGCAAAGAATCAAGGGCCATCTGTAACTGCGTATCAGGTCTTCCCGGTCCTGCAAATACATTTCCAAGCACTTCATCCGCAGTCCTTCCATCGTTATCGATCCACTCGACAACTCCATCTTTCACAGAGAAAATGACTGCGTTTCCAGTTGGTCCGACATTACATTTCACCTGTGCCAGAATTCGTTCATCGGGCTTCTCTTTTGATGTTCTGGCTATCAACAAAGCACTCCGGGCAGCCGCTATAATATCGACTGACCCGGAGCCTCTGTTGATGGCTTTCTGTCCCTGCTGTTTGTTCTGATGATGAACGATAAGGATTGCACATTTTTGTTCTTTTGCTATTTCGATCAACGGCCTGAACTTCGCACGTACCTCATTAGCTGAATTGATCTGTGCCCCCTCTCCGATATATGCAGACAGCGGATCCAAAATCAAAAGTTTGGCATCTGTCTGTTTAATAGCCGCCAGTAGTCTTTCATCGGAAAAGCTGAGAAACTTATTCTTTTCATTGATGAAAAGCAGCCGGCTTGGGTCTCCACCGGCTTTCAGAAACCGTGGAACGATGGTATCATCAGCATCGTCTTCCGATGATTGATAGATGACATTGATCGGCTCATGACCTATCCCATCTGTAAACGGCATCGGTTCTCCCCGGGTCAGCATAGCAGCCAGTTTCATGATGAAAAGGCTTTTCCCGTCCCCGGCATCACCCTGTAGAACTGTCACTTTACCAAATGGGATAAACGGATACCAAAGCCAGTCAATATCCCTGATCTCAACATCACTTGCTCTGATGATTTCTAGTTTTTCCATGGATTTTCTCCTTTCTTACAAATAATGGACATTGGACTACAATAACACGAAAGCTCTGTTTGCAGTCATTGATACACTTCAAGCAGAGCTCATTGAAAGTAATCCTGTTCCGGTCATTGAGGAAGAAAGACCACTCTTGCTTCCTCTTTTTACTCATCCTCGGCATCAAGCATCGCCTCCTTTCAAATTTACCGAGTTCTTTATAAAGAAAAACGAGAAAGACATACCTTAAATATCTACCATTCTCGGGGCGAAAATCGGCCGTTTTTTCGCTCACAAGCCCGGGTTTTAATTGGACTGATAGATTGATAAGGTATATACCTTCCTCGTGTTTCTGACGCACATAATATTCGCTTTTTGGCATGAAAAAAGCCCCTGCCTTCAAAGAGAATTCAGAGGCTTATTATCATATGTATAATTAATGAATTGGATGGAGTCATCAATGATTATAATAGTTCAACCATCGGTCGTCGATAAAGATATATCCAGTTTAGTTTCTGCGCCTTATTTATTAGGAGAATGATCTCTTTCTTCAACTGCTCAAACTAAAAGCATAACTAACAATCTCTTCTTCTGTTTTTTTTTCTCTTCATTTGTCTTCCTTTTCTATTTAATTATTCCGTAAAACAATAAAAACCTTGCACTGATAATATCATTAAAGCAGTCAAAACGCCCGGTTTTTCATGGTTTAGTGAATTGTTGAGCAAATGCTAATTAATCAAATGGATAGAGTCAATCACTGAAGACAAAAGTTCAACTGTCGACAAGGACACATTCGGTTTAGTGTAGATGTAGAATATATAGATATTTTCTTTAATATATAGAATATAAGCTTCTGTATCGAAAGGCTCTATATCATCTTCAGTCAACTGAGTTATTCCGCTTAACTTATCGAATGGGACATTAAGTGCATTTGTATACGTAGTATACCCTGGATTTACTTCACATGATGGATAAGACTCCTGTAATGTCTTAAATAATGCTTCTAGGAACATTCCCCTCGCCGGATCAGATGAATTACTGATAAATTCAGCTTCATTTAGACCTTTCCAGTACTCTACTACTAAAACTGCTTCAGTATCAGGTGAAACATATATTGATTTTGTCAACGCACCTTCCTCATACTCTGTGACCTCCCAGTTATTAGGAACATTATAGGCGATTGATTGACCTGCTCCAATAACCTTTGACATAGTTTCGGAATCATATGACTTATCATACAAATTTTCTTCAAAGTATAAAGTTAAAGAAAGCTTTTCAAAGTCTTTGACGCTTGTATATTGAGCATCAGCATAGTCTGCACACACAATACAATACACCATCTTTTCTCTATATAGAATATAAAAACTCGAGTTGAGCCTTTTCCCGGATAAAGTCATTTCAGCAGTGCATTTGTAGAATTCAGTTCCATATAGATTTGTCTCTTTAGAAATACTTGACGTCTGAGAAAATGTATCTACACCTCCGGCAAAACCCGAGACAATTTCAGAGGATGCGGAGAGCAGATCTGTGTCACTAGAAGGATTTTCTACCTCATATACCATAAACATAACAAGCCCATTATCGTTTTGTGGATAATAGTACACAGATCCGTCACTTTCTTTATATTTCCAAGAAGAAGGCACCTCATAGTTTAGTTCATAGTATATTGCATTCTTCTTTCCTTGCGAGTATTCGTCTACTTCTATTATTTCTTTGGTACTTTCAGAATTTTGGGTTTCTGTCTTATTGCTTTCTTCGTTACTTTCTTCTTTGTCATCCTTTTTAGTTGCCGCGTTATACTCATCTACTTCCTCTTTACTCATATGACAGTCATGTTCTCCCACTTCCCATACAGCAACTGTGTCTTTCACAATACAAAAATACAAATCGTAGCATTTTTCAAGTTCCTGTCCTTCTTCAATTTCTGGAAGCGAAAAATCCTTTGCATTATAAGTAATAAGAGTTCCATCACTCAGCAAATAAACCGTTATGCTAAAGTGGAGTTCTTCATCAGGATGATTCAGATCATTAGAATGTAAGACAGCTTCGCTTCCTTTGGGATACTTTTGTAAGAATTCTTCTTTTCTGGCATCTTTAGCAATTACAGTCATTTCGAAATCATCAAAGTCATAGGCATTTGCAAGTGCTACTTTTGCAATAGAGCCAAGTTTAATGCCTTTTGATGTCTGGTAATTATATGCAGTGTCATCCTTCTGATAAAATGACGAAAACCGTAATGTTTCATTTTCTGGATAATTATAAAGTGTTCCATCAAGATTGTATGCAAAGAAGTCTTCTTCTTTCCAAGCAAATGCCTGTTCTTCCATAGAAGAATCATCTACGAAATCATTCTCCTCCTCTGTCATTGATGTTTGAGTCGGTTCTGAATCTCCAAACTTTTCCGAACTACCTGTTTTCGGTTTAGTAACTCCTGTGCTACATGCAGTTATTATTATTGGTAATAGAAGAAGTGCTATACAGAGTCTAATCTTCATTCTTTGTTTCTCCCTCATGCTTTCATTATCTATGTATTTGTCTTTTGGAGTAAAAACTATCCATTTGGTCGACTTAATTCAAGATACATTTTCATCAGAAAAGCAACGCAATCTTCTTCTGATGTGTTTTTAATATCTAAACCATATGCGGTCATTACAGCTCTGTCATTTGCTTGATGAGCTTTTCTCAATTCTGAGGGCATTGTCAACTCATCATATAGTTCTGCAAGACAATTATTGGGATAAAGATTACGAGCATCAAGAATACTCTGTGCTGTTTGCTCTATCTTCTGTCTTTGGCTTTCAGATGGTGTTGGCCATGGGAAATTATTATAGACTATGTCCTTTGAATAACTATAATCGCTTTTCATTCTCCCTGCAAACACACGCATCCATGCCATGTGAACATTTGAAGTTATAATTCCAAAATGATATATTTTTGCATCTGGGATGATATAGAGCTTATTCCCTGCAATCACATTCTTTGACAAAAAGCCTATTGGAATATAGCGTCTTCTTTGAGTAGATACTGCAGGAACTGCAATATAGTCTGTATCAGGTTGCGCAATCTGTGCAAACAACATGGGAGTATCGGCCATCTTTCTTGTAGCGGATGCTTTACTTTCTAATCGTGATTGCCTAACATCCTCTATTCGAGCCATTAATGGAGGGCACTTTTTAATTAGAGCAATGTCCGCATCAACTAACCACATACAATATCTGGCACCTCCATTGATAAACTCATTTCCCATATAAAACTCTTTTAGATAGCCAGCAACATCTGGATACTTCTGAATGATATCGTCCCGCTCCTCTTTTGTCATAATGAAAGCTTTTCCTCTTGGCATACTTCCGAATCTAATTGGTGGGACATCGCAAATAGGCAAACTTACTGGGTGTAAAAACCAACTATCAGCATCTGCCAAATACGAGTTTATTTGTTTTGCTTTTATTGGCTTTCCATCCTCTTGATAAATGATCTTTTCGGGATTATTATGGCATGACATACCAATAATAACACAATGAACAGCGGCAACATCATTTGCTTCACTTGTCCATTTAAAAGTTCGATATGCAAAATTAATGATGATTTTATATGTCTTGAAAAGCGGTTCCCAAATAGTAATCGCTTGTTGTCCTTGAACTATAGAATTTGTTGAAACAAAACATGTAGTGATTTCTGTTCCTTGAATCATCCTTGCTGCTTTAAAATACCATGCTGCAACATAGTCCATTTCACCAACACTAGAAGCATCATCACCTATCACTAATCGCATATCTTCTTTTTTATCAGTAGACATTACCATCCCCCCAGAAAACGGAGGATTTCCCATGATAAATGATAACTTCTGTTTGTTAATTATTCTATTCCAGTCGAGTTGGAGGGCATTACCTTCTATTATATTTGCGTTCGTTTTTAGAGGCAAAAAATCAAGGTTCATATGAACAACATCTTCTGTTTCTTTCATCATTTGAGATTCTGCAATCCAGAGAGCTGTTTTTGCAACTGTAACCGCGAAATCATTTATTTCAATCCCATAGAATTGATCAATTCCGACCTTAATCGGATTTATTTCATCCATCCCCAAGATAATCTGTCCATGTTGAAGCTCTCTAAGAATTTGATTTTCTATACGCCTAAGACAAATATATGTTTCAGTTAAGAAATTACCCGACCCACAAGCAGGATCAAGAAATTGTAAGCCTGCCAGTTTTTTCTGAAAATCCAGCAGTCTTTGCTCCCTTATCTTTGAAACACCTATGCCCATGATTTCTGTATATTCATTTTTTAAATTGTCCAAAAACAGAGGATCTATAACTTTATGAATGTTCTCGATACTAGTGTAATGCATACCCCCTGAACGACGAGTTTCTGGATTTAACGTTGATTCAAATACAGCACCAAAAATCGTTGGAGAAATCTTGCTCCAGTCAAAAAGGGCTGATTCGATAATCGTATCCTTAATTTCTTGTGTGATCTTTGGTATTTCTATGTTCTCTCTAGCAAATAAGCCTCCATTACAGTAAGGAAAAGCAGCTAATTCGTCATCCAAATATAGTTCCTCTCTGTTCTCGATAGGTGTATCAAGCACCTTGAACAGATCAAGCAGAGCACGCCGAATGTCCTTCGGTTCATACTGAGAAAGATATTTGCTGAACGCATCTTTTGCACCAAATAAGCCAGCATCTTCAGCATAAAGACAGAATACAAGACGGACACAGAGAATATTGAGACTATTTTGTGTCTTCTTAGCCAATGGGTCATTGTATTGTTCCTGAAATCGATCATGGATTTTTCCAACAAGCTCACCAGCTTTTAAAGATAGTTCCATCTCCTCGGTTATCTTCTTCACTTTTGGGGATAGAAGAAAATCTAAGAGGGCATAATGACTTTGTAAATCCCTAAGCGATATTTTTGTGATATTTTTTTCTGGGATTTTGGTGTTCATATCATATACCCAAATCTCAGAGAAATTTGAGATTACTATCCACCGAGCCTTTTCATCAAATGGCAAATTATCATTATATCGTTTTGCTTG
>JAFZQZ010000112.1 GCA_017620135.1 Bacillota bacterium
ACCGGTTAGCCTGGCTCCTGCTGATTGGAGTATATCCTATCTCATCAATGATGATCAGCTGGGCCTTCTTGAGGTTTTTGAGCCTGAACCCTGCTGACCTTTCGGTTTCGGCGTTATCAAGGATCCTTACAAGGTTGACCATCTTCTCGAAGCAGACAGTGTAGCCATTGTTGATGGCATGAAGACCGATGCCTGTGGCTACCATGGTCTTTCCAAGCCCAGGAGGGCCTGCCAATACCAGGTTGCCACCATTATCAAGCCATGACAAGTCTTTAAGCTTCTCTATCTGTGCCTGTGTGATGCCGGATTCAAGTTCCTCCGGATCGAACTCCTCAAGTGGTCGGATGTTTGGAGGAAAGTGAGCTGCCGAGTAGTTCCTTTTCCGGCGGCGTTCATTCCGGCCTTTTACCTCTGTCTCCAGGATAGAGAGAAGGAACTGGCGGTTGGTCGCATTCTGGGCATCTGCTGTTTCGAGAAGATCCGGCAGTGCCCTGGCTGCGTGCTTGAGTGTAAAAGTCTGCAGCAGGGAAATCAACCGTTCTACAGGAATGCGATCCGTATCCATGCTTTTGAGAATTTCACGGTTCATGCTCCCGCCCCCTCCCTGGTACTGGCCACTCTGTCGGCGAAGGCTTTATCATAGGCGCTAAGCTGCCTGTAATCGACCGGATTGGCCTTCATGGCTGCCTTGATCCCTTCTGTGCCGGCCAGGCTCCTTCCAGCCTTGGTGTATTCATACACTACCTTGAACTGGGAGAACTGATAGCGAAAGTTCTTGCAGCAGATCTTCATGACTTCCGCCACAAGGGATTTGTCCGGATTCTCAGCATTCAGGAACTGCTCGATCGCGCCCAGCTGTTTGGATATATGGCGCGGATTCTCTTTCTTAACGCCGTTGATGAAGTGCTGGAAGTCATAGCAGTTCCACTGACTGCGGAGACGCTCCATGATATCGATCCAGTCGCCGTTTTCGCCTTTCCTGTGCTCAGGAAGCTGGTTATAGCTCCCTTTCCGCTCACTGAGAAGGTGTGCGCAGAGGAAGTTCAGGTTCTCGTCGTAAATGTTGATCTTGCCGGTTGTGATCTTATATTTCACAATGCTGTAGGCGTAATCACGGGGTACGGAGTACCGGCAGGATTTATACAGTACATAAGGCGTCCCGCGCAGCTCAAAGGAAGTAAAGCTGTTCGGTGAAGTCTCGTACACGGACGGCAGCATCGGTTTCAGGGCACTCTGCTCAATGTCGCGGAACACGGAAGCCGGTATGTGCAGGGTCGTCCTGTGGATGCGCTTGTTCTTCCGGTTCAGCCAGCCAGGCAAGGAACGCCACACGTCATCGATACAGGTAATCTTCCTGGCACTGAAGAAATTTTTCTTCACGAATCCTACGCTGTTCTCGATCGGGCCTTTACTTTCTGGATCATGCTTATTGCAGACCCAGAGCTTCAGCTCCTGTTCAGTACAGAAGTCCTCAAACACGCGGGTCTTAATGACTTCACCATAGGTCTCGCTTGAGACAAACACGGCGTCCTGATCAATAACCAGGCAGGACGGGCGGCCTCCAAGCTTACAGAAACTCCTGTAGATCGCCTGGCAGGCCTCTGTGGCATCGTACTTGTGATCCTGCGCATAAACGCACAGGAGCCTCGAATAGCGGAGCAGAAGGCAGATGAAGTGGATTGACGACTTCTTGCTGAGGGTGACCTCGCCGAAATCGATCAGCATCTGCTCGCCCGGGGGAGTATCAAACACATGGTCATAAATACGCCGGTGCTCTTCCCCGGTATCGATCTGCCCGGATTCTTCCAGGAAATGTACGTAATTCCTCAAGGTCTGCTCATTGCCCGGAAGAGACTTCAGATCACCGTTTTCAATGAATTTCTCCTCAAGGACATCGTAAACGGATGAAATGCAGTAATCGTTTCTGTTGTTATCTTCAAGGATGGCGATGATGGCTTCCCTGAAGGGAGAGACATCGAACACCTTGTCCTTGGATAACTTTGCTCCCGGATTATCCGGCACGACATCCATGTCGTAATACTTGGAGATCGTAGGACGACTGGGTGGTTTGACTCCCTGCTGCTCATAGTAGTCCAGAATCTCCGATTTAGTGTAACCGCGTAGCTTTAAATCCTGTATTTCCTGCATCTGCTTTTTGTCCAGCATGATTGATTTCCTCCGTATTCTTAATGACTAAGAGTATACGGCAAAAATCAGCTGGCGACTCCTTTTTAGACTCACCACAGGCAGGATTACAGCGCCAAACGTGTAAAAAACTGCTTACCATCCTTCGAAAAAAGTGGTTACCGGGCAATGTAAAAAAGTCCTTACCGTGTTATGTAAAAAAGTTCTTACCGAGAGATGTAAAAAACTGCTTACCGCGGCGTGAAAAAACTCCTTACCATGTGGGGGGTGCGGACATTTTCTTGGACCATTTACCAATCAATGTCTGTGACGAATCAAGCTGCTATGATCCCAAGACTTCTTCGGTATTGAAGTGGGCTCATTCCTCCAAGTGAGAGCTTAATCCTCTTTTCCGAGTACCAAT
>JAFZQZ010000113.1 GCA_017620135.1 Bacillota bacterium
AATAACCGAAGCATCATTAGCAAGGTCAGCCGGATTATCGTAAGAATCTTGCTAAGCCGTTAGCAAGGTGTATTCAAAAAAAGAGGCCGCCTTGCTAATAACCGAAGCATCATTAGCAAGGTCAGCCTGATTTTCATAAAAATCCTGCTATTTCGCAATCAACAGGACGCGGGTATGAGTCCTATTCTTCTTTCTGTCCGTAGTAGGCGCCGGCGCCGTGCTTGCGGAAATAGTGTTTGTCCTGCATGGCCTGAGGCGCTTCCCGGACGGAGGGGTTGATCAGTTTCGTCCAGGCGGCCATCTTCGCGCACTCTTCCACGACGACCGCGTTGTGGACCGCTTCATGCGCGTCCTTGCCCCAGGTAAAGACGCCGTGGTTTTTAAAGAGCGCGCCGGGAACGGCGACCGGATCCTTTCCGAAAAGCTCGAATTCATCTGCGATGACGATACCGGTGTTCTTTTCGTAGGCTTCTTCGATCTCTTCGGGCGTCAGATTGCGGACGCAGGGAATGTCGCCATAGAAATAGTCGGCGTGCGTCGTGCCGTAGCAGGGGATCGAAAGACCGGCCTGTGCCCAGCTGGTGGCAAATGGAGAATGCGTATGGACGACGCCAAGGATCCCTTTTTCCGCGAACCGCTGATATAAAACCGCGTGGGTGGCGGTATCGGAAGAGGGATTGTAACGGCCTTCCACCTTCTCGCCGGCCAGGTTTACCAGCACCATATCTTCGGGTCGCAGTTTATCGTATTCGACGCCGCTGGGCTTGATGGCGAACAGGCCTGTTTCAGGATCATACTCACTTACATTGCCCCAGGTAAAGGTCACGAGCTGATATTTCGGAAGCAGCATATTGGCTTCATAGACTCGCTTTTTTAACTCTTCAAGCATAGGTTTTACTCCAGTTCTTTGCCGGTCAGGCGTTTGTAGCCGTCCAGATAAATGGCGATCGTCTGATCCACGATCTCCTGCGGCAGGGTATAATCACATTCCGGATGCGCGGCGATATAGTCGCGGGCCAGCTGCTTGTCGAAGGAAGGCTGTCCTTTTCCGGGCTCATAGCCGTCTAGGGGCCAGAAGCGGCTGGAGTCGGGAGTCAGCATCTCGTCGCCGAGGACGATGTTTCCGTTTTCATCAAGACCGAATTCAAACTTCGTATCAGCAATGATGATCCCTTTTTCCAGCGCGTAGTCCGCACATTTTTTGTAGAGCGCGATGGTCAGATCACGAAGCTGTTCGGCATAAGAACGGCCTTTTCCGGGGAAGCGTTTCTCCAGATAGTCCACACTCTGCTCAAAGCTGATGTTTTCATCATGATCACCGATCTCGGCCTTAGTAGAAGGCGTATAGATGGGCTCCGGAAGTTTGGCACATTCCAGGAGACCTTCGGGAAGGCGGATGCCGCAGACAGTGCCGTCCTTTTTGTAGCTCTTCCAGCCGCTTCCGGTGATATAACCGCGGACGATACATTCGACAGGGAGCATGGTCAGTTTTTTGACCAGCATGCTGCGTCCTTCATAGGCGGCATTTTGGAAATCTTCGGGCATATCGGCGGTATCGGTGGAGATCATATGGTTCGGCACCAGGTCTTTGGTAAACTCGAACCAGAACTTTGAGATCTGGGTGAGGACCTTGCCTTTGCCTTCGATCATATTATGAAGAATGACATCGAAGCAGCTGATACGGTCGGTAGCGACGAGGATCAGCGCCTCGGGAAGTTCGTAGATCTCACGGACTTTGCCTTCTTTAATGGGCTTCATAGAATACCTCTCCTTATCTGAACTTCAAAAATAATGAGTGCGGCGTGCCGCACCCATTATTATATCATGATTTGATCTGTTGTTCAACCAGACGCTCGCCGGCGTAGAGTTTTCTGAGCTTTGGTTTGTCGATCTTGCCGGTAGGATTGCGCAGGACTTTGGCGAAGATAAGTTTTCTCGGCCGTTTGTATCTGGGCAGATCCAGACAGAAACGGTTCACGTCTTCCTCGGTAAGTTCCATGCCTTCCTTGACCTGGATGATCGCCGCGGCGATCTCGCCGAGCCTGCGATCCGGCAGGCCGATGACAGCCACGTCATGGATCTTCGGATTGGTCATCAGGAAGTTCTCGATCTGGACCGGATACAGGTTCTCACCGCCGGTAATGATGACATCTTTCTTACGGTCTACCAGGAAGATGAAGCCGTCTTCATCCTGCATGGCCATATCGCCGGTATGGAGCCAGCCATCTTTCAGCACTTCCGCCGTGGCTTCCGGATTCTTGTAGTATTCCACCATCACGCCGGGACCCTGGACGCAGAGCTCGCCGACTTCGCCCTGGACGACGGGAGAACCGTTCTCATCCACGATCTTCGTCTTCCAGCCGAATCCCGGAATACCGATGGCGCCGACCTTATGGATATTGCCGAGTCCCAGATGTACGCACCCTGGGCCGGTGGATTCGGAAAGGCCGTAGTTCGTGTCGTACTGATGATGAGGGAAGTATTCCATCCAGTGACGGATCAGGCTCGGGGGGACCGGCTGCGCGCCGATATGCATCAGGCGCCACTGGGAAAGCTTGTAGTCTTCCATACGAAGCCTGCCGCTGTCCAGCGCGGCCAGGATATCCTGTGCCCACGGAACCAGCAGCCAGACATTGGTACAGCCTTCGTTGGAAACAGCCTGGAAAATGGACTCGGGAGAGTTGCCTTTCAGAAGAACGGCCCGGCTGCCGGTATAGAGGGATCCGAACCAGTGCATTTTCGCGCCGGTGTGGTATAATGGGGGAATGCACAGGAACACATCGGATTTGGTGATCTCATGATGCAGGGCCTCCATTCTCGCCGAGTGGGAAAGGGAAGAATGCTTCAGAAGAATCGCTTTCGGGAAACCGGTGGTACCTGAAGAGAAGTAGATCGCGCCGTCATCGGTATCTTCGAGCAGCACCAGCGGTGCGGAAGAGGAGACATTGCTGACCTGGCGGTAATAATCTTCAGCGTAGGAAGGACACTGATCGCCTACGAAGAAGAGAAGGGTATCTTTCTTGATCTTGTCCGCGATATCCTCGATACGTCCGATAAATTCCGGACCGTAGAAGAGAACATCCGAGTCGGACGCGTCAAGACAGTAGTCGATTTCCTCGGCGGTAAAGCGGAAGTTTAAGGGGACCGCCATCGCGCCGGATTTAAGAATGCCAAAGTAGATGGGCAGCCATTCCAGACAGTTCATCAGCAGGATGGCACATTTTTGCCCTTTTTTGATACCGCGTTCGATCAGCATGTTCGCGACGCGGTTGGCCTTTTCGTCGAAGACAGACCAGGTGATCTGCCGGCGGTAGAAAGCCGTGGAAGTCGGCTGGATCAGCTCATATTCCTTCCAGGTGACCCGCTGTTCTTCGCGGATCTCCGGGTTGATCTCGACCAAGGCAACTTCATTACCAAAAAGTTTGGCATTTCTCTCTAAAAGATCGGTAATTGGCATAATTGATTTTTCTCCGTTCCTGTGTTACAATGGCAAACATAATTTAGCCATTTAAAGCATCATAGCGTTTTTCTGCCAAAATGTCAAGTGGCTAATGGAGGATTATTTATGGGAAACGAAAACAGGCGGCTGCTTCTTGGTAATGCCGCGGTGGCGAGAGGCCTCTACGAGGCTGGAGTATGTTTCATCTCCAGTTACCCGGGCACTCCCAGTACCGAAATTACCGAGGAAGCGGCCAAGTACGATGAGATCTACTGTGAATGGGCGCCGAACGAAAAAGTCGCGATGGAAGCTGCTTTTGGCGCATCTCTGGCGGGCAGACGGTCCTTCTGCGGTCAGAAACACGTGGGCCTGAACGTTGCGGCGGACCCGTTATATACGATGTCCTACACCGGTGTGAATGCCGGTATGGTGATCGGCGTCGCGGATGACGCCGGCATGCATTCTTCTCAGAATGAGCAGGACTCCCGTCATCACGCGATCGCGGCCAAAGTACCGATGCTCGAGCCTTCCGACTCCGCTGAGGCGCTTCAGTTCGCGAAGCTGGCGTATGAGATCTCCGAAACATTCGACACGCCGGTCCTTCTCAAGATGTGCACCCGTGTGGCGCATTCGCAGTCGGTGGTCCCGATCGGCGAAAGAACGGTTCCTGTAAAGGAATACGAAAAGAATATCGCGAAATACGTCATGATGCCCGGCAACGCGAAAAAACGTCATCCTTTCGTAGAAGAACGCACGAAAAAGCTCACCGAGTACGCCGAAAACTGCCCACTGAACCGGGTAGAGATGGGCGGAACAGATCTTGGCATCATTACCTGCTCGACTTCCTACCAATATGTAAAAGAGGTCTTCGGCGATAAAGTCAGCGTCCTGAAACTGGGCATGACCAATCCGCTGCCTGTGCAGCTGGTCCGGGACTTTGCGAGCCGGGTGAAAAACCTGGTCGTTGTGGAAGAACTCGATCCGATCATCGAAAACCACGTGAAAGCCCTGGGCATTCCGGTCCATGGCAAAGACCTCCTCCCGATGATCGATGAATTCTCCCAGAACCTGATCGCGGAAAAGATCGGGAAGAGCGGTCTTCTTCCCGCGGAACTTGTGCCGGTCGTTCCGGAAACGGATCAGCTTAGCGAACCCATCCCGGCCCGTCCGCCGGTCATGTGTGCCGGCTGTCCGCACCGCGGTCTGTTCTATACGCTGAAAAAGAACAAATGCACGGTGCTCGGCGATATCGGATGCTACACGCTGGGAGCGGTCGCGCCGCTTTCCACCATCGAGATGACGCTCTGCATGGGCGCGTCGATCGGTGCGGTCCACGGTTTCAACAAAGTCATGGGCAGCGAAAGTGAAGGAAAAACGGTTGCTGTGATCGGCGATTCGACCTTCATGCATTCCGGCATGACGGGGCTCGCGAACGTAGCCTACAATCAGTCCAATTCGACGATCATCATCCTGGACAACTCGATCACCGGTATGACCGGTCATCAGCAGAATCCGACCACCGGATACAACATCAAGGGTGATCCGGCCGGCAAGATCGATCTCGAAGCGCTGTGCCGCGCGATGGGATTTGAGCGCGTGAGAGTGGTGGATCCCTACGATCTTTCACAGTGTGACGAAGTGCTGAAGGAAGAACTGGCCGTCCCGGCGCCTTCCGTCATCATTTCCCGCAGACCCTGCGCGCTGCTGAAATATGTGAAGCATAAACCAGCCCTGACGGTCGATACGGACAAGTGTATCGGATGCAAGTCCTGTATGCGGATCGGCTGTCCGGCGATCTCGATGAAATCTGGCAGTGACGGCAAGCTGAAAGCCAGTGTGGATCCTACGCTCTGTGTGGGATGCGGTGTATGCCAGCAGCTCTGCCCGAAAGACGCACTGAAAGGAGGACTGGCCTGATGAAAACGAAGAATGTGATGATCGTTGGCGTCGGCGGTCAGGGTTCGCTGCTTGCCAGTAAGCTTCTGGGATATCTGCTCCTTTCACAGGGATACGACGTCAAGGTATCCGAGGTCCACGGAATGAGCCAGCGCGGCGGGTCCGTCGTCACGTACGTGCGGTACGGCGAGCAGGTCTATTCTCCGGTCATCGACCGCGGTGAAGCCGACTTTATCGTATCCTTTGAGGTACTGGAAGCGGCCCGCTGGATGCCTTACCTGAAGGAAGGCGGCGTGATCGTCACGAATACCCAGCAGATCGATCCCATGCCCGTCATCACCGGCGCCGCGGAATATCCCGCGGATCTGGTAAAGAAGATGAAAGATCTGGGCGTCAAGGTGGACGCGCTGGACTGTCTGAAGCTGGCGGAAGAGGCCGGCTCGAGCAAGGCCGTCAATATCGTGCTTCTGGGAAGACTCAGCCATTACTTTGATATACCGGAAGAAGCCTGGGATGAAGCGCTTGCCGCTGTCGTTCCGGCCAGATTCCTGGAGATGAACAGAAAAGCTTTTACACTTGGAAAAAACTATCGCGAAGAATAGATCTCGCGTCTTACATGATTCAAAGGAGTTTTTTATGGAACGTTACTACCAGCCGGAGATCGAATGCGCGTCCCCGGAAAAACTGAAACAGATCCAGAATGAAAAACTGGTCAAACAGGTAAGACATGTATGGGACAATGTTCCGTACTATCGGAAAAAAATGGAAGAAAAAGGCCTGACGCCGGATGACATCCAGTCGACGGATGATCTTTATAAACTTCCGTTCCTGTCCAAGGCGGACCTCAGGGACGCTTATCCCTACGGACTGCTTGGCGTACCGCTGAAGGACTGCGTAAGGATCCAGTCCACTTCCGGCACTACAGGCAAACGGGTCGTCGCCTTCTATACGCAGCATGATGTCGATCTGTGGGAGGAATGCTGTGCCAGAGCCATTACGGCAGCCGGCGGTACCGATGAGAGCGTCTGCCAGGTTTCCTACGGCTACGGTCTGTTCACCGGCGGCCCCGGACTGAACGGCGGTTCTCATAAGGTCGGATGCCTGACCATCCCGACCAGTTCCGGCAACACCGACCGTCAGATCATGTTCATCATGGATCTTTCGGCAACGATCCTCTGCTGTACCCCAAGCTACGCCGCCTACCTGGGCGAGCGTTTTAAGGAACTGGGCTACGGTCCGGACGATATCCCGCTGAAAGCCGGTATCTTCGGCGCGGAAGCCTGGAGCGAGGAAATGCGTCATGATATCGAGAAGACCTTAGGCATCAAAGCCTATGATATCTACGGTCTGACCGAACTTTCCGGTCCCGGTGTGGCCTTCGAGTGCAGCGCCCAGCAGGGGATGCATATCAATGAGGATCATTTCATCGCTGAGATCATCGACCCGGATACACTCGAAGTCCTGCCGGAAGGCAGCCAGGGCGAGCTGGTCTTCACCTCGCTTGATAAGGAAGCTTTCCCGCTTCTGCGTTACCGTACCAGAGATATCTGTACCCTGACCCGTGAAAAATGTTCCTGCGGTCGTACTCATGTACGTATGGGTAAACCGAAGGGACGCAGCGACGATATGCTGATCATCCGCGGCGTCAACGTATTCCCGAGCCAGATCGAGACCGTTCTGATCAACGCCGGCTACGCCGCGAACTATCAGATCATCGTCGACCGTATCAACAATACCGATACGCTGGATGTCCAGGTAGAGATGACGCCTGAGATGTTCACCGATAACCTCGGTGAGATCGCCGATCGTCAGAAAGAGCTCGTCGACGGACTTCGTTCGATGCTCGGTCTGAAGGCGAAAGTCACGCTGGTCGCCCCGAAAACCATCACCCGCAGCGAAGGAAAAGCCGTCCGGGTGATCGATAAACGCAAAATCTAAGTCTTAAAGGAGGATAGGATGAGCATCAAACAGATCTCCGTTTTTCTGGAGAATAAACCCAGTACGCTCAAGCAGATGACCGGTGTTCTGGCCGCGCACGGGATCGACATGCGCGCGCTGTCGCTGGCCGAGACGAAAGACTTTGGGATCGCCCGGGTCATCGTCGACGATGTGTATGAAGCTGTCAATGTCCTGAAGGAAGCCGACTTTGTCGCCAATCTGACCTCAGTACTGGCGATCGCGATCCCCGACGTCCCCGGCGGACTGGATAAACTGCTGGAGGTCTTCGCCGAGACGAACCTGAACATCGAGTATATGTACGCCTTTATCGGCGGGAAGGAAGAGAAGAAGGCCTACATGATCTTCCGTGTCCGCGATCACCGCGCGGCGGAGGCCAAGCTGGTGAGCAAAGGCCTGAAAGTCCTCTCGCAGGAGGATATGCAGGAAATCTAAAAGCAAATCAAAACAATAACCCGTCAAGTGATTCTATTCACCTGACGGGCTTTTTTTACGTTTACAGCTGAAGAAGGCAACGGGCGTTTTCACCCAGGATCAGCCGGACGTCGTCCGCGGAAAGGGCGACATCGTCAGAAAGACCGTGACGGCCGCCTTTTTCGCAGGCGCGGATCCAGTCGAGAGCGGTTTTCTGGTCGCTCCAGGGGCTGTCGGAACCGAAGATGACATGATCGGCACCGACGCTGCGGACTAAATGAACGAAAGCGTGCGGCGAGAGCATCTTTTCCTCTCCGGGTTTCCAGTATCCGTCATCCAGTGGCGGGAAACGGTCGGTCGAGAAGGAAGTGTCGAAATAGCAGCCGGTACCGGGAAGTTCGTTCAGCGCTTCATCCCAGTCATGCCAGCCGCCCATATGGGCGAGGATAAAGGGAAAACGGCCCACTTCTTCGATCGCGTGGCGGCACATGGCCGGAGAGCAGTGAACAACACCGGGAAAACCGATATCCTGCCCGGCATGGGTCAGGACGATGAGTCCCAGGGAGGCCGCCGCGTCCAGGATCCGAAGGAACCGGATATCGTCGATATCGACGCCCTGGTAGACAGGGTGGAGCTTGATGCCGCGAAAGCCGAGACGCTTCAGACGGGACAGTTCCTCCCGGAAGTGCGGATATTCCGGATGCATGCATCCGAAAGACATGAGACGGCCTTCGAAGGTCTCGTTGATGCGCGCGGAGGAATCGTTGACCTTTTCGACCTGTCCCGGATTCGTCGCGACAGGATCGATGACGGAAAGATCTACTCCGGCCAGATCCATGGAAGCAAGGAGCGAAGCATTGGAAGCATCGGTAAAGGCGGCTGTATGAGCCGCCTTTGACAGTTTTTCGATCGTTTGCCGGGCAATACGGTCCGGAAACGTATGGGTGTGAATGTCGATGATCATAGGATCATTCTTCTCCGTCGCCAAGCGCTTCTCTCTGCGGAACGAGGACTTTCTCATTGTAGCAGGCAAAGGCGTCTTCCACGACTTTGGCGTCGGGCTTTCTGGTAAAGAGCGAAACGAGCGGGACCAGCACCAGACCGATGATCATGCAGAACGCGCCGGCGTTGATGGGAGACTGGAGAAGCTTCGGGAAACTGGAACGGACCAGCATGTTCAGGATCATCACGACCGAGGAGAAGATGAAGCTTACCCAGACAGAAGCCTTGGTAGCGCCTTTGAAGTACAGGCCGTACAGGAACGGAGCCAGGAAAGCACCGGCCAGCGCGCCCCAGGAAACACCCATCAGCTGCGCGATGAACGTGACATTGGACTTGTACTGGATGATGGCGATGACGACCGAGATCGCTACGAAGACCACGATAAGCAGACGCATGGTGAAGACCTGTTTTTTCTCGTTCATGTCTTTGACCACGTGACCTTTCAGAAGATCCAGGGTCAGGGTGGAGCTGGAAGTCAGGACCAGGCTGGACAGGGTCGACATGGAGGCGGACAGCACCAGGATCACCACGACGGCGATCAGAATGTCCGGCAGAGAGGAAAGCATCGTCGGGATGATCGAGTCGAACCCGCCGGAGGCGATGTCGATCTTATCCGAGAAAAGACGTCCGAAGCCGCCAAGGAAGTAGCAGCCTCCAGCGACGACGATCGCGAAGAACGTGGAAACGATGGTACCGGTGGAGATGGATTTCTCACTCTTGATGGCGTAGAATTTCTGGACCATCTGCGGCAGGCCCCAGGTACCCAGGGAGGTCAGGAGGATAACACCCAGAAGGCCTAAAGGATCCGGTCCGAAGAAGGAAGCGAAGATACCGGGCGTGGTCGTAACGGTTTCGTCAGAGATACGGGCCAGACCGTCCAGCGAGGCGAGGAAGCCGCCCTGGCTGTTCAGAACGGCGAGCACGACCGCGACGATACCGAACAGCATGATGATGCCCTGAACGAAGTCATTGATGGCGGTCGCCATGTAGCCGCCGGCGATCACATAGATGCCGGTCAGGACGGCCATAACGATCACGCAGATGGAGTAGTCGATATGGAATGCCATCTCAAACAGACGGGAAAGACCGTTGTAGAGGGAGGCGGTGTAGGGGATCAGGAAAATGAAAGTGATGACGGAAGCCGCGATCTTCAGCGCGGAGGATCCGTAACGGGCTTCGAAGAACTGCGGCATGGTCGCGGAGTTCAGGTGCTGTGTCATAATACGGGTGCGGCGGCCGAGGATGACCCAGGCGGCCAGGGAACCGAGCAGGGCGTTGCCTATGCCGATCCAGGTGGAAGCGATACCGAATTTCCAGCCGAACTGACCGGCATAACCGACGAAGATAACGGCGGAGAAATAAGAGGTTCCGTAAGCGAAAGCGGAGACCCACGGACCGACCGAGCGTCCGCCCAGGACAAAACCGTTGACATCGGTGGAATTCTTGCGGCACCAGAATCCAATGGCGATCATGATGGCGAAGAAAATGATCAGCATAGCAATTTTCAGTAACATAACGTTCTCCTTTCGCGCTTAAACGCTTTAACGCGTCAGCTCACTAAAGCACATGATAACCGAAAACGTCGGAAAAAGCAAGAGGAAAATGAAAAAAGTGTCAACTTTTACTGATTTGGGCAAAAAAAGAATAAAATAAAGCCGCAGATTGTGCAATCTGCGGCTCATTTGCTGTAGAAACAGAGGGTCTAAAGGGTCTTATTTCTCACCGATCCGTTCGGCGGCCATTTCGATACCGTCGTTCTCGTCCGTCAGAAGACGGCCGACGCGGCTGATGGTGGCGGTGGAAGCACCGGTCGCTTCCGAGATCTCCTGGTAGGTCTGTCCCTTCAGGAGACGAACGCCTACATCAAAACGCTGAGAAAGGGAAAGCATCTCATTGACAGTGCAGATATCCTTAAAGAAAGAATAGCACTCCTCCCGGTTTTTGAGGCTCAGGATGGCGTCAAAGTATTGATCCATCGCTTCGGAATGGAGATTTTTTCTCATCATGCCCTCCTATCGCTTATTGCTGATCGTTAAAACTGGAAGCCGCCTGATCGGCGATCTCCTGCGCGTGATCGACTGCCGCTGTCAGCGGGGCTGTATTCTGCGAGACAGCCTGAGGCGCATTCGGTGCCGGCGGGACTTGCATGGAAGGCTGGACGGGCTGATTTACCTGGAAAGGCGCGACCTGAGGCGTCTGATACTGCGGGATCGGCTGAGAAGGCGCCTGAGGCTGAATGGGACGCTGCTGGTACTGCGGCTGTGCCTGATAGGGAGCTTGCTGCTGATAAGGCGTCTGCGGCTGCTGATACTGCGGCTGAGCAGGACGAGGTGCCTGATAAGGCTGCTGATAGCCGGTCTGCGGGATCGCACCGGTATTGAAGGAACCGGTGTTGTAGGCGCCGGTCTCGAAGTTGTAGCTCTGGTAGCCGGCGGCGCCTTTGTTCTCGGTCAGAGCCGAGAATTCCTGTCTGGCGCGGACGAAGGTCAGCGTCTGAAGAAGGGAAGCGACAAAAGAGGCTACGGCTGAAAGGATCGTCATCAGGACATAGGTGGTGGGAAGGACGATCATCGCAGAAGCGGAGACCAGGGTACTGACTGTACCGATGGCAGAGAAGAACAGAGCGATGAAGTTGATCACGATGACGAACATGGAGATCTTCTTCGCGGAACGGTTGTAGCGAAGCACATCCTTGGAGATGCTGTAGATCGCCGCTAACTTGGCAAAGTAGATGATCACGAAGATCATGATCACGATACCGATCAGCAGACAGATCGCCGCGACGGCCATCGTTCCGGAACTGCTTCCGCCGTAGTAGCCGGAGAGCGAATTCAGCGCGACAAGACCGATGATCCCGAAAATGACAAGCATCAGGGTAGCGATGCACATCAGGACCATGGAAATGATGTTCATGACCTGAAGGATACTGTAGCCTGCGGTTGAAGCGGGGATCGACGCTTTTTTGGCGGAGCTGTAGATCAGCCACATGCCGAGCGCGATCAGGATGGACGGGATCATTCCTACGATGGTCCCGGCAATAGAGGAGCCGCTCATCAGTGCGGTGATATCACCGAATTCATCGGGGATCGGCACGCCGAACTGATAGGCATACTGCTGAATGAGCGATACGATCGATCCGAGCATGGAAGCGCTGGGTACGAAAGCTTCGACCAGCGAAAGGACAAGGGTCAGTGTAAAAGCGATCGTCGCGATAAGGTAAATGGGGCTTCCAAAGCTGTTTTTCAGTGCTTTGAGGCCTGGGGTCGGGCCTTGCTGATAATTCTGATTGTAAGCACCCGGATAGGAATTATAATATTGTGACATGATCCACCTCCCATGGAGTCATAGTATGATAAATTACATTGTATCACGAAGGTGTCGGGGATGCAAGAGCAAATTAACGCGTTAAAGTGCGAATCATTCGGATCCGGATCATTCGGACGCGATGATCTTGGCTCCCTGAAACTCCACATGCAGCGGATAGATCTCCCAGTTAGCCGTCGTGACCTGGGGCAGTTTTTCCGCCAGCCGGTCCTTCAGTGTGGGATCCATCGTCAGGCAAAGGAGGGTAGGGCCGGCGCCGGAAAGACAGAAGGCGGCGCCCATGGTCCGGATCAGCGCTTCGATCGGCTCATAATCCTGAATGAGATCCTTGCGGTAATCCTGATGAAGCTTGTCTCTCATCGCATTGCGCAGCAGTTTCTCGCTGCCAAGCTCCAGGGCCTTCAAAACCATCGCGCCATGAGAGATATTGTAGATCGCGTCGGCCCGGCTGACGTCCTTGGGCAGCACGGCTCTGGCTTTGGCGGTGGGAAGATCGAAATCCGGGACCATGGCCAGGAACTGCCAGCCGGAATGAAGCGGGAAGCTGACCGTCATGGGAAGACCGCCGTCGACCATGGAAGCGGTAAGGCCGCCGAAGAAAGCCGGCGCCAGGTTGTCCGGGTGACCTTCCATGGCGTTGGTGATATTCAGAAGTCCCTGAGTAGAAAGACGTCTTCCGAGCAGTTCGTTCGCGCCCATCGCGCCTGCGACCAGCAGGGCGGCGGAAGAACCGAGACCCCGGCAGATCGGGATATGCGCGTCGATATGGATATGAAGATCGCCGATGGGCTCCGAGAGGGAATCGCATACGGCGCAGAAAGCTTCATAGGCGAGATTGTCCGGGCCCTGATAGGCCTCATCGCAGCCGGTGATCCGGAAGGAGCCGACGGAATCCACATTCAGCGTCCGGGTGAAAGTAACATCGGTATAAAGACTCAGAGCGCAGCCAAAGGCATCGAAGCCGGGACCAAGGTTGGCCGTGGTAGCCGGAACGCGTATCGTAACTTGATTCATCACATTTCTCCTTCTTTTTGTATCACGGATTTCATCTCTTCCCGGGAGATGACGCCGGTATGCCGTTCGGGCAGATCCTGTAAAGCGAGAATGGGAGCAGGTACGGGGATGTTCGTGATCGTCTGAAGCAGGCTAAGCTGTTCGAACGGATCCTCCGGGACCGTATTTCCCAGCGCTTCCAGGACCGTGGCCGGGAATTTATAACAGGAAGCGGTCGAAAGGATGACGATCGGCCGATCGTCTTCCGGACAGGCCTGCCGGTATTTTTCGGCCGTATAGCAACCGATCGCCGTATGGGGGTCCATGAGATATCCGTACTGCTGATAATAGGAGCGGATCGTCTCTTTGGCATCGAAATCGTCCGCGTAGGTGCTCCAGAAATACCGGGTGAGTTTGCTGTGAACATCTTCCGCTATCTCGTACCGGCCTGTTTCCTTCAGATCCCGCATATAACCGGCGGTGGCGGCAGCGGCTGCCTCCGGGCTGGTTTCGGCGCCGGACAGAAGGTACAGCAGACGTTCGAGATTGGAGGAGACCAGGATATCCATGGACGGCGCCACGGTGAGATAAAGTTCTCTTCTCCGGTCATATACGCCGGTCTCGACAAAATCGGTCAGTACATGGTTGATGTTGGCCGCGATCAGAAGTTTGCCGACGGGCAGACCCAGCGCCGCGGCGAGGTATCCGGCGAGAATATCACCGAAGTTGCCGGTGGGAACAGAGAAATCAATCTTATCGCCCATCCGGACAGTCCCTGCCCGCAGAAGATCGGAATAGGCCTTGAAGTAGTACATGACCTGCGGGATCAGTCGTCCGATATTGATGGAGTTGGCAGAGCTTAACCGGATATGCTTCGCGGCCAGTTCATCTGCCAGTTCTTTGTCCGTGAAAAGGGCTTTCACACCGGTCTGGGCATCATCGAAGTTGCCGCGGATGCCATAGACGGACACGTTGTTTCCCTGCTGGGTGACCATCTGCAGCCGCTGCAGAGCGGAGACGCCTCCGTCCGGATAGAAGACGGTGATCTTTGTTCCGGGAACATCCGCGAATCCGGAAAGCGCGGCCTTGCCGGTATCACCGGAGGTGGCTGTCAGGATATGCAGGGTAGGCGCGTCTTCCCGGCTCACGGAGGCGGCACGCATCAGATGCGGCAGCAGACAAAGCGCGATGTCCTTGAACGCGCAGGTCGGACCGTGGAAGAGTTCCAGAAAATGATAGGGACCGGCTTCGACGGTAGGCACGAGATCCGGTGTATCGAATTTGCCCTCATAGGCTTCCCTGACAAGAGCCGGGATGCCGGTCAGATCAGGGAAAAAGGCTTCCAGGATCCGCGCGGACTGCTCCATGGGCGAAAGGGAAAGGACTTCGGACACATCAAGTTCGGGAAGATGGTCGAAAATGAATAATCCGCCGTCCGGGGCAAGTCCCTGCAGGATGGCTTCGGAGGGAGAGAAACGAAGATCCGGTCGTCTGGTTGATTGATAGTACATGATGTCTTCCTTTGACAAACATATGTTTTTTATATGAATACACAACAGTATACACGCTTTTCAGCAAGAATACAAGCACTTTTCTCCTGTAAAGCAGAAAACCCACTTTTTCCCTGAATTCAGGGTCTGAGCGGGTTTCTTTTTTGTTGATCCTGACAATAGATGCCGACTGCCAGTGAAGCGCTGTCAGCGCTGAGAGACGACGATCACGCCATCTACGTTGTCGCCGGAGACGGTATACTCGCGGCCTTCCGGTACCGGTACGTTCAGCAGGCCGTTCTCGGAAAGCTGCGTGCCGGGCACATAGTAGGCTTCGTAGACACTGCCGTCATCCAGGGTAATGAGGTAGGGATCGCGGACGGAGTACTCGTGAATGTTCTGGATCCATTCCTCCAGGCAGAGCTTCTTATTATATATATCGGTAGCGACCGGAACGCCGAGATAGCGGAAGTGCCAGTCCTCATAGGCGATGCCGGTGACGCTTTGCTTGCTTTCCGGATAGCGCAGGATGAAACCGTACTCGCACGCATGCTCAAAGAACCAGGGGATATTGTCTTCATACTCGTGAATATAGCTGCCGGTCGAGAAATTCCCGAGGTCGACCGCCATACCCGAATGATGCTCGGAGAAGCCGCCCTGCATGGTGTAGGAATCCGCGTACTCGGAACCGATGTTCTGAGATTCTTCGGAATAGAGGTCATCGGATTCTTCCTTGGACCGGTAGCCGCTGAGGACGAGGATGTTCTCGTCACCGGTGGCTTCATAGTAGCCCGCCAGCATCTGATGCAGGTGATCCGCCGTGTTCTTCGTCAGCTGGAGATTGAAGCTCCCCAGATAATAGTTGCCTCCGATCTGATCGTAGAGAAGCGACAGAAGATCGCTTTCCAGGAAGAAGTATTCGTGGTCTTTGTTGATGAGCTGGAGCTCGCCCTTGTGGATCTGATCCGGATCATACTCCATAAAGGCATATCCGTCGGGACACTGAGAGGCGAGAAGCGCTTCTTCCGCTTCCTGCTGCGCCCGCTGCTTGGCTTCCTCTACTCTGGTGGTCGTGATCTGTGAGATGATATTGGTCTGTGAGGAGATCGTCAGACTTTGATGAGTCAGGGCATCGATGCCCGGTCTGGCGGCCGCGCGGGCTTCTTCTTCCGCGCGGATCCTGGCTTCTTCGATCCGCTGCTTGATAAAGCTGCTGCCGAAATAGCCTATCCCGACGACCAGCACCAGGATGAGCACGGCGCCTAACGAGAGCAGCATATGCCGCTCCCGATATTCGATCGCCTGCACCTGGGCGAGACGTTCTTCATTCGTCATCCTTTTTCTTCCTTTCCTGTGAACAGCAGACAGCCGTTCCTTCGAAATTGCTCAATTTTCTTATCTAATATAGTTTCACTGACCTGAAAATAATCCGCAAGACAGGTCTTGCAGAGGAACGAGGCGGCGTCGCGCCTTACCAGTTTGCGGTAAAGAGCGGTCTCGTCACTCGAGAGCGGTCTTTGACATTCCCTGCAGAGCGCCATCGGTCACGCGTCGACCACTTTCGCGCGGAAGACGCGGCAGCTGTGCGGTGCGATATTCTCGCAGAACAGGCCGTTTTTGACCGTAAAGGTCTCGCCTGTCCAGATCTCTTTCATTTCCAGCGTTTTGCCGGTGGATTCGGGAAGACCGATTCGATCCAGCGACAGATAGCTGTTCCAGCGGCTTCCGGTCTCATCGGAGAGATTGAAGAAACCGATCGCCAGATCGCCGTTTGCAAGCAGCCGTACATAGATGGGATGCTCATTGACTTCACCGGTGACAAAGGTCGTACCGTAACCACTGGCGTCATAGGCCTGGTTGTAATCCGGATCCTGGTTGATCTCGATGAGTTCTTTGTTCATCAGGGTCTCTCTGGTATCCTCATCCATTTCGCGGATGTCACATCCGATCATGAGCGGAGAACCGAGCAGGGCCCAGAGGCTCTGGTGCAGACGGTATTCTTCCTTCGTGCAGCCGGCCAGGCCCACGTTGCCCTGACCTTTCATACCGGTGACGAGCATATCCATATCGGGATAGCAGTTGATGCTGCCGTAGGTGATGGCGTCGCCCGCGATCAGGGAAAGATCCTTGATAGAGCGCCAGGAATCATTGATATCGCCGGTCGTTCTCCAGAGGTTGGCGCCAGTCTGTTTGATCCATTTCTTGGTTTCATCGCTGCCCCAGGAGCAGGCGGAGAAAACGATATCTCTGCCGCAGTTCGCCAGCGCGAGCGCCATCCTTTTATAAAGGACGTTTCCGGGTACGGTGGAAGGATGGAAGCAGTAGTCATATTTCAGATAGTCGACGCCCCATTCGGCAAATGTCGCGGCATCGATGAATTCGTGATCGAAGCTGGCGGGATAACCTGCACAGGTCAGCATGCCTGCGCAGGAATACATGCCGAATTTCAGCCCTTTGCTGTGGACATAATCGGCGACGTATTTCATTCCGTGGGGGAATTTTTCCGGATCGGGAACGATCCTTCCGTCCTCGCCGCGTTCGCGAAGCGACCAGCAGTCATCGATAACGATATACCTGTAACCGCAGTCCGCGAGACCGGAGGAAACAAGGATATCCGCCGATTCCATCACGACTTTTTCGTTGATGTTTTCTCCAAAGGTGTTCCATGAGTTCCATCCCATCGGGGGTGTTTTGACCAGCATGTTCAGCCTCCTGCCCGAAAGCGGGCGCATCAGATTATGGGCGATACAAAAAAAGCCATGGCCGTACCATGGCAGGTTTAATTGTATATTATCTCGGGCATTCGCCCCGCAAGAATCCTCAAAGAGGATTCTTGCTGCGATGAGCCCATAAGGGCTCATCGCATGACCCCTGCGGGAATTGAACCCACGTTACCGCCGTGAAAGGGCGATGTCTTAACCTCTTGACCAAGGGGCCAACAGCAGCAAAGCTTGTGGCTTCGCTGAGCGGAGAAGGTAGGATTCGAACCCACGGGCCGTTGCCGACTCACTGGTTTTCAAGACCAGCTCCTTAAGCCACTCGGACACTTCTCCAAAAGAAACTTCACTGGAAAATTATAATGGTTTTCTTTTCTTTTGTCAAGATTGGAATCATTATGCCGCTTTTATGCCGTTCCGTTTCAATCTATTGCTTTTATGGGAAAAAGGAGTATGATACGCATTGTCCTTTGAGAAAAAGACAACCCCCGAATCGAAGGGAAGAATAAAAATAGAAAAAACAGGAGAAAAAACAAAATGAAAAAAGTATTCGCTATAATCCTAGTCGCTGCGATGATCTGCACGCTGACCGCCTGCACAAAAAAGAATGTTGAAACTGTGACGGAAGAAGAAACCGAAAACACGATCGTCGGTGGCTGGACCAAACCCGATTCCACCGAAGTGACAGATGAGATCAGGGAACTGGTCGCTAAAGCGACAGAGAAACTGCTCGGCGCTGAATATACACCTATCGCTTTTATCGGAAGCCAACTGGTCGCTGGCATGAACTATAAAGTCCTTTGCGCAATCACTCCGGTAACCCCGAACGCTACCGCTCATTACGCAGTCGTTGTCATCTATAAGGACCTGGAAGGCAATGTGGAGATCACCTCCATCATGGATTCGGAAGCGGAAGTCCTTGCGGGCGAAGGAATGCTCGGCGGCTGGACGATGCCTGAGACTACCGATGTGACGGACGAGGCCAAGGCGGCGCTTGAAAAAGCGACCGAAAAGCTGGTCGGCGCTGAATACGCACCTGTTGCTCTGCTGGCTACTCAGCTCGTTTCCGGTACCAACTACTGCCTGCTTTGCGAAGTGACGGCCGTCGCTCCCGGAGCGGAAGCAAACTATGTCATTGTTCATGTTTGTCAAGATCTGAATGGCAATGCCGAAGTTACCGAGACCTTTGATCTGGTGGCGGCAGAATAGGCTGCGAAAAGACATTATTCAATTCAAAATAAAAGGATCTCAAGCACTCAACTTGAGATCCTTTTGATGTGAAGAAGAATCTTTGTCAATACTTTTGAGAAAATCCGGAATCCAACTCGGGCTGGATTCCATCAGAACTTAGCCTTGTCTGCGAAGGAATTCGAAGTTAGCTTTACCCTGCTCGTCCGCGAATTTCAGCGCATCCTGGAACTGGTCGTCGGTCAGCTGACCTTTGGAGAACAGGCCGCGTTTGACAGCGATACCATAGGTGCCGCTGATGTTGACGCCGTTGGCTTTTACGATCTCGGACATCTGATCCAGTGCCTCGTTGCCGGTATTGGAGATCTCGATATAGGCGATATTCTGGACCTTCTTCTTGTCCATTTCCTTCATGTAAGCGACCAGCTTTTTGTCCAGAGCACCGTATTTTTCGTATACGATGAAGATCAGTCTTTCTTCATTACACTGATAAGCCGGAGGGATCTGGTCACATTTGCAAGTGAATTTCTCAGCCAGAGCATCCGCGATGCGTTGTGCATAACCAAATTTGTTGAAAAGGAAAACCTGAAGCTTCATAATAAAATCCTCCGTTATGACAGGCATTTGCCCGAATTTACTAACCTTCATCTTAACACTCGAGTAAAGGATTGTCAACGAATTCCGCTTCATTTGCTCCCTTGTTTTTTTGTCGGAATTCTGGTAGAATGGGACAGTTAAATATCATTTGAGGTGACGCAATTGAAAACAAATGTACTGATCTTATTCGGCGGACGCTCCTCCGAGCACGCTGTATCCAGAATGTCCGCGGGTAATGTCGCCCGTGCGCTGGACAAGACCCGCTATGAAGCTTTTTATGTATATATCACCCGTAGCGGCCTTTGGCGCTACGTGACCTGCCTGCCGGATCAGGTGGACGATACGTTTGACCCGTCCGCGGCGCCGGAAGCCGCGATCCTTCCCGGCGAGGAAAACGCCGCGCTCCTGATCAGGGGCGAAGGCGACCAGTGGAAAAAACAGCCTATCGATATCGCGATCCCGGTCCTTCACGGCAAAAACGGTGAAGACGGCACTATCCAGGGATTGCTGGAGATCGCGCGTCTTCCCTATGTTGGATGCGGCGTCCTGGCGTCAGCGGCTTCCATGGATAAGCTGACCACCAAGCGGATCGTGAGCACCTTGGGCATTCGTCAGGCTGATTACGAGCCCGTTTTCCTTTGGGAACTGGCTGAGATGGATAAGGTCGTGGAAAGGATCGAAAGCCATCTTCCGTATCCTGTCTATGTCAAACCGGCCAACGCGGGTTCCTCCATCGGTGTGACCCGGGCGACTGACCGGGAAAGCCTGATCGAAGGTCTGAAGATCGCGGCGGACAATGACAGCCGCATCCTTGTGGAAGAGGGGATCGTCGGACGAGAGATCGAATGCGCGGTCCTGGGCAACGAGCATCCGAAGGCCAGCGGCGTCGGCGAGATCCTGGCCGCGGATACCTTCTATACTTATGAAGCGAAATACTTCAACGACAAGTCAGAAACGGTCCTGGATCCGGATCTGCCGGAAGAAACGGTGGAAGAGATCCGCAAAGACGCCTGTGCGGTTTTCCGGGCTGTGGACGGTAAAGGTCTTTCCCGCGTGGATTTCTTCGTGGAGAAAGCCACCGGAGAAGTCATCTTCAACGAGATCAATACCTTCCCCGGCTTTACCAAGATCAGCATGTATCCGATGCTGTGGGCCAACCGGGGACTTAGCTATCCGCAGCTGGTGGATGAGCTGATCCAGCTGGGGCTTCAGAGATAATCATGGATAACAGAGCTATCGGTGTATTTGATTCCGGTCTGGGCGGACTGACAGTCATCCGTGAAATGGGAAACCTCATGCCCCGGGAAAACGCGGTTTATTTCGGCGATACGGCCCGCGTTCCCTACGGCAGTAAATCGAAGGCTACGATCATCGAGTTTTCACACCAGATCATGCGGTTTCTGCTGAGACACGACGTCAAAGGCGTGATCATCGCGTGTGGTACCGCCAGTTCCAACGCGCTGGAGGAGATGAAGGCTTCCTATGATCTGCCGATCATCGGCGTGGTCGAGCCGGGCGCCCGTGCGGCGCTTCGCGCGACCAAAAACGGCCGGATCGGCGTACTGGGAACAGCCGCGACGATCCGTTCCGGCGCCTTCGAGCGGCTGCTTCTGAAGGAAGATCCTTCCCTGGAAGTAACAAGCCAGGCGTGCCCGCTCTTTGTCCCGCTGGTGGAAGAGGGATGGTTCTCCGACGAGGTGACCCGCGAAGTCATCCGCCGCTATATAAAACCGCTGAAGGAGAACCATGTCGATACCGTGATCCTCGGCTGCACGCATTATCCGCTGCTCCGGCCTCTCATTCAGAAAGAAATGGGAGAGAACGTCACGCTGATCAACGTGTCGGAAGCCGCGACGCGGGAAATGAAGGAATTCCTTGGAGAGCACGATATGGAAGCGGATCACACGGTCGGGACCTATGATTTCTACGCGTCAGACAGTATCGACCAGTTCCGCAGCTTCTCACGCCAGATCCTGGATATCGAAAACCTGACCGTTTCGAAGGTCAGTATCGAAAAATGAAAAGCGGGAAAGTACTCATCAGCCTGACGAGCCATTTCCCGGGAGAGGCCCCGTCCGTACGGCAGATCCCTGCTGAAATAAAGAGCGTGAAGCAGGATGATTTCTATGCGGTCCGGCTGAGCTACGAGCAGATACTGGACGAGGAGAGCGGCGAAAAAGAATCGGAGGTCATGACGTTTCGGATCGGCGAGGACAGCTCAGTGCGGCGCGTAAGCGTCAAGAGACCGAAGAGCGCTGTCCTGATGGAATTTGAAGAAGGAAAGACCTGTCTGGCCGCTTATCCGACTCCCGCCGGGACGCTGGATGTCACGATCCGGACCCGGAAGGTCGAAGGAAGTCTGCTGGAGGAAAAACTCGTCGCGACTATACTCTACGAGATCCTGCTGGGCGAGATGAGCCAGGGCGAGATCCGGCTGGAGATCCGAACGGAAACTTTTTGACAGCGACAGTTGACTATTGAAGCCAAATATACTACACTATTTCGAGATACTAAAACCACGCGGAGGATTGGAAAGTGGATACTCTAGGCATCATTTTTACCGTAGTACTGATCGTCGCGGCGATCATCGCCGGCATGTATTTTCTGGGCAAATACCTGCAGAAGAAGCAGGCGGAATCCCAGCAGCTGATCGATCAGAACCGTCAGAAGATCACCGCGTTCATCATTGATAAAAAGAAAGCCAAGGTCTCGGAGGCAAACTTCCCGAAATCCGTCATGGAGCAGATGCCCAAACGGCTGAAATGGATCAAGATGCCGCTCGTGAAGATCAAATCCGGCCCGCAGATCCTGACCATGTTCTGCGACAAGAAGGTGTTTGAAGCGCTGCCGCTCAAGAAGCAGGTACAGCTGGAAGTTTCCGGCGGCTATATCCTGGGATTCTCCACCGGCAAGAAGGGCGAGAAGAAACCGGAATTCGAGAAGAAACTCACCTGGAGAGAAAAGTTCGCGAACAAGATCCAGGAATGGCAGAACAAAGCCAACCAGCCAGTCAAAAAGAAATAAAAGAGATAAAAAAGTGGAGCCAGGTTTTGGCTCCTTTTTTATGCCTTGACAGTTTCTTCTTTTTTCTTTTTCAGCCAGATGCAGCGGTTTTCCGGATCCTTTGCCCACCAGAGGAAGAATCCGAGGGTCGGGATAATGCCCAGACCCCAGCCGATCGGCGCCGCCAGCCACACGCCGACTGTCCCAAGGAAAATCGGCAGCAGCAGAGAAAGACCGATCTTGCTCGCCAGTTCCACGATGGAAGAGATCAGTGTGATCTTCACGGCACCCATACCGCGGAGGATCGAGTTGATGCCCCAGATGCTTCCGAGCAGGACATACATGGAAGCTTCGATCCGGATCAGCTTGACGGCCTCTGTAAGTACGACTTCCTGAGGCTCATCCATGAAAAGAAGTGCCAGCGGTCTTGCGAAGATCATCATGACAGCGGTCGAAACTAAAGTCAGCGCGACGATCAGAGAAGAGCCCTTAAAATAGCCGCTGCGGATCCGCTCATATTGATGCGCGCCGAAGTTCTGGCCGGAGAAGACCGAGAAGGAGAATGCGATATTCGAAAAAGTCACGGTAGCGAGGTGTTCTACCCTGGAACCGATCGTATAGGCGGCCATGACATCCTTGCCGAAGGAGTTGATGACAGCTGTGATCACGAACATACCGATATTCAGCGTGACGGACTGCACGACTAGCGGAAGGCCGATGCGGAGAAACTCACCCATCAGGGCTGGATCGTATTTCCAGGCGGCTTTATTTGGGCGAAGCCGTTCATACTTCCGAAGCATGTAGGTGATGCAGAGAATACCGGACAGAAGCTGGGAGAGTATCGTTGCCCAGGCAACGCCCGCGACACCTGCGCCAAGACCCAGTACAAAGGCAAGGTCCAGGACGATATTGAGAAGAGAGCTGAAGACCAGGAAATAAAGCGGCGTCTTCGAATCACCGATCGCGCGCAGGATCGCGGCGGAACCGTTGTAACACATCTGCGCGATGGTGAGTCCGGAAACGATCCGGATATAAGTGACGGAATCGTCGATAATGAGCGGATCTGTACCAAGCAGCTGCATGAGCGGCCTGGCGATCAGAAAACTGACCAGGCCCAGAAAGATACCGACTGCTACGACAAGGTAGGTGGCGTGCGAGACGACTTTTTTGAGTTTTTCCGCCTGTTTCGCGCCTTCCGCCTGCGCGACGATGACCGACAGGGTGTTGGTAACGCCGTTGCCAAGGAAAAGGATGAAAGCGGTCGTACTGGATGTCGCGCCGATGGCGGCCAGAGCGTCGGTAGAGACGAAACGGCCTACCACGATCGTGTCCACCATGTTGTACATGAGCTGGAATACGCCGCCGATCCACATGGGGATCGCGAACAGGACCATGAGCCGGATGGGATTTCCGACGGTCATATCGATACTGGTTTTTCTGGTTTTCTGGACTGACATATGAAAGACCTCGTGTAAGATATATATTTTTACTCTGCTTCAGATTTTCACATTTGTCAAGAAGAAAATATTGTGATATCATGCCTTTATTGAAGACTTGCTATTTCTTAGGAAGGTGAAACGTGAAAAAACGAATTCTTGCGGTTTTGATGATTTTCGTCCTGATGATCCAGCTTAGCGGATGCGGTCTGATCGAGGATATCCTTTTCGAGGATGAGGATCCCTGGTTTGAGGATTTATGGGACGATGACGAAGACTGGGATGATGATTGGGATGACTGGGATGACTGGGAAAGCGAGAGCAGTACCCATCAATCTTCCTATTATACACAGGATAATTCCCACGAGGACTCTTCCGCGCCGGACGGTCTTTCCATGGAGGTATCGGCGGAGACGGGCGAGATGCTGATCGACCGGCCGCAGCTTGCCAACGAAGCGTCGATGGGAGAAGAAGGGACCTGGACGATCTTCGTCTATCTCTGCGGAACGGATCTGGAATCCGATTTCTGGCAGGGCGGCGCGGGAACTACGGATCTCGAAGAGATGAAGAAAGGCGTGTCCGGAGATAAGGTCCAGTTTGTCGTGGAGACCGGCGGAACGAATGTCCGCAGCAGCGACTATTTCGACCGGGGCGTCAATCAGCGTTTCCTGGTGAAAGACGGTAAGGTCAGCAAAGTAGGGGAAGTGTCCCGAGCCGGCATGGGCCGGATCGCCACGCTGATCGCTTTCCTCGAATGGGGGATCCATCAGTATCCGGCGGAGCACATGGGCGTGATCTTCTGGAATCATGGCGGCGGCTCCATCACCGGGGTGTGCTTTGACGAGCTGGAGCAGAACGATTCGCTTTCTCTGACGGAGATGAATCAGGCGTTCCGCAGTGTCTTCGCCAAGATGACCGACCGGTTCGAGTTCATCGGCTTCGACGCCTGTCTGATGGGAAGTATCGAGGCCGCGAATATTCTGGCTTCCTACGCGGATTATATGATCGGGTCCGTCGAAACGGAGCCCGGCGGCGGATGGGATTATGAGGCGATCGGGAAATACCTTTCCTCCAATCCCAAGGCGGACGGACTGGCGGTTGGTAAAGTGATCTGTGACAGCTTTATGAAAGCCTGCCAGTCGGACGGCGATATCGATCTGTCGACACTTTCGGTCATCGATCTTCGGAAAGTGGATGATTTCCTGATCAAGTTCAATACGTTCGCTCACGGTTTTTATGATGCCGGATCAGAAGTGTCGAAACTGACCGAGATGGTGCGCGGGATCGAGAGCGCCGACAACTTCGGCGGCAACAATAAGTCGGAAGGCTACACGAACATGGTCGATCTTGCCGGCATCATCCGTGCCTGCGGCAAGTACGGCACCGGGACGGCGGAAGTGCTGAAAGCGCTGGAGGACTGTGTGGTCTATAAGGTGAGCGGATCCGTCCATCGTTCTTCCTGCGGCCTTTCCATGTATTATCCGCTGGAAGTGCAGGGTTCCTCCGAACTGAAGACCTTCGCGGAGATCTGTATCAGCCCTTATTATCTTTCCTTTGTCGACCGTCAGGCGCAGGGTAACGTGCTGACCGCATCCGAGGAAGAGTATGAGGATGACACCTGGTTCGACGAAGACGGACTCTGGAACTGGTTCTGGGAAGACTGGGATGAAGATTATGAAGACTGGGATGACTACGAGGATCAATGGGACGAAGATTATTATCCTTATGAGGATTACTTCGCGTACGCCGATGTGATGGAAGTGACCGGTGAAAGCCCGCTGATTACGTTCAAGGTCGAACCTCAGTTTGATGAGAATGGGTATTACTACTTTATTCTGGATGAATCCGGCCTTTCCTATGCAGCGGATGTCTATGCCTACGTCTTTGAGATGTCCGCGGATGAGATGGATTTCATCGAGCTCGGCGAGACCTACGATATCTACGCTGACTGGAAAAAGGGTGAGTTTGCCGACAACATGGACGGTTACTGGCTCTCGCTGCCGGACGGGCAGAATCTGGCGACCTATATCGTCCAGGCAGAAGACGACTACATTATTTATACGTCACCGATCTACTACAACGGTGAGCAGATGTTCCTGAGACTTCGGCAGAACAGTGACTGGTCAGTCGTGGTGGAAGGCGTCTGGGAAGGTATCGACGAATCCGGCGCCGCCGGCAGGAATCTGATCCAGCTGAAGGATGGCGACGTGATCATCCCGCGCTACTACAGCTATACCGTGGATGATTTCGAGGAAGGTGCCTACATGGGCGAGGAATACAAGGTCAGGGGCACGCTTCAGATCTACTACGATCTGCTCGAACCCGGCGATTACTACTATATGTTCTGCATCGACGATATCTACAACGACTACTACCTGTCCGATGCCGTCATCTTCACGATCGACGAAGAAGGCGGAGTGTGGTTCTGATGACATACTACCGAAATGGCATAATGCACTAAAAAGTCAAATGAATTTTGTGCTTTTTGGATGGCATTCAGGCCGATAAATCAGTATAATATCTTCAAGAAAAATCTTTAAGCCGATACAGAGAGATCGGTAAGGTTGGTAGGAGAATCATATTGGAAAAACCATGCCTTGCCGAGAAACGGCAAGGCATTTTTCAGTTGTGCGCCAGGCGGCGCCTTGACAAAAAAGATGGGAGGAAAGACGTGGAACGGTATAAGGCGACGCTCATGGATGACAAAGCGGTAAGCCGGGCTCTTCGGCGTATCTCCCATGAGATCGTGGAACATAACAACGGAGCGGAGAATGTCGTGATCGTGGGCATCCGCCGGCGGGGCGTTTCGCTCGCCAAGGTGATCGCGGTGAACATCGCCTCGATCGAAGGGACGAAGGTCCCGGTCGGCGCGCTGGATATCACGTTCTACCGGGATGACCTCGAGAAAAGGACGGAATCTCCTGTCGTCAAGGAAACAAAGATCCCCTTTGAGATCACCGGGCGGCACGTGATCCTCGTCGATGATGTGCTCTACACGGGACGGACCGCTTCCGCGGCGCTCGACGCGCTGAAAGAAAGAGGCCGCGCGGGTTCGATCCAGCTGGCGGTGCTCGTGGACCGCGGGCACAGGGAACTGCCGATCCGCGGCGATTATGTGGGAAAGAACGTTCCCACTTCCAGACAGGAGATCATTGAGGTGAAGATCCCCCCGTTCGAGGATTACACCGCGGTCGAACTTTATGAGACAGTCTAAAATGGTCAAGGTAAAGGACAAAGCGGTCGTCCGACTGATTTGTTTTTTGCCTTAACCGTTTAGATAAAGGCCGGATGCCGATCTTCGGGATCGGTGTCCGGTCTGACCAATATTTAAACTGTGTCTGTTGGCACAAAATATCAGGAGGGTACTATCTATGAAACTCGTTTACACAATCGAAGACAAGCCCGGATTTGGGAAAACACTCGTTTTCGCTTTCCAGCAGCTGCTTGCCATCATGGCCGCTACCATCGCGGTTCCCGCCATTATTGGTAACGGTATGTCTCCCACCGCGGCCCTGTTTGGCGCCGGTGTTGGAACCATCGTCTATCTGCTGTTCACCAGATCCAAGAGCCCGGTCTTCCTGGGAAGTTCCTTTGCTTTCATCGGTTCGATGTTTGCGGCTTTTGCCGGCGCGGCTTCTGTCGCGGGCGGTTATCTTGGTCTGATCCTCGGCGCTCTGTTCGCGGGTCTTGTCTATGTTATTCTTGCGCTGGTCGTTAAAGCGGTCGGCACCGCGTGGGTCGACAAACTGATGCCTGCGGTCGTTATCGGACCTACGGTTGCGATCATCGGACTGTCTCTGGCCGGCAATGCGGTCGGCGACCTGATGAGCGGCAATGTCGCGGTCGACGGCGCTCAGCTTGCTTCTCCCTACATCTGCCTGATCTGCGGTCTGGTCACCCTGTTCACCACCATGGCCTGCAACGTCTTCGGTAAGAAGATGATCAAGATGATCCCATTCATTATCGGTATCGTAGTCGGTTATGCCCTGGCCGCCATCTTCACCGCCATCGGCTTCGCCGCCAATATCGACGCGCTGAAGATCATCGACTTCTCCAAGTTCGAGTCCATGACCTGGATCCCGGATTTCACCTTCCTGACTGCTTTCAAGGGCTTTGGTGATCTTTCCGCTTCCTATATCGTGACCCTCCTGGCTGCCTACGCGCCGGTTTCCTTCGTTGTTTTTGCTGAGCACATCGCGGACCACAAGAACCTTTCCTCTATCATCGAGCGTGACCTTCTGAAAGAGCCCGGTCTGGATCGCACTCTGCTCGGCGACGGTATCGGTTCCTTCTGCGGCGCCTTCTTTGGCGGCTGCCCCAACACCACTTACGGTGAGTCCGTCGGCTGCGTCGCCATCTCCGGCAACGCTTCCATCATCACCATCTGGTATACCGCTGTTCTGGCCATGGTCATCAGCTTCTTCGGCCCGTTCGCGACCTTCCTGTCCACTATCCCGAGCTGCGTCATGGGCGGTGTCTGCTTCGCTCTTTACGGATTCATCGCTGTCAGCGGTCTGAAAATGATCCAGAACGTCGACCTGAACCAGCATCCGAATATGTTCGTCGTGTCCGTGATCCTGATCGCCGGTATCGGCGGCATGAGCCTGAACTTCGGCTCCGTGACGATCACCGAAGTCGCCTGCGCGCTGATCCTTGGTATCATCACCAACGTCGTGCTGAAGAAGAAAGAGAAAGCGAAAGAAGAATAAAAAGAGTTCAGCATCTGTCTGAAAAGTCGATTTACAAAAAGCCGATCTGCTGCGTTTATTTTGCGGCAGATCGGCTTTTCTTTTTTGTACCTGGCGGGGCAGGCTTCATCTTGGGGATGCTTGTCAGTTGCTCCCTGAGAGACGAGTTTTTCAAAATCACGCGTACCTGCTCCTTGAGAGTCCTGTTTTTCAAAATCGCACGTTTCGATTGCTCCGTGGAATAGACATTTTTCAAAACCGCGCGTGTTTTGAGGACCTTCAGGCTTCTTTTTCCTGGCTTTTCCGCGCATTTGTGATAAATGCTGAATATACGGAGTATTGTCATAAAACGGATTACGCGTGATTTTGATAAATGTTTGCTACAGGGAGCACCAACGCGTGGATTTGAAAAATGTTTGATTTGCAACGCCGCGTGATTTTGAAAAAAGGGCTTTTCATGCCGCTTCTGTGTGTGATTGTGAAAAACGTTGATTCTGCGGAGGACAGAAGCGGAAGAAAAAGAAAAGGCATGACCTGAGTTGGCCATGCCTTTTCAAAAATAGCTGAGTGATCAGACGCCTTTGTTTTCGGGCTCGGTGAGCGCGGGCGCGGAGTATTTCGCGACGCGGTCATCGTTGATGACACCGGCATAATTCATACCGAAAGCAAAGTCATATTTGTGTCCGACGGAATCGGTATAGCACTCCATGTCTCTCGGGGTATCCTCGAACTGACGCTCGACATCATCCATGTCTTTGGGCATCTGCATGGGAAGAAGAGCACTGGGCTCGTCCACACCGGCCACGATCCTGGCCAGGGCTTCGGAGGAACCGGAGAAGGTGACGAGGATGCCGTCTACCGCTGGTTCGAACTCATGGAAGCAAAGAGGCTTGCCGGTGAACATGGCGACCACGGAAGGAACGCCGAGTTCTTTGGCGATAGCGGCCGCGTCCAGGATCTGATCGAGCTGTTCTTCGTTGGTGGTCAGGGCAGCCTGGCCGAAATAGGAACGGTTTTCCTTGGTGCCGTCCGGCAGGGTATCGCCGGCGATGGAGACTTTTCTGACGAATGGGCCGTCAGCCACATAAGGACGGTACTGTCTGGTCAGCGGACGGAAAGCGGTGTCTTCCGCTTGTTCCTTCTGCGCGTCGCTGGTGACAGCTTCATTGGCGTTGAATCCCTGAGCGGATTTACGGCTGTCCTGCGGGCTGGAGTTGCCGGGGTCTCTGGCCGGGATCAGGACCAGGTCGATGCCCTTAAGCTCTTCAGCGGTAAGACGGGTGATCTCGGTCCCTTCCACCTTATCGGTGACGACGTCGAAATATTTCTCGGCGATCGCCAGGCTGATCGGATAGGAGACCGCGGGTTCGGTCATCTTGCCGGGCTGGAAGGCGGTCACAAGATAATGCGGTGCTTCATACAGAGCCGGAATATAGACTTTCAGCCGTTTGTCGGATTTTTTTACTGCGCCGTTCTCGTTCTTCAGCATGACGACAGCCTTGACCTGCGCGTCAAGCGCGGCTTTCTGTTTGTCGGGAGAGTTGACGTCCGCGAAGGCAGCGGCTTCATCGAGGTATGGATTCTCGAACAGTCCGGTCAGGAAATATCCCTGCAGGAGTCTTTGTGCGGACTGGGCAAAGGCTTTGTCCATGACTTCTTTGCCGACTTTTTCGCAGCCGAAACGGTAAGCGTCCATCAGGACATCGGGATTGGAGCAGCCGCCCATCTGGTCGACGCCGGCCATGATGGCGATGAAAGCTCTTTCGCCGGGTTCGACCTCGGGATCTTCGATATGAGCGCCCCATCCGCAGGAACGTTTGCCTTCCTTCATACCTTCGTTCAGAACCATCCAGTCGGTACAGACAACGCCGTTGAATCCGTAGCGGCCGCGAAGCAGTCCGTTGATCTTGTAGTTGGAGAATCCGGAACCGACGATCTCACCCAGAGAACCGTCATCGGTATAGGCGGCGGAGTAGCTGGACATGATCGCCTGAGCGGAACCGGTCTTGCCTTTCAGCTTAAAAGCGCCGTCGACGAAGGGGATCATCAGGGCTTCGAAGTTGTTGTTCGGATAGACCGCGTATTTACCGCCGTCCACATGGGCTTCACGGCCGCCTTCGCAGGAACCTTCACCGGTCCAGTGCTTGGCCATCGCGGTCATGGAGTCTTTGCCCCAGCCGAGGTCGTTGCCTTCATCGTCGTAGGTGCTCTGAAGGCCGTCGCAGAATGCGCGGACCATGTCTCTGGAAAGCGCGGGGTCTTCGCCGAACGTACCACTGTTTCTGAACCAGCGGGGATCGGAAGAAATATCGACCTGAGGCGCCAGGAAGCAGGCTACCCCGAGATCTCTTAATTCTTTTGACTGACATTTGGCGGACTCGAAAGCGATCTCAGGATCAAAGGTCGCCGCAAGGCCGAGGTTTCCGGGCCAGTCAGAGACGCCCTGACCGTTCCGGGGGTCGGAGGAGAAGTAACAGGGAATACCGAATTCCTTGCCTTCTACATACCGCTGCATGTTGTTGGACCAGGCGATCTGGATATCATCGGGAATACCGCCGCCTGCCGAGTTCAGGACGCTTCTAAGGTGCTTGTCAAGGAAGGTCTTCTGTTCTTCGTTGACTTCCGCCGTGACTTTAAACTGGTGAGCAGAGAAGCACATCAGGCCGGCTACCTGTTCGATGGACAGTCTCTTCGCAAGATCATCGGCTCTTTCTTCTGCCGGAAGCCGCCAATCTTCATAAGGGAGAAGCTCGCCCGTTCCGAGGAAATCTTTGAAGGCGAATCCGTCTTTCTCCAGGATCCTGATCCCGGAATCCGGACTGTAGCCTAAGGTTTTGCCTCCCTCATTCTCAATGAGGTTGAACTGATACGGTGTTTTGGTTTTTTTCCACATACGGTTTACCTCCAGGGCTGTTTTGGGAACATCCGGCTCGCTCCGGATGTCAATTTTATTATATTATAACAAGCGAAACAGCCTCTGGCAAGCAGGGACTTATGCTTGAAAAAAGTCCCGGAAAAAAGTATAATATCCATGTTTTACTATTAGGCATATTACGAATACGGAGATCATCAGATGCAATCAAGAACTCATACCTGTGGAGAATTAAGAAGAGAAAATATCGGCGAGAAAGTGACGATCGCGGGCTGGATGGAGAATGTCCGTGAGGTGGGCGGCAGCCTGGCGTTTGTGATCGTGCGCGACTTTTACGGGACAACGCAGGTCGTTGTCGAAGACGAGGCTCTGCTGGATCAGGTCAAGAAACTCAACAAAGAGTCGACGATCCAAGTTATAGGCACTGTCCGTGAAAGAAGCAATATCAACCGGAAGATCCCGACCGGCGAGATCGAAATCGTCCCGGAGAAGATCAATGTGCTGGGACGCTGCACCCACCAGGAACTGCCGTTTGAGATCAATCATTCCCGCAAAGCGGATGAAACGTTCCGCCTGAAATACCGCTATCTGGATCTTCGCAATCCGGAGGTGAGGGATAACATCGTTCTTCGGTGCCAGGTGGTCGCCGCGCTGAGAAGCGCGATGACAGAGCACGGATTCCTGGAGATCACGACGCCGATCCTGACGGCGTCTTCTCCGGAAGGCGCAAGGGATTACCTGGTTCCCGCCAGGAAACATCCGGGCAAGTTTTACGCACTTCCTCAGGCGCCGCAGCAGTTTAAGCAGCTGCTTATGACGGCCGGTTTTGACAGGTATTTCCAGATCGCTCCGTGCTTCCGCGACGAGGACGCGCGAGGCGACCGGTCTCCGGGAGAGTTTTATCAGCTTGATATGGAAATGGCATTTGCCTCTAAGGAAGATGTTTTTGAGATCCTGGAGGACGTGCTTCCCCCGATCTTTGCCAGATACGGCAAGTACAATATTGCTTCAAAAGCGCCGTTTGCGCGGATCCCATATCTTCAGGCGATGGATGAGTTCGGTACCGATAAACCCGATCTTCGGATCGATCTTAGGGCGATGGATCTGACCGAGGAGCTTGGCAGCTGCGGATTCGGACCTTTTGAAGGAAGCGTGATCAAGGCGGTCCCGGTATCCGAATGTAAACTGGCCAGAAAAGCGATCGAAAAAGTATGTGCCGATATCGAGGTACAGGCAGGAAGTAAAGCCTACTGGTTCAAGACAGATGAGAAAGGCACAGTGGCCGGCGGGATCGCGAAGTTTGTCAACGCGGATCCTGTGGTGCTGGAAGCAGTGAAAGCGAAACTGTCCATGGGCCCCAACACGCTGGTGATCCTTGCGGCAGGAAATCGCAGCGCGGCTCAGAAAACGGCCGGCGTCGCGATCAAGATGCTGGGCGCTGCCTGCGAAGGGCATATGGATAAAGAGAAATATGAATTCTGCTGGATCATCGATTTCCCCATGTACGAGATCGGAGAAGAATCCGGAGAGATGGAATTCTGCCACAATCCATTCTCCATGCCCACGGGCGGAATGGATGTTCTGCTGAAAGCCGAACGTGGTGAGATCGATCCGCTTTCGATCATGGCGGATCAATATGACCTGGTCTGCAACGGTGTGGAGCTTTCTTCCGGCGCCGTGCGCAACCATGATCCTGAGATCATGGTGAAAGCCTTTGAGATGGTGAATCTGGGAGAAGAAGAAGTCAAGACGAAATTCCCGGCCATGTACAATGCCTTCACCTACGGAGCTCCGCCGCACGCGGGTATCGCTCCCGGCGTCGACCGGATGGTCATGCTCCTCTCGGGAGAAGAATCCATCCGTGAAGTCATCGCTTTCCCCATGAACAAGAACGCGCAGGATATCATGATGGGTGCTCCCTCCGCAGTCGAACAGAAACAGCTGGATGAGCTTCATATCCGCATCGAGCAGCCTGCCGAGTAAGGCAAATTCCTTTGCTCCAAATGCGAGTAACCAATCAGAAAAAGAAAAATGAGGTCTGACCTTCCCGGATATTATCCAAGGGGTCAGACCTTTTTCATTTCTATGGGCTGCTAACGTGTATCAGGCCTCTTTCCCGTTTTCTATCGAGGCCTTGATAAAACCTAAGAAAAGCGGATGCGGTTTGTTGGGACGGCTCTTGAATTCCGGGTGGAACTGGACGCCGATGAAGAAATCCTCGTCCGTCAGCTCGATCGTCTCGACGAGATGACCGTCGGGGGAGAGACCGGAAAGGCACAGACCGGCCCTGGAAAGAGCTTCGCGGTAGGCGTTGTTGACTTCATAGCGGTGGCGGTGGCGTTCGCTGATATGTTCCGTGCCGTAAAGGGAACGGATCTTCGTTCCTTCCTGCAGGTCGCAGGGATATTTTCCGAGGCGGAGCGTGCCGCCCTTGTCGATGGAATCATACTGACCTGGCATAAAGTCGATGACCGGATAAAGGGTCAGCTCATCGAACTCGCGGGAGTTAGCGCCGGAGAGGGCGGCCATGTGACGGGCGTATTCGATCACGGCGATCTGCAGTCCCAGGCAGATGCCGAAGTAAGGCACATGATGTTCTCTCGCGTAGCGGCAGGTCGAGATCATGCCTTCGATCCCGCGGCTGCCGAAGCCGCCCGGTACGATGATCCCGTCCATCCCGGCGAGGATCTCGGATACATTTTCATCCGTGATGGTCTCGGAATCGATCCACCGGATGGATACATGGGCGTCGAGCGCGTAACCTGCGTGGCGCAGGGCTTCCGCTACGGAAAGGTAAGCGTCGTGCAGCTGCACATATTTGCCGACGAGGCCGATGGTCACCTTCCGGCGTTCGCAGCGGATCTTGTCGATCAGGGCTTCCCAGTCGGACAGGTCCGGCTTGGGAGCCTGGATACCAAGTTCCCGGCAGACGATCTCGGACATGCCGGATTTCTCCAGCATGAGCGGCGCCTCATAGAGGATCGGAAGAGTCTGGTTCTCGATGACGCAGTCCGGTTTGACATTGCAGAAATGCGCGATCTTCTGGAAGATGGTCGGGTCTGTGATAGGCTCATCCACCCGAAGGACGATCAGGTTCGGGCTGATCCCCATGCCTTGCAGTTCCTTCACAGAATGCTGAGTCGGTTTGGATTTGTGTTCCCCGGAAGCCTTCAGGTAGGGGACAAGGGTGACATGCACATACAGAGCATTTTCACGGCCAACCTCCAGGCCGACCTGACGGATCGCCTCGATGAATGGCTGGGATTCTATATCGCCGATCGTACCGCCGATCTCGGTGATGACGACATCCGCGTCCGTTGTCTGGCCGACATTATAAATGAAGCTCTTGATCTCATCCGTGATGTGCGGGATGGTCTGGACCGTGCTCCCGAGATACCCGCCCTGACGCTCACGGCTAATGACGTTGGAATAGACTTTACCGGTCGTAAGGTTGGAATAGCGGTTCAGATCCTCGTCGATAAAACGCTCATAGTGACCAAGGTCCAGATCGGTCTCGGCGCCGTCTTCGGTGACATATACCTCGCCGTGCTGGTAGGGGCTCATGGTACCGGGATCGACGTTGATATAAGGATCGAGTTTCTGGGCCGCGACCTTCAGCCCACGGGCTTTCAGAAGACGTCCCAGAGAAGCTGCCGTGATCCCTTTGCCCAGACCGGAGACGACACCGCCGGTCACGAAGATATACTTTTTCATTGCTCGTTCTCCTTCTGAAGATATGCGTGAACTTCCAGTGCCGCGGCCCGTCCGTCGGCCAGCGCGCGAACGACCAGCGACTGGCCGGTACGCATATCACCGGCACTGAAATATTTATCTTTGATATGATGAGACTGGTTTTCGGGCATCAGCGTCCCGCGCCTTCCAAGCGGCAGGTCGAGCGCCTTTGGAAGAGCTTCCTCACAGCCGACGAAGCCGGCGGCGATTAAAAGAAGTTCACAGGGAACCGTCTCTTCTGTTCCCGGTACCGGTACCATGCGGCCGTTTTCATCCCGCATCAGCCGGACGATCTCGATCATGGTTAACGTGCCGTCAGATCCGGGAATGGCTTTGGTCACGGTCGTCTGATACTGTCTGGGATCCCGGCCGAATACCGATTCTGCTTCTACCTGACCGTAATCCGTTTTCAGTACGCGCGGCCACTCGGGCCATGGATTGGAAGGAAGTCTTTCTTCCGGCGGAGCGGGCATCATCTCCAGCTGAAGGATGCTGCGGCACCCCTGACGGAGGGCAGTCCCGATACAGTCATTGCCCGTATCGCCGCCGCCTACGACGACCACAGACTTTCCCTTCGCGCTGATCCCGGAAGGGCGGTCGTCCAGTAAAGCTTTGGTTTGCTCAGTCAGATAGTCGACCGCGTAGACGATCCCAGGCGTATCCGCGTTTTCCATAGACAGGGAACGGGGCTTTCTCGCACCGCCGCAAAGCACGACGGCGTCAAATCCGGAAAGCAGGGAAGGATCGACCTCCTTTCCGAGGCGGAAAGCGATCCCTTCTTTTTCCATCAGGCGGATCCTCCGCTCGATCAGTTCTTTGGGCAATTTCATGGCCGGGATCCCGTACATGAGAAGTCCGCCGGGACGGTCCGCTTTTTCAAATACGGTAACACTGTATCCAAGCTGGTTCAAAAGGTCGGCGGCGGAAAGCCCCGAAGGTCCGGAGCCTACGACAGCGACCGTACTGCCACCGGCATCATTGTCGCCGGCAGCAACGCCGGTACGATGAGCAGGGATCCTTGGCTCGATCCAGCCTTCGGAGAAACCTTTTTCGATCAGATAGAGTTCGTTATTCCGGTTCGTAACGCCATCTTCGGACAGGTTGCAGGCTTTTTCGCAGAGCGCCGGACAGACATGACCGGTAAACTCCGGGAACGGCGCGGTCTGCAGGAGCCTCGCCAGTGCCTGCTTTTCCAGCCCGCGGCAGAGAAGATCGTTCCACTCGGGGATCCGATTGTGCAGAGGACATCCGTAATCGGACTGGCAGAAGGGCACGGCACAGTTCATACAGCGCTCTGCCTGCTGACGGCGTTTTTCCTCGTTGAGAGGCTCATGGAGATCCAGAAAGTCGAGAAGGCGGTTTTCAGCCGGACGAAACGGATCTTCAATTCTTGCAAGATCCAGAAAGCCGGTCGGTTTTCCCATGATCAGTTCCTCCTTTCCTTCTGGAGCAGAGCCAGATATTCTTTCGAGATCACACGGCGGAAGAAGGGCAACTGGTTTTTCAGATCTCCCAGGACCCGGGCCGCTTTTTCCGAATCCGTCCAACGGATATGCGCTTCCAGAAGAGCGGCCAGTTCCGGGATATCTTCCGCCCCGGCGGGCCGTACATCCAGCGGTGAAAAGTTCAGCTTATCCTTCAGTTCGTCCTGCGGATCATAGACCCAGCAGATGCCGCCGGACATGCCGGCCGCGAAGTTATCTCCCACGGATCCCAGGATCATGACTTTGCCTCCGGTCATGTATTCCAGTCCGTGATCACCCACGCCTTCTACGACAGCTACCGCGCCGGAGGAGCGAACGGCGAACCGTTCCCCGGCCCGGCCGGCAATATAGCATTCTCCGGAAGTCGCGCCGTACAGGGCGACATTGCCGATCAGAACATCATCGTTTTGCCAGACCGCGTCCACGGGCGGCCTGACAGCGATCGTACCGCCGGAAAGGCCTTTGCCCAGATAGTCATTGGCTTCACCAAAGAGCGTGATCGCCTGGCCTTTCTGCAGGAAGGCGCCAAAGGACTGGCCGCCGGCTCCCTGCGCCTGGATGCGGCGCGGACCGGACAGCATGGTACCGAAAGCCCGATCGGTCGCGGACAAAAGTACATGATCCTGTACCGCGCGGACATCCTTGCGCTCAGAGAGGTGGAAATCGTGTTTCGCTTCTTTTCTATAATGAATATTTCTGGAAAAACCGATCAGGTCGGACAGATCGATCGGCGCGTTTTCTTTGACTTTTAAAAGATCGCTTCGGCCGACCATCTCATCGACAGATCTGGCGCCGAGTTTCGCGAGGATCTCCCGCAGCTGCTCCGCGATAAACAGCATCAGCCGCTCGACATATTCGGGTTTGCCGACGAACCTTGCGCGCAGCCTCGGATCCTGGGTAGCGATCCCGAAGGGACAGGTGCCCAGATGGCAGACACGCATCATCCGGCAGCCCATCGCGACGAGCGGAAGAGTGGCAAAACCGAATTGTTCGGCGCCGAGCAGCATCGCGACAGCTACATCGTGGCCGCTCATCAGTTTTCCGTCGGTTTCCAGCGTGACACACTGTCTCAGACGATTGCGGCAGAGCACCTGATGGGCTTCCGCCAGACCGATCTCCCAGGGGAGGCCCGCGTGATGGATACTGCTGAGCGGAGCGGCTCCGGTCCCGCCTTCTCCGCCGGAGATCAGGATCCCGCCGGCGCCGGCCTTGGCTACGCCGCTGGCGATCGTCCCGACACCGGTCGAGGCGACGAGCTTGACTGTGACCTTGGCGTCTTCGTTCGCGCACTGAAGGTCATAGATCAGCTGGGCGAGGTCTTCGATCGAATAGATATCATGGTGCGGGGGCGGGGAGATCAGGGAGATCCCGGGCGTGGAACAGCGGGTTTTCGCGACCGATTCGGTCACTTTCGCTCCCGGGAGGTGTCCGCCTTCTCCGGGCTTGGCTCCCTGCGCCATCTTGATCTGGATCTCTTTAGCGGAAAGAAGGTATTCTCTGGTCACACCAAAACGGCCGGAAGCGACCTGCTTGATCGCGGAATTGCGGTCCGTACCGAACCGCTCGGGAAGTTCGCCGCCTTCACCGCTGTTGGAACGGGCGCCGAGAGCGTTCATGGCTTTCGCGAGCGTTTCGTGGGCTTCCTGCGAAATAGAACCGTAGGACATGGCACCGGTCCGGAATCGCCTTACGATGCTCCGAGCCGGTTCCACTTCTTCCAGCGGGACCGGGGTGCAGCAGTCAAAGCGAAGGTCGAGCATCGAACGGATCGTTCTCGGTCCTTCCGTCGCAAGCAGAGAAGTATAAGTATCGAATAAAGCCCGGTCATTCTTCCAGACGGCCTGCTGCAATGTATGGATCGTTTCCGGCCGGTACAGATGCTGTTCAGAATCGGCTGATGAACGCAGCCGGTGGAGGCCTGTCGCAGGAAGGGACGCGAGGGCGGTTCCCGGCCATCCGCTCGGAATGTTTTCAAATCCTTTGGCATGATGGAAGCGAAGATCCTGCTCGATCCGGGCAAGATCGCATCCGCCCAGTGCCGATGGCGTATTGGAAAAGTATTCGTCGACCAGCGGTTTGTCCAGGCCTACGGCTTCGAACAGCTGGGCGCTCTGGTAGGACTGGAGGGTGGAAACGCCCATCTTGGACGCGATCTTCTGGATCCCGTCCACCAGCGCCTGGTCATAGGATCGGATCGCCTTATCAACAGTCGATGACAGCTCCCCGGTCTCACAAAGACGGCGGATGATCTGGTGCGCCAGGTACGGAACGACCGCACGGGCGCCGAAGGCCACCAGCATGGCCATATGGTGAACGTCTCTCGGCTCGCCGCTTTCCAGGATGACAGACACGGCCGTGCGCTGCTTGATGCGGATCAGGTGCTGTTCCAGCGCGGATACCGCTAGCAGGGAAGGAATAGCCAGGTGGTCATGACCCAGACCCCGGTCGGAGAGGATGAGGATGTTGATCTTATCCCGGCAGGCCTCGTCGCAGCGTCGGAAGAAGTCCTCCAGCGCGTCGGAAAGGTTCCGGGAGGAAGGAAAGAGCAGAGAAATGGTCCGGGTCCTGAAATCCGGATGGGACAGAGCCCGGATCTTCGAAAGGTCCGCCTCTGTCATGATGGGAGAAGCAAGTTCCAGCACCGTACAGTTTTCCGGCCCGCCGGAAAGCAGGTTGCCGTCATCCGCAATGTAGATCGTCTGGTCGGTCTTGATCTCTTCCCGAAGCGCGTCCATCGGCGGATTGGTCACCTGCGCGAACCGCTGCTTGAAATAGTCAAAAAGCGAGGGATGAGTCCGGGACAGGACAGCCAGCGGTTCATCCGCGCCCATCGAAACGATCGGCTCGGTCCCTTTTTCCGCCATGGGCCTGAGGATGTCTTCGAGATCTTCGTAGGTGTAGTGGAAAGCCTTTGCCTCGGCAGAAAGGTATGCCTCGTCCGGCTGATCCGAAGAGGAAGAGGCCAAAGGCAGATCATCCAGACGTAAGATGTGCTTTGTCCATTCACTGTAGGGAGCGGCAGACGCGAATGCTTTTTTCAGGTCTTCGCTTTCCAGAAGCTCGCCGGTCTGAAGATCTGCCATGAGGATCTCGCCGGAACCGAGTTTCCAACGGCGACGGATATGGGCATTTTCTTCTTCGAGCACGCCGGCCTCGGAAGAAAGGATCAGACGTTGATCGTCCGTCAGCGCGCAGCGAAGGGGCCTGAGGCCGTTCCTGTCCAGGCTGGCACAGACTTTCCTTCCGTCGCTGTAGAGGATGGCGGCAGGTCCGTCCCATGGTTCCATCATCGTGGAATAATAACGATACATGTCCGTCCACGGCGCGCTCTGCCGGCTCTTCTGCCATGGCTCCGGCAGGAGGATCATCGCGGCGAGCGGCAGCGGCATGCCGTTCATATATAGAAATTCAAGTGTGTTATCGAGCATCTGAGAGTCGCTGCCGTCTTCCAGCACGACAGGCAGGACTTTGGCCATATCGTCGCCCAGGACAGAGGAGCGCATGGTCTCCTCCCGGGCTTTCATACGGTCATGATTGCCGCGGATCGTATTGATCTCTCCGTTGTGCAGGAGCATTCGCTGCGGATGAGCTTTGCTCCAGCTGGGGAAGGTGTTCGTGGAAAAACGCGAGTGGACCATGGCCATGGCCGAGGTATAGCGGACATCCTGCAGGTCGTCGTAGAAGGAACGAAGCTGACTGACCAGCATCATGCCCTTATAGACGATCGTCAACGAAGAAAGAGAGCAGATGTACGTATCGGTATCCTGCTTCTCGAAGGTGCGGCGGAGGATATACAGCCGCCGTTCGAAATCATCGGTCGTGGTGCAGTCTTTGGGCCGCTTCAGGAAGCACTGGAGGATCCTGGGCATCGTCCGGCGCGCGCCGGCGCCGAGCTGCGCCGGATGGCACGGGACTTTGCGCCAGCCGAGGACCGGGATCTTCGCCGAGTCCGCGAGCTGCTCGAAGATCCGGCAGACATTGTCGGCGCCGACTTCGTCCTCGGGAAGGAAAAACATCCCTACGCCGTAGTCGCCCGGCTGACCCAGCCGGATCCCTTCTTCTTCCGCCCAGACCAAAAAAAGAGCGTGAGGAAGATTGGTCATGATCCCCACGCCGTCACCGGTCGTTCCGAGCGCATCCGATCCGGCTCTGTGTGCGAGCCGTTCCACGATCTTCAGTGCCTGCTCTACGGTGCGGTGTGTCGGCCGGCCGCTCAGGTCGGCGATCGCACCGACACCGCAGGCGTCGTGCTCCATTTCGTTATGATATAACGGATACTGTCGGTCTTTCATCAATCGTTACCCCTTTGCCGATCTATCCAGAATCTCCTGAGCGATCTCGATCAGTTTTTTATGTCTGTTCATTGCGCTGTTACGCATACGTTGGTAGGCTTCATCCTCCGGCAGGTGAAGTTCCTGCATCAGGATCTGCTTGGCATCATTGATCAGGGCCTTTTCCTCGTACGTCCGCTTGGGACCGCTCATGCGGTGCAGCTGTTCCAGCATTTCACACGCTCCGAGGATCTCCTGTCTGGTACATGGAACTTCCAGCCGGAAGATATGCGGGAACGAAACGCGCTCCTGCAGAGCGGATCTTCCGATCAGCAGGACGTGCGCGCCTTCCCCGATATCCCAGCAAAGATCATCGATCCCGCTGTCCGGCAGTATCCCGACCAGGACAAGGACGGCGTCCTGTACCCGGTTGAATGTTCGTTTGACTTCACCGGCTGAATAACAGACCTGGTAAACTTCCAGGCCGGCGGATGACAGCAGCCCCTTGACGGATGTCCGGGATTCTTCTGTCCCTCCTGCAATGATAAACCAGGCCACTGTCATCACCTCCTTCCCGCTTGTCGTTTATGCTGCTGCCCAGATCAATACATGACCAGATATCTGGAGATCTCCCAGGAGCTGACATGGGTACGGTAGGCGTCCCACTCTTTCTCCTTGCCCTCCACATACTGGGACAGTACATGTTCTCCAAGCGCGTCGCAGATGACTTTATCCGCTTTCAGGCATTCAATGGCTTCCTTGAGCGTGCCCGGCAGGGACTCGATGCCCTTGGCCTCGCGGGTAGATTCGTCCATGGCGAAGATATTCTCGGTGATCTCATCCGGCGGCGTCAGTCCTTTTTCGATTCCGTCGAGACCGGCCATCAGGCAGATCGCCAGGCTGAGGTACGGGTTGCAGGACGGATCCGGGCAGCGAAGTTCCACACGGGTCGCGCTGCCTCTGGCGGCAGGGATACGGATCAGAGCGGAACGGTTGCTGGCGCTCCAGGCCAGATAGCAGGGCGCTTCATAGCCGGGGACGAGACGTTTGTAACTGTTGATCAGCGGATTGGTGATGGCGGCCATGCCCTTGATATGGGCAAGGATGCCGGCGATAAATGAATAAGCTTCTTTGCTGAGACCTCTTTTGTCGGAAGGATCCGCGAAAATGTTCTTTCCGTCCTTGAACAGGCTCATGTTGGTATGCATACCCGAACCGTTGATCCCGAAGACCGGCTTGGGCATGAACGTCGCGTGCAGGCCGTTCTTCTGGGCCAGGGTCTTGACCGCCAGCTTGAAGGTCATGATATTATCGGCGGTCGTCAGGGCGTCGGTATATTTGAAGTCGATCTCATGCTGGCCTGCGGCGACTTCGTGATGGGAGGCTTCGATCTCGAATCCCATCTGTTCCAGTGTCATACAGACCTCACGCCGGGTGCTCTCGCCGTGATCCAGCGGGCCCAGGTCGAAATAGCCGGCTTCATCGGCGGTCGTGGTGGTGGGCAGACCGTTCTCATCAGTCTGGAACAGGAAGAATTCGCATTCCGGACCTACGTTGAACGAATAGCCCAGGTCTTCCGCGTGTTTCAGGGCTTTTTTCAGCACACCTCTGGGGTCGCCCAGAAACGGGGTGCCGTCCGGGTTGTGGACGTCACAGATCATACGGGCGACTTTTCCGTGCTGCGGACGCCAGGGCAGGATCGTGAAGGTATCAAGATCCGGCCACAGGTACTGGTCAGACTCGTTGATGCGCACAAAACCTTCGATCGAGCTGCCGTCGATCATGATCTCGTTGTTTACGGCTTTTTCGATCTGGCTCGCGGTGATGGCGACGTTCTTCAGCTGGCCGAAGATATCGGTGAACTGCATACGGATAAACTCGACGTCATCTTCTTTGACGAGGCGGATGATCTCTTCCTTGGTGTACTTACTCATGACTTTTCTCCTCTGGATATGAAAAATAAATAAAAAAGAGGCAAGGGGACCCTGGAATTCCAGGCCCCCTTGCCTTGCATGTCGGTATATTATCACGTGTTCCTTTTTGTGTCAAGTTTTTTCTTTTATTTTTCTTCGAGCTGCTTCATGTAGCGCCACAGGGTGCTTCGGCTGATCCCGAGCATCTTCGCTGCCGCGGACTGGTTCTGACCGCTTTTTTTCAGTGCCTGCTGAACAGAGCGCAGTGTAATTTCTTCCAGTGTCATGGGTTCGTCATCCGGCAGGATCTGCGGCTGATAGTCCGGGTGGAGGGACCGTTCGCGGGAAAGCATCTCGGACACATCCGAGCTTCGAATATAGGAAGCGTCGGTCAGGACCGCCAGTTCTCCCAGGATCTGCTTGAACTGCATATAGTTGCCGGGCCAGTCATACCGCTGCATCATCCGGGACGCGTCCGCCTCGGGTCCGATGATCTGTTTGCCCAGTTCCATATTCAGACTGGAAAGATATAAACTGGCGAGGGACGGGATCTCGTCCTGCCGGGAGCGGAGCGTCGGCAGCGAAAGGATCTGACAGCCGATCCTGTCCAGGATCAGCGCCGCGACCCGGTTCAAAGGCTTGCCTTCGGAAAAACTGCAGGAGAAAAGAAGCTGCATCCTGCTTGCCAGGTTCGTTTCCGCGAGCGCCGCGAGCAGCTGGATCTGGCGCTTTTCCGGGATGGATTCCAGGTGCTGGAAATAGATGGTGCCATGCTGGTTGGAAAGAGGAGAAGAGGTGTGTTCAAACAGAAAATCCCAGCTTCTTTCGTTCATCAGGTCACAGTCAATGGAGATCATCGGTTGGAAAGGCTGGTTACTGTACAGATAGAGCGCTCGGGCGATCTGGACTTTTCCGGTGCCCGGTTCTCCCAGGATCATGACTGACTGGCCGGCAGCGGCGATGGCTCTTACCTTCTGCTCCAGTTCGCCCATCGCGCCGCTTAAGCTGAAGAAACTCTGCTGGAAAAGGTGTGCGCATTCCACGTTGCTGACGACACGGATCCCGTGGTTTTTGGCTACCGCAGGGATCAGATACGACTGACAGCGGAAAACGGTCATATCCTGCGCGTCGCCGGAAAGTTTCCTTGCGCTCACCTGGTAGAGGCGGGAAGAGTGGTTGATAAAAAACTGGGAGACTCTTCCGTAGGTCACCTGAGAGATGTGCGGCCGCAGAAGATCCAGCATGGATTCCAGCGGCTGTGCGCCGGTATAGTAATCCAGGCTTCCGTCCGGTCCGAGCACGATCAGCTGCTCACCGGAATCAAGACCGAAGGCCTTCAGATACTGGTTTTCCTGCCGGAGCCGGCTGTAACTTCGGCTTAAATAGAGCACCTGGTCGAAAGCCTGCTGGATCCCGTCGGGGCCGGAGGTGACCAGAAAGGCGTCGATCCCCTTCTCGCGGGCGATCGTGTGGGTGATGTTGTCACAAATCAGCCCGTGGAAACCGGAAGCGACCAGCTTTTCCAGCAGCGGTTCCGCCTGTTCCCGGCTCTCGATGGTAAAGATATCCATGTGGTTCTGCAGCAGGTCGCAGAGGATGTGGGCCGGTTTGGTGATGGCCGAGAAGCCGGTGATCGCAAGCTTCATCGTATAGTTTTCCGCCATCTTGAGCGTCCGGAGGATATCGTAGACAGAGATCTGGATCGAGATCACGGGGATCTCGGCGAACGAGCGGATCAGGTCCGCCGTTCCTCCTCGTGAAATGATGACATCGTAATTCGACAGATCCATCTCTTTTACGATCTGAAGCCCTTCCTCCAGGTCGCCGGTATAGACGTCCAGACTGAGCTGCGGATAATATGGCGCTTCCTTGAGCATGGCCAGGCGCATGCCGTCGTAAGGCGCGATGCCCAGTACGCGGATCTTCTTCTGGTTCATCTTTTGTCTCGTCCTTCCTGTAGAAAGTCGTACATCCAAGACTATTGTATCAAAATGAAACATATTCTGACAAGCGTTTTGGTGAAAAATCCAAAAATGTTTCAAATTAATACAGATCGACCGTTTTTTTTCCTTGTTGTGCTCGTCCGTTTGATTCATAATAGAGCACAAGAAACTCGTGAACTTTTAGGTGACAGACTCGTAAAATCTCGTAAAGGAGAAAGAGTATGATCCGGTTAGTTATTATTGCAGATGATTTTACAGGCGCGCTGGATACAGGCGTCAAATTATCAGAATCAGGGATACGGACTTTGGTGACGACTAAGCTCGCCGAGGACGTATCCGCGTATGATACCGACGTTCTGGTGGTCGATACGGAATCCCGCCATTTAAGTCCGGAAGAGGCCTATGAAGCTGTCTTCTCGGTAGCGAAGAGATTTGCTGATCAGCCCGACGTACTGGTCTTCAAGAAGACCGACTCGGGCCTTCGCGGCAATATCGGCGCGGAGCTCACCGCGGCGATGCGCGGCCTTGGAGAGGAGAAGCTGGCGTTCGTTCCCGGCTATCCCGCGATCGGCCGTATCACCCGGGGCGGCGTCCACTATATCGACGGCAAACCGGTCGCTGAGAGCGTGTTTGGGATCGACCTTCTGAATCCGGTCCGTTTCTCGCGGGTGGATGAGATCATCCTGGATCAGTCGGACGAGGTCGTGGTATCCAGGAGCATCAAAGATCTTTCGGCATCCGCCTGGGGTATCAGCGTATACGATGCTGAGTCGGAAGATGAGATGCATAAGATCATCCTTTCGCTGAAAAAACAGGGCGTCAGGCTGATGGCCGGATGTGCAGGCGCCGGTGCGTATCTGCCCGAGATCCTGACCGTTCCGGAAGCGGAACGTCCCATCCCGGACCTGGAAGAACCGCTGTTCGCGATCTGCGGCAGTATCAATCCGGTCACGGTCAGTCAGGTAGACTGGGCCAGGACGCACGGATTTGAACACTTCCGCCTCCGTCCGAAACAGAAACTGGATGTGACCTTCTGGGAGACCCCGGACGGACAGCAGATGCTTCAGACCTTCAAGGCGCTGATCCTTGAAAAGAAACCGGTCGTGGTCGACGCGATGGACAACGGCGAAAACCAAGAGACGGTCCGGGTAGGAAAGGCCATGGGCCTTAGCGTGGATGAGATCCGCCGCAGGATCTCCCGTATGCTGGCCGCTCTGTTCGGAGAGCTGTTCGCGGCGGACAACGCCGGAACGCTGATGATCATCGGCGGCGATACGCTGCAGGAGTGCATGACGAAGATCGGCATCCATGAGATGGAGCCTGTTTCGGAGATGTCCCAGGGTGTCGTCCTGGCCCGGTTCTCCCGCGGCGGAAAACAAAAGTATATCTTAACCAAATCCGGCGGATTCGGAGAGGAGAGCTTGCTTACGGATCTGTCCGAACAAATCAAAAAAGTGGAGGGAAAATGATGGATTATCCAGTACTCCCGGGCCTGACCCCGGACGGAAAAGTTTACTTCAACCAGGACATGGGAACGTTAGAGGCGTTCCTGCCGACCGGAGGTTATCCGACCGCGCACGCGCCGGCCATGCTCGAACTGCCGAACGGCGACCTGCTGTGCTGCTGGTTTGCCGGCACCTATGAAGGAAGCGCGGATATCCGCATCATCTGTTCCATCCTTCCGAAGGACGGTCCCGCGTGGCTGCCTCCGGTCGATATTTCCGGCGATCCGGAAAGGAGCGAGCAGAATCCTTCTCTTTTCTACGGTCCCGATAATGCTGTCTGGGCGATGTATACCGCGCAGCTCGACCGACAGGCCGGAAAAGACAACATGCAGTACACCGCGGTGGTCCGCTGCCAGAAGAGCTATGACGGCGGCCGCACCTGGGGCCCCTACACCACGATCTTCCCGGAAGAGGGCACCTTCTGCCGTCAGCCGATCCAGGTCCTTTCAAACGGCCGCTGGATCTTCGCGAACTGGCTGTGCACCGACTCCGTCGACGGCCTGTCCGGTGATCCCACCGCGTTCCGTATCTCCGACGATCAGGGCAAGACCTGGAAGATGGTCATGATGCCGAAGAGCAACGGACATGTCCACGCGAACGTCATCGAACTGGAGAACGGCCACCTTGTCGCCTTCATGCGCAACCGTGAAGCTTACCGCATCCACAGAAGCGAATCCTTCGACTGGGGCGAGACCTGGTCCGTGCCGGTCCCCACACCGCTTCCGAACAACAACTCCAGCATCAGCGCCGTCAAGCTGCAGAGCGGACGGATCGCGATCGCCTACAACCCCACCTGCACGCCGGATCCCGTTCCCGGCAAGGCTGCCTGGCCGGGACTTCGCTGCCCGGTCGCGATCGCCCTTTCCGAGGACGAAGGCATCACCTTCCCGCTGATCCGCTATCTGGAGAGAGGCGAAGGATACGAAGGCGAAGAGAACAAAACCAACAACAAGCAGTATGAGTACCCCTTCCTGATGCAGTCCCGAGACGGCCGCCTGCACCTCGCGTACGCCGCCTACACCCGCAAGGGCGTCAAATATGTCTCCTGCACCGAGGAAGACGTTATGGGCAAGAAGCGTGAGAGAGTCGGCCTGTACAACCCGACGGCCGCGCAGACCAAATAAGGAGAAAACCATGCTGACGAAATACAATCTGAAAATGCCCCATGCCGTATACGGCGGCGAGAACGCGATCGACGAGATCGCGACGATCATCAAGGCCAGAGGATCGAAGAAAGTCGCCCTCTTCACGGATAAGGGGATCGAGAAAGTCGGACTCTTCCGGATCGTGGAAGAGGTCGTAAAATCTACCGGCGCCGAGTATTATGTGCTTGACGACCTGCCGCCCGAGCCGTCCTACATGGCTGTGCAGGCGCTGGTCGACCAGTTCAAGGCAAGCGGTGCGGACCTGATCGTCGCCTGCGGCGGTGGATCTGTCATGGACGCCTCCAAGCTCGCCAGCGTGCTCGTCACCGACGAGTACGGCGTCAAAGAGCTGCTGGACACTCCCGGCCGCGCGCAGAAATGTGTCCCGATCGTCCTGATCCCCACCACAGCCGGCACCGGCGCGGAAGTCACGCCGAACGCGATCGTGGCTGTTCCCGAGAAAGAACTGAAAGTCGGGATCGTCAACGAGAACATGATCGCCGATTACGTGATCCTGGACGCCCGGATGATCAAGAACCTGCCCCGATCCATCGCGGCAGCGACCGGCGTCGACGCGCTGGCGCACTGCATCGAGTGCTATACCAGCAACAAGGCCAATCCCTTCAGCGATATGTACGCGCTGGAAGGTCTGGATCTGATCTTCGCGAATATCGAAGCGGCCTGTGACAGCCCCGACGCCATGGAAGCCAAGAACGCCATGCAGATGGCTGCCTACTACGGTGGTCTTGCGATCACCGCTTCCGGCACCACCGCGGTGCACGCCCTGTCCTATCCGCTGGGCGGCAAGTATCATATCGCTCACGGTGTTTCCAACGCGATCCTGCTGGCTCCCGTCATGCGGTTCAACAGCGAGGATCCGGCCGTCAAGGAGCGTCTCGCGAAAGCGTACGACCGTGTCTGCCATGAAGCCGTGAAGGCACAGACGGTGGAAGAGAAGAGCGAGTGGATCATCACCCGGCTGGAGGCCATCGTGAAACACCTGGACATCCCCACCAGCCTGAAACCTTTCGGCGTTCCGGAAGAGGATCTGGAAGGCCTGGTCGAAGCAGGCATGCAGGTGCAGCGGCTCCTCGTCAACAATATGCGCAAGGTCACTCCCGCGGATGCGCGGATGCTCTATCAGCAGGTCCTGTAAAAAAGAAGGAGATCCCATGAAAAAAGTCGAGATCAAAGGTATCATCCCGCCGATCATCACCCCGATGTACGAGGATGAAAGCATCAACGTCGAAGAACTGAAGAACCAGGTCGAACGCCAGATAGAAGGCGGCGTCCACGCGCTGTTCTGTTTCGGAACGAACGGCGAAGGCTACATCCTGAACGGAAAAGAAAAAGAGCTCGTCCTGAAAACAGTGATCGAGCAGACGAACGGCCGAGTCCCGGTCTACGCCGGTACCGGCTGCATCTCCACCAAAGAGACCATCGAACAGAGCAAGATGGCCGAAGCCCTCGGGGCGGACGTTCTGTCCATCATCACCCCCAGCTTCGCGGCGGCCAGCCAGGAAGAGATCTATACCCACTACTGCAGAGTCGCGGAAGCGGTCGATCTTCCGATCGTGCTCTACAATATCCCCGCCCGTACCGGCAACGCGATCGCGCCCGCTACCGTCGGACGACTGGCAAAGATCGAGAACATCGTCGGCGCCAAGGATTCCTCCGGAAACTTCACCAACATCCTCGGCTATATCGACGCCGGGAAATCACGCCCGAGCGGAGACTTCGCGGTCCTTTCCGGCAACGACCAGCTGATCATCTGGACGCTGCTCGCCGGCGGCACCGGCGGCATCGCGGGATGCGCGAACGTCTATCCGCATCTGCTCGCTTCGATCTATGACCTCTTCATGGAAGGAAAGATCGAAGAAGCCAAAGAAGCCAACGCGGGCATCCAGTCCCTTCGCGGATGCTTCAAATACGGCAACCCCAACACCATCATCAAGACGGCAGTCGAACTTTTGGGTTATCCGGTAGGAAAATGCCGCGCTCCGTTCAACTATGTGCCTGAGGAAGGCATTGAGGCTCTGAAAAAAGTCCTGGCCGAGAATAAGGCCAAGGGTCTGTGCTAAAAAGGAGGAAGTCATGAGTTACAAACCGATCGTTGGTATCACCATGGGCGATCCGGCCGGCAACGGTCCCGAGATCACCGTCAAGGCACTGGCTCATACCGACATCTATGACCGCTGCCGTCCGATCGTGATCGGCGACGTCAAGATGATCGAGCAGGCCAAGGAATTTGTCGGGATGCCCGGTATGGTCATCCACCAGTGCGAGAAGGTCGCTGACGCGATGTTCACGCCCGGGATCATCGATGTACTTCATCTGGACCTGGTGGAAGACGTAAGCAAGTTCGAGATCGGAAAAGTCAGCATCGAAGGCGGCAACGCAGCGTTCCAGTGTGTGAAGAAAGTCATCGAGTTGGCACTGGCAGGCGAGGTAGACGCGACCTGCACCAACGCGCTGAACAAGGAAGCCATGAACAAGGCGCTGGAGTTCTACAAAGGCGAAAAGTCCGACGGCTATACCCACTTCGACGGCCATACCGAGATCTACGCGACCTATACCAACACGAAGAAATATACCATGATGCTCGCGCACCACGACCTGAGAGTCGTGCACGTATCGACCCACGTATCGCTGAGAGAAGCCTGCGACCGGGTCAAGAAGGCGAGAGTCCTGGAAGTCATCAGGATCGCCTATGACGCCTGCCGTGACATGGGCATCGAGAATCCGAAGATCGCCGTAGCCGGCCTGAACCCGCACTGCGGTGAGAACGGACTGTTCGGTACCGAAGAGATCGAGGAGATCAGCCCGGCCATCGCCGAGGCGAAAGAAGAGGGCATCAACGCGATCGGCCCGATCCCGCCGGACAGCGTCTTTTCCGAAGCGCTCGGCGGTTGGTACGATATCGTAGTCTGCATGTACCACGATCAGGGACATATCCCGCTGAAGACAGTCGGATTCGTCTTCGACAGAGAGAAACAGACCTGGAAAGCGGTCGAAGGCGTGAACGTCACTCTTGGCCTTCCGATCATCCGTACCAGCGTGGACCACGGGACCGGATTCGCCCTGGCCGGTAAAGGCACCAGCAACGAACTGTCTCTCGTCAACGCGATCGACTACGCCATTATGATGCAGAAGGGAAAGAGATAAGTATGTATATCCCGCCTAAAAAGAAACCTCTTTGCCCGCCCGAAAAAGGCCCGCGCTACGAAGATGTTCCCTTTGCCGAAGTCGTCCTGGACAACGGCCAGCCCTATACCCTGAAAATGGATATTTACCAGAATGAGAACCAGACCGAGCCCGGTCCGTGCATCATCTACATCTTCGGCGGCGGCTGGAGCTGGGGAGAATACAAGCAGGTGACGCAGAAAGCGGTCTACTGCCGCGACCTGGTCCGTCTGACGGAAGAGGGCTATACGATCGTCTGCCCGGATTACCGTCTGATCTCCCAGAGCATCTTCCCGGCTTGTGTATATGACGTGAAAGGCTGTGTCCGCTTTCTGAAAGCACACGGCAAGGACTACCTGATCGATCCCGAGCGGATCGGCGCCCTGGGCAACTCCGCGGGCGGACACCTGGCCGCGATGATCTCCATCGGCGCAGACCAGCCGGCGATCGAAGGCGACGTCGGCGGCAACCTGGAGTATTCCAGCCGCGTCAAGGCAGCCGCGCTCTTCTACGCTCCGATCGATCTTTGGGACAGCACCCTTTCCGCGGCCGCGCAGGTCGACGGACCCGCCAGGGACCTGACCGGTACCGAGGTGGAAGACCTTTCGAACGACAACGCGAACTCCCTGATGGCACTCGCCTGCGGGTTCGTCGGTCCGGGAAGAAACATCAAATCACTGGCAAAGCTCATCGAGAGCGGTGATACGTCCGATCCGGACTGGAAATTCGCGCAGCTTCTGAAGGACCTCAGTCCGATCTCCTACTGCAGCGAAGACAATCCTCCGGTCTGCCTGTTCCACGGCGCGCATGACCCGCTGGTCGATCCGGCTCAGACCGTGAAGATGTACCAGGCGCTGGTAAAGGCCGGCGCGGACGCCACGATGATCTGCTACAGTTACGGCGGACACGGCCCGTCCCTGGGCGAACAGGTCGACCGTTTTGCCTACGAGTTCCTGAAAGACAGGATCTGAACACGTGATTAAGGCGGCCGGAAAGCCCCTTAACATAAAAACTATTCTCAGAAGGAGAGAACGAAATGACAATTCAAATGATTATTGCTCTGATCATCGTTATTGGTATGATCGTGGCGATCATGACGGACAAGTTCTCGTTCGGTGCACCCCCGGTCGTCGCAGCGATCCTGATGGTGATCTGCGGTGTCGCGCCTATCGAGACAGCCTTCAAGGGCTTCGTGGACACGAACGTCATTATGATCGCGGGCTTTATGACCGTTATGGCTGCGCTGCAGAAGACCAGCCTGATGGACAAGATCAAAGCCGTACTGGCCAAGCTGGCGAAAAAAGGCGGCTTCGCGGGTTATGTCATCCTGATCATCGTAGTCATGCTGGCGACCAGCCTTTTCGGCGGCGGCAACACAGGTTACTATGTTATGGTCCTGACGATCGTCTCCACCATCCCGTATGACAAGAAGCTCCCCAACTCCAAGCTGATGCTTCCCATGGGCTTCGCGACCGGCCGTGCACTGATCCCGGTCTCTGTGGCATTCTTCATGGGCATGGCGGCCTCTCTGATCGAAGGCACCGGTGCGGAAAGCGAAGTTACCCTGCCCCGTTTCGGTATCATGATGGCGGTGATGTCCATCTTCTGGCTGATCTGGGCGCTGGCCGCCTACAAGATCCTGCCGGATCATGACATCCAGGAAGGCGCAGAAGGCACCGAAAAGAAAGAAGAAGCGAAAAAAGAAGGCCTTCCCAAGTGGAAAGAGTACGTCGTTTACGCGGCTGCCGCTGTTTCCATCGTCGGCATGATGATGGCCAGCACGATCGGCGAGATCGCTTATGTCCTGCCGCTGCTGTGCACCGCGATCCTGGTCCTGATCGGTGTGTTCTCGTTCAAGGAAGCCAAGAACCAGGTATTCAGTCCCCTGATCATCATGATGGCATCCGTGATCGGCGTCGCGGAAGCGCTGGCTTCCACCGGCTTCACCGCGATGGTCGGACAGGCTGTTGCTAACGCAATGGGAGGTTCCGTAAGCATGTTCTGGATGATCCTGATCTTCTGCTTCCTGATCTCGATCTGCGCGACCCTGACCGGTGCTTCCATCGGTTCACTGTTCGTATTCGCTCCGATCGCGATCGCTGCCTGCACCGCGATGGGGATGAACCCTGCCGGACTTGCCTGCGCGATGACCGCGGCTGCCTGGGGCGGCGGATTCCTGCCGATCGACGGTCTGCCGGCTATGATCCTTGGCCTTGGTAAGTATAAGCTGAAAGATTTCCTGAAATTCTCCGTTCCGATGTACATCATTCAGATCATCGGTCTGGCGATCGGCGCTTACCTGGTATTCCCTCACTAATCATTCACTGAACAATTCGGGAAGGCCGCGCCGTCAAGGTGCGGCCTTTCCTGTAAACGGCAATCAATCTGACGAGGTTATCCCATGACACACGAAATATACAGCTATGTTTCAACAAGGGCCGATTATGATCCGGCCCGGACGATCCTTGTTTTCCCGCCTGAGAAAGACTGCGCTTCTTTTAAGGCGGCTGAAAAGTTCGCTAAGACCTCCGGCTGGCAGAAACTGACCGAGTATTCGGGCGACGTCCTGATGATCCCGATCCTTCCGAAAGGATATGGTAAAGAGTCTCTTTCTCTTGCGGGAGAGATCCTGGATAAATACCGGAACGCGTTCGACTCTCTGAACGGAAGAAGCCTCTACGGACGCGGCGGGAAACTCTGGCTGTGGGAGACCATGGTCTATCTGGCCGGATATCAGGAAGGGGCAGTCTTCGGCGGCAATACGCTGATCACCCATCCTTCCCGCTTTGCCGCGGCAGCCCTGATCGGAGGAGCACCGACGGATTACAAGCCGGGGAAAGAGCTTTCGGCTCATCCGTTCCTGCGGCGTGTCAGTGACGATTATGCCGTAAAGAATGGTGAGATCGGGAGCTGTCTGTGGATCTTCGGAGCAGACCTGAAAGAGCAGAAGCACGCGCTGACCTACTTTACTTCGATGGGATACGGCAAAAAGGCCAGACAGGAGGTGCTGGGGGATATCACCGCTTCGGTCTATCTTTCGAAAAAGAATCCTGCCGCGAAGCTGATGTTTTCCGAAATGCCGGTCCACGGCGGCATCGCGCTTGCCGAGACTATCATGAGTGAGCTTTTCGATCGTGTGATCCGCTGGAAAAACGGTCCGGACGGCGCGCTGAAAGCGCTTCCGACGAGAGAAGAGTATTACCTGGGTTCCCGGTTCATTCAGGAAACGGTGTGCGTGGGGACGACGGATTACCCGGTCAGTGTCCATCTTCCTGAGGGGAAAACGGCTGAGGAAGTCCGCGGCCTTCCGCTGGTTTTCAGTGTCCACGGACGCGGGGAACCGGCAAGGCTTTTCTGTACCAAGAACGGATGGGATACCCTGGCGGATGAGACCGGAGAGTTTGTGGTCGCTTTTCCGGATTCGCTCGGCAATATCTGGAGCCTGGACAGAGACAGGGACGTGTTTCCTGCCATGATCGATCTCTTGTGTGACAAATACGGTCTGGACCGCGGACGTGTGTATCTGACCGGCTTTTCCAACGGTGCCGCCATCACCCGTGAAGTCGGGACATTGCTTCCGGAACTTTTTGCCGGCCTTTCTCCGTGGAACGGACCGGTAGGTCTCGTCGGCGCGATGTATCAGCCTACCATCCAGCCGGTATTCCTGGAAAAAGGGATCCGGATGCCGTATTTTGTCTGCATCGGAGATCAGGATCCGGCGGCGAAACCGGAGAGCCTGGAAGAACAGATCGACGCGATGGTCAGGGTGGATGGACTGTCTGCCGAGCCTGATGAGAGCAGGGACGGATCGAATTATTATACCGCTGAAAACGGCTACTTTTCCGGCGATCGGTTCTCGACCCGTGTGTGGTACGATGGACGGGGCCAGGCTATGCTGGCAGTGACCGTCATGAAGAACATGCCTCACGGGGCGATCGAAGAAGAAGCGAAGGCCTGCTGGGAATTCCTTAAGAAATACCGGCGTGGGGAAAAGGGAGAACTCCTATGTTAAAAGGAACGCTGGAACAGATCACGATCTGCGGAAAGAAAAAGATCCCGGGACAGTCAGCGGTCGATGCCATGACATTCGCTGTGGCGGATCCGGAGAATCCCATTCGTGACAGCCAGGGGAATGTCCGCAGCATGTGGCTGTATAAGCCATCTTCAGGGATCATTCCATGTTCCTCGGGGATCTTCATCCTGCGGGACGGAAGAGATCGCGCTTCGGCCGAAGAGCTGTTGGAGAAGACCGGCTGGGCCGAAAGAGCGGAGCGGGATCATTATCTGATCCTGCTTCCGGATCCGTCCGAAGAGTGGAATGCGGCCGCGGATCCCTCGCTGCCGGATGATTACGGCTATATCACCGGCCTTCTGCAGAGCGGTCCTCCGAACTATTTGATCGGATGCAAGGTCCATCGTACCAGCCGGTATCTGGCGGGATTCGGAGAAAAAGCCGCCACGCTGGCGGCCGGGATCGCGAAAGCGCACGCAGAGCTTCTCGCCGGACTGTATCTGGAAGGGGCTGCGGATCCGGAGCTCGCTCCGGGGGGAGCTCCGGAAGGGACAGACTGTCCGATCCCTGTCTGGGCAGTGGACTGTGATGAAGCGCTCGTCGATGTTTTCCGTGAACGGGCCCTTCAGGCCCATACGATCTGCCGTACGTTCAGCAAGGCAGACAAAACGATTTACGAGAAAGCCTGGGACAGTCTGTTCTTCGGCATGCGCCGGATGGCCACCGGGGTCTACGGATCTTTAGTGCATAAGGACTCTGTGGAAGAGATGGGTCTTCAAATGCATTATGATGAGACTTTCCTGGGCGACAACGGCGGCATGGCCCATGAATGGTATGAATACGTACCGATCGGCCTGTCTGCCGACCGGCCGATACCGCTCGTTCTCGTCCTTCACGGCGGCGGGACCAGCGCAAAATACTGCGCGGAGCAGACTCGCTGGCAGGAACTTGCAGAAAAGTACGGATTTGTGGTACTATATCCGCAGGCCTGCATCGCCTCTGTCTGGAATCCCGGCATGGATTCGAGACTTCCTTCCGATGAGGCATATTTGCTTAAGCTGTTTGCGTACGCATGCGGCAAATATCCCATCGATCAGACACGTGTTTACTGTACGGGTTTCTCTATGGGCGGTCTGATGTCTCACGCCATGGGGATGACGCATCCCGAGATCTTCGCGGCTATTGCACCGTTCTCCGGACTGTTCTTCGATGATTACTGGGATGAGCCCTATCAGATCCGGTCACGTTTTGAAGCGGTCAAAGCCGAAGCGAAGGAAGAAGGAAGAGATGTTCGGATGCCTGTTTTCCAGGTCCACGGGACGATGGACAAGACCTGGCAGGGAGATGAACTGGACCGGATGCTGAGCTTTTGGGCAAAGTGGAACAGGATCGATGTGCCGTTTACCGACGCGAAGAAAGCGGAAGGTGTCTTTATGATCCAGGGAGATGACAGCCGGTTCCATGTGTATGACAGCCGGCTGGAAGACGGCACTGTTTTCTACCGGTTCGTTTCCGTGCAGGATCTGCCGCACGGCGTGGATCTTCGCACCCCGTACATGGCCTGGGATTTCCTGTCCGCCTTCTCCAGAGAAGCGGACGGCACGTTGGTGGTAAAGAGAGGATGATCTATGAGTGACAGAAAGAAAAACTCGAAGGAGAAACTGGACTACCTGATGAACGCGCCGATCCCGAAACTCATCCGGGACATGTCGGTGCCGACGATCATCAGTATGCTGGTCACCAGTTTCTACAATCTGGTGGATACCGCTTTTGTGGGCCGGATCGATACGCAGGCGACGGCCGCGGTCGGTGTCGCGTTTTCTGTCATGGCGCTCATCCAGGCTTTCAGTTTTCTTTTCGGTCACGGGTCAGGCAATTATATCTCCCGTCAGCTCGGCGCGAGGGAATTCGATGACGCCAAGAAGATGGCGGCGACCGGATTCGTGAGTGTGCTGATCGTGGGTTTACTGATCAGTATCTTTGGTTCTGCCTTTGTCGCACCGATTTCCCGGATGATCGGTTCCACGGATACCATACTTCCTTACACGGTCAGCTATCTTCGGATCATTTTCCTTGGCGCTCCGTTTACCATGGGCTCTTTCGTCTTGAACAACCACATGCGTTTCCAGGGGAATGCTTCCATCGCCATGATCGGCATCGTGACCGGCGCGGTCCTGAATATCGCGCTGGATCCGCTGATGATCTTTGCGTTTCATATGGGCGTGGCCGGCGCGGCACTTGCGACGATCATCTCCCAGTTCGTGAGTTTCTGTATTCTCCTTTACCTGAACCGAAAACGAGCGGCGATCCGGGTGAGTTTCAAGCACTTTACGCCGACCTGGCACTACTATAAAAATATCCTGAACGGCGGGATCCCGTCGCTGGTTCGTCAGGGCATCGGCTCTGTCGCAACGATCCTCTTAAATCTGGAAGCCGGTATCTATGGAGCAGCCTTTGCGGACGAGGCGATCGCGGCGATGGGCGTCGTCAGCCGGATCACGATGTTCGCTTACTCAGCACTGATCGGTTTCGGCCAGGGCTTCCAGCCGGTCTGCGGAACGAACTATGGTGCGAAGAATTACGACCGGGTCAAGGAAGCCTTCCGTTACTGCGTGAAGATCGGTTCGATCGCTCTGGCAGTGCTTTCCATCCTGGGATTCATCTTCGCGAAGCCGCTCGTGGCTGTCTTCCGTGATGATCCCATGGTCATCGAGATCGGTTATGTGGCGCTCCGGGCTCAGTGTGTGGTCTTTGTGCTGAATGTCTATGTCATCATGTCGACGATGCTCCTTCAGACGATCGGTAAAGCCGTTCCCGCTTCGATCGTTGCGATGGCGCGCCAGGGGCTTTTCTTCGTCCCGATGATCCTGCTGCTGCCGCTGCTTTTCGGGCTTTTCGGCGTCCAGATCGCACAACCGGCCGCGGACGTCTTAAGCTTTTTCCTTGCGATCCCGCTCTGCCGGAAAGTACTGAAAGAAATGGTATAACAGTCAAAAAGACCTGCCTTCAGATGAAAGCAGGTCTTTTCTTTTAGTTTTTTCATGTGTCTGATAGCAATTATTTCGTTCCGAAGATACGGTCGCCGGCGTCGCCGAGACCGGGGCAGATATAAGCGGTTTCGTTCAGTTCACGGTCCAGATGACCGACATAGATATGAACATCCGGATGTGCGTCGTGCAGCTTTTTGAGGCCTTCGGGAGCGGCGATGATGCACATGAACTTGATATTGACGCCGCCGTGTTCCTTGATCTGCGTGATGGCGTCGACAGCGGATCCGCCGGTGGCCAGCATCGGATCGGTGACGATGATGGTACGCTCCTCGATAGGACGGGGCAGTTTGCAGTAGTATTCATGCGGCTCATGGGTCTCTTCATCACGATACAGACCGATGTGACCGACTTTCGCGGTGGGGACCAGCGTGAGCAGTCCGGGAACCATGCCCAGGCCCGCGCGCAGGATCGGAACGATCGCCAGTTTACGGCCGGAGATCATGGGGGTCATGCATTTTTCGATGGGGGTCTCGATCTCGACTTCCTCGGTGGGAAGATCAGAAAGAGCTTCGAAACCTTCCAGGGTGGCAACTTCTTCCGCCAGTTTGCGGAATTCATTGGTACCGGTATTTTTATCGCGCATAAGCGAGATCTTGTGCTGGATCAGCGGATGAGTAAAAATAGTGATATTCGGCATGTTGTAGAAATCTTCCATGGTTTTCTCCTTGTCTGATAATCAAATCGGGTTAAAGGCATTTTTACTATGATACCATTATGACCGGAAACTTGCAAGCTTTTTTGTTGTCACGGAGCGTTTACATGATATAATGAAAAGAAAAAAGAAAGTGAGAGATGACAGTGAAACGCGGATGGATCATTTTGCTTGTGTGCCTGCTTTTAACAGGCTGTTCACTGATGAACGTGAAAGAAGAAAAGAAAGAAGAGTCTTCCGTGCCGGACGAAGGGAGCAGCCTTTCCGTACCGGATGAGACGAGTACTGTTTCCAAACCTGTGGTGGAAGATTCAAAAGAGGAAGATCTTGTGATCTGGAAGGCGGATGAGATGCCGGTCCGCATACAGTATGACCGGTACTGGGAATACGGCGATTATACCGTGATCGAAGATCCGGAAACGATCGAAGCGATCGTACAGACCATCAAAGAGCTGCGCGTCGGCGCGAAGACGGATATCATGGTCGATGACTATACCGATATCCTGACTTTCTATTTCCCGGATGAGGGGATGATCCGGCTGGAGTTCGAGGAGCAGAACTGGGTCAGAAACGGTGAGAGGTATCATGTGGACGGGCTTGGCGCGCTTCGCACGATCCTGAATGAAGTCATGGAAGCAAGATTCGAGCCTCAGGAACCGGAAGATCAGGGATCCAGGGAACCCTCGAAGCATCAGATCTTCGTGGCTGACGCGGAACATGTGATCATTTTCGAACTGAATGACAGTGCGGCCGCGCTCAACCTTTTTGGGCAGCTCCCACTCGAGCTGGAAGTCGAAGATTACGGCGATAATGAAAAGATCTTTTATCCGCCGGAGAAACTGGATACGGCGGACGCTCCCGAGGGCGGCGGGGAGGCCGGCGTCCTGGCGTACTTCGAGCCGTGGGGCGATGTCGTAATGTATTACGGTCCGTTCAGTGAATATCCGGGACTCTATATCCTCGGAGAAGCGATCGATTTCGCGGATGAGATCAGTGATCTGTCCGGGACAGTGTTTATCGGGGTCGTTCAGTAGAAAAGAAAGTTGACAAATCATCGCATCTCGGGTAGAATAGTTCGGTCAGTTCGAAACCATCCTGACATTAAACAAAACTACGGGAGAGTACGATGAAAACAACAAACAGAACTCATTACCTGGTGCAGGCCGGGCTGATCGCAGCTGCCTACGCCGCGGCCACCTATCTCTGCGCCTTATGGGGACTTGCCTACGGCGAAGTCCAGTTCCGGTTCTCGGAAGCGCTGATGGTGCTGGCCCTTTTTACACCTGCCGCTATTCCCGGTCTGACGATCGGATGCGTGATCGCGAACCTGGGCAGTCCTTTCGGGCTGATCGATATCGTCTGCGGATCCTTCGCGACATTGATCGCGGTGATCGGTATGTGGCTGATCCGCGACTGGAAGGTGAAGATCGGCAAAGAGCGGATCAATCTGGTCGCGCCGATGCTGCCAGTCATTTCCAACGCGATCATCGTCGGGCTGGAGATCAGCGCGTTCATGCCGGAAGGCCTTAGCTGGGCTGGCTTCGCGGCGGCCGCGCTTTCGGTAGGTTTCGGCGAGCTGGTCGTCTGTTACGGCCTGGGCATTCCGCTGTCGATCCTGCTGGATCATCTGCCGGTACTGAAAACAGGAAAGAAATAAAAGAAAGAGCGATGCTGAGAAAAACTCAGTGATCGCTCTTTTTGTCTTCCAACAGTTTATTCCACGCACTTTCGGATGAAGTCTTCCACGATATCCAGCACACGGTCAGTCCAGAAATCCGGTCCGCCGTGGTCGGCGCCTTTAACCAGGTAAAGCTCGACCGGATGATTAGTCTCGCGCAGCCTGCGGTAGAGGATCACGCTGCCGGTGCAGTTGACCACACGATCTTTCGTTCCGTGGAAGATCAGGACCGGCGGCAGTTTAGTCGACTCGTCGATATGGCATTCCACGGATAAGGCCTCAGCCCATTCCGGATGCTCGATCAGGTCCCGACCGCCCATGACCATGCCTTCCGGGCTGTCCGGCCGGCAATGATTGACGGTCATCGGGTTGGAGTCCGGCGCCATCAGGGAAGTGGATCCGTAATAATCGACGATCCCTTTTACGCTGGCGCTGATACCGGGATAATGGTTGAACTCGGTCTCATCATTCTGAAGCAGTCCGCCCCACATGGCGGTATGGCCGCCGGAGGAATCACCGGCCAGGATGACTTTTTCAGGATCGATCCAGAAGGATGCGGCGTTCTGCTTGAGGAAACGGACCGCGTTCCGGGCGTCGACCGCCTGTGCCGGGAACGAAGCGATCCCGGAATGGCGGTACTCTACGATCGCGCAGACAAATCCACGGATCGCCAGGCGGCTGATATTCGCTACATTTCCGTAGATCCGCTGCTGCATCCAGGCGGAACCCTGGACGAACACGACACAGGGAAGTGCCGGTGCGGGCTCATCAGTAGGACGGTCGAACCGGCGGTTGCGGCACTGAGGGATCAACAGCTGCAGTCTGAGCGGCGTGTCGCCTGTGGTCCGGTATTCGACGTCATTGAGGTAGAGTACGCCCGGTTCCTCGCCGGTCGTTTCGACGAAATGCGCGCCTTCTACTGGTTCTGTAAATTCGGGAAATTCTTCATAGGTCCAGGCTTTGACTTCCATAATTAACCTCCAGAGAAAATAGTTAGAATCCGTCGGTGAAGAAGATATCTTTTTTCACGAAGATCGGACGAAGAGCGGTGGGATTCGGACAGCTGACGCCCGGCAGGTACAGGACCTGGTCGATGGACAGCGTCCCCAGAACGAGCTGCGTGAGCACCTGGATGGAGCAGGTCAGATCCACCGGGGAAGAGATCGCGTCCGGCGTTTCTTCGCCGGCTTCTTTCGCGGCTTCTGCCGCGGCTCTTTTCTGGGCCTCAGCAGCTTCTTTCGCTTTCTTTTCCTCTGATTCTTTCAGAAAACCGGCAGCCGCGGAAGAGGTATAGGTCATATAATCCGCGAGCGGTTCGGGATCCTCGCCCCAGTCTTTTCGAAATACGAAACCGGTCGGTTTTTCATCTTCATCTTTCGTTTCTTCAGCCGGCTTGAAAACCTGTACTTCCGTCAGTTCCTCCGGCCTGACTTCCGCAGGAGAATCCCCCAGCTTCAGCACGCTGGTCGCCTTCGAATCCGCGTAGTTGATACGGAAAACGCCGGTGTTCTCCGGGATCTGCGGATCGGTCACATAGACCGTGAACCGTCCGGCACGGGCCGGATAGCGCATCTGGCGCAGGGCTTTCGTGACATTCACGATGCGGCCCATCCCACGGGGCGTTACTTCCAGCGAGACGTCATAGCATTCAGGCAGCATATCGATCAGCGGGACAGAAGGCGGCAGCGGGAGCTCCAGATTATCATACTGGGCACGGAACGTATAAAGGAAGCCGAGCAGACCACGCAGGGCTTTTTCATCCCGGAACGCGATATCCCGGACGACCATCGTCATGCCTTCACCGGGTTTCCCGGGTTTTTTGGTAATAAAGCTCAGGAAAGCGTCATCGCCGATGGCATAGGTATAGTTCAGATCTTTCCATGGGTCCTCGGAGACACGGTGCCACTGGCTGCTGCCCTTGCGCTTGATATACAGGTTGTTCCTGCGTCCGAAGATCTCGCACATTGTCTCTAGCTCGTGATAATCCGTGACGACACGGGCTGAGCGATCCTGCGGCAAAGCACCCAGGGATTTGATGGGCAGCTTATAGGTATAGCGCTTCTGGACCTGCTCATAGCCGAACTTGCGATAGAACTCGTGGGAGAAAGGATAGAGGATCGAGAAGGTGACGCCGTCCCGGTACCAGTCGGGGATCAGGACTTCGAAGATCTTGCGGATCCCGCCGTTTCCGCGGGCCTCCGGCAGGGACGCGACGCCGCCGACGCCGGTAGCTTTCGTAAGAACGCCGTCGAACCAGACATCATAGGCATGAATGAACATGCCGCTGCTGACGGGATTGCCGTATCCGTAACATTCTTCAAAACTCTCGGAGAGCTGCTGCTGTGTCCGGGGCTCAAAGGCTTCCCCGTCAAAGGAATAAACGAAAGCGGTCGCGTTCACACGGGCGAAAGCTTTCTGATCCTCCGGGGTCGTCAGTTTGCGAACATAAGGGATATCCATGGTTAGTTCCCCCTTGAAAATAAGGTAAAGTTAGTATACCATATTCCTATGATCGTATTCAAGATAACGAAATGAATATGGAGAGCAAGATATGATCCGCAACGTGATTTTTGATATGGGCAACGTGCTGCTGGACTGGGATCCGAAAACGAGACTTTCGGAAATGGATTTTTCGAAGATCCATCAGGAAGTGCTCTATGAAGAGATCTTTCGGACCATCGAGTGGAGCATGCTGGACGCCGGGAAGATCGAAGTGGATGAAGCGGTCCGCAGGATGTGTGAGCGGCTCGCCTTCCATGTGAAACGCGGTTTCTATCCGGTCACGGAAGAGGAGATCCCGAAGCTCTGTGAGGAAGTAAAGTTTGTCATGGACCATCCGAAAGATCTGGTGCGTCCTGAAAAAGAAACGCAGTTCCTGCCGCAGGCCCTGAAAGACGCGGGATATCACTGTTATCTGCTGACCAACGCCAGCGTACTTTTTCGTGAGTATCAAAGCGAGATCCCCGCTTTTCTGGCGCTGGACGGCATTTTCGTCTCCGCGGAGCACAGGATGCTGAAGCCGGACCGGGAGATCTATGAGACCATGCTGAGCGAGTTCGGGCTGAAAGCGGAAGAGTCGGTCTTTATCGATGACATGCCCGTCAATGTCGCAGGCGCCATGTTCTGCGGAATGGAAGGCGTCGTCTACAAGGCGGATGTGGACAGGCTGCTCACGGATCTTGGCAGGATCGGCGTGACCATTTGATATCAACTTGAGGAGGAAAACATGAGCAAAGTCGTGATGTTTCTGGCGGACGGGCTGGAAGAGTGTGAAGCCCTGATCACCGTGGATATTTTAAGAAGAGGCGGGGTGGAGGTCGTGACCGCGTCCATCAAAGAAGAAACGACGATCCATTCTTCACACGGGATCACGTTCGAGGCCGACTCGTTGGCGAAGGATCTTTCCTATGAAGAATTCGACATGGTCATCCTGCCCGGCGGACATGGCGGCACGATGAATCTGAAGGCCAGCCCACTGGTGGAGAAAGTACTGAAGGATTTCGCTGCCGACGAAAGCAGGTTTGTGACCGCGATCTGTGCGGCGCCTAGTATCCTGGGCGACCTTCACCTGCTGGAGGGAAAGAAAGCTACCTGCTTCCCGGGTTTTGAGCAGCATCTTTTCGGCGCCGAGTATACATCCGCGCCTGTGACGGTGGACGGAAGGTTCATCACCGGCAAGGGCATGGGATGTACGATCCCCTTCGCGCTGACCCTGCTTAGGAAGCTGGAAGGCGAGGACATGGCCGAAGATATCCGAAAACGCATCCAGTATCCCTTTGAAGTCTGATCCTGAAAGGAGTGAATATATCATGCAGCAAGCGATTACTTATGAACAGCTGGAACAGCTGGAAAAGAACTTTGCCGCAGACCGCGCGAACAAAGTCGCGATGAACGCGGTGACCGGTACCGGCGTCCTTGCCAACGCGAAACGCCCCGAGGCTTTCCGCACCGATCTTCATCAGTTTTCCCTGAAGATCGATCAGGGAGAGATCACGAACCAGAAATCAAGCGGACGCTGCTGGATGTTCGCGGCGCTCAACACCATGCGTTTCGAGATCATGAAAAAGCTGGATCTGGAAACGTTCGAGCTCTCCCAGAACTACACGCTGTTCTATGATAAGCTGGAAAAAGCGAACTATTTCCTCGAAAATATCCTTGAGACCCTGGATGAGCCCACAAACGGACGGCTGATCAGCTGGCTTCTTTCAAGCCCGCTAGGCGACGGCGGCCAGTGGGATATGATCTGCTGTCTGATCGAGAAATACGGCGTCGTTCCGAAGGCGGCCATGCCGGAAACTTATTCCTCTTCCGCGACGTGGGAAATGACTTCCATCATGACCGAAAAACTCCGCGAATACGCCTGCCGTCTGAGAAAAGCCTACAGGGCCGGTGCTTCGATGGATGAGCTTCGGGCCATGAAAGACGAGCAGATGGAAACGATCTACCGGATCCTCTGCATTTGCCTTGGCGTGCCGCCCAAAACGGTGACCCTGGAAGTACGGAACAAAGATAAGGAATTCATCCGTGACGAGGACCTGACGCCGAAAGAGTTCTACAACAAATATGTCGGTCTTTGCCTGGATGATTACATCAGTCTGATCAACGCTCCTACCGATGACAAGCCCTATTATCACAGCTACAGCGTCAAGTTTTTGGGCAACGTGAAGGAAGGCCGCAGGGTGTGCTATGTCAATCTTCCCATCGAAGAACTGAAAAAGGCGGCGATCTCCCAGCTGAAGGACGGCGATCCGGTCTGGTTCGGATGCGATGTGGGAAAGAGCTCCGAAAGGAGCCAGGGCGTGATGGACACCGCCCTGTATGATCGGGAAGACCTCTTCCATACGGAATTCACCATGACCAAGGCCGAACGCCTGGACTACGGCCACAGCCTGATGACCCACGCCATGGTCTTCCAGGGCGTGAACCTGGATGAAAACGGCAGGCCGAACCGCTGGAGAGTCGAGAACAGCTGGGGCAAGGATCCCGGCAAGGATGGCTACTATGTCATGAGCGATGACTGGTTCAACGAGTATATGTATCAGGTCGTCGTCAATAAAAAGTATTTGTCGGAGGAGATCCTGAAAGCTTACGGGGAAGAGCCGAAGATGCTCGAACCCTGGGATCCCATGGGATCACTGGCATAATTCGAAAAAATGAGATTTTTACACGTAGCTGATCTGCATCTCGGGAAGGTCGTAAACGAATTCCCGATGATCCGAGATCAGGAATATATCCTGGAGAAGATCTGCCGGATCGTACAGGAAAAGAAAATCGATGCTGTACTGATCAGCGGAGATATCTACGATCGAAGCATTCCGCCGGAGGAAGCGGTCCGCGTCCTGGACCGCTTCTTGTCGCGCCTTTCCGCGGACGGCGTGTTCGTCCTGATGATCAGCGGCAACCACGACTCGGATGAACGGCTGAACTACGGCAGTTCGCTGTTTATCTCGCAGAAGGTATATATCACGAGTGTGTACGAGGGCGAGCTGAGGGAGGCAGTCCTGGAAGATGGTTTCGGGCGGGTGCATTTCTGGATGCTCCCGTTTGTGAAAGCATCCCGGGTAGGGCATTATCATCCGGAGGTGGATACCAGCTCTTACGATGCGGCGGTGCGGGCGGCGATCAGCTGCGGCGTGATCGATCCGAAGGAAAGGAACGTACTATTATCCCATCAGTTCGTCACGGGCGGATCAAAGGATCCGGAGACGGCCGGCTCGGAGAATACGCCTTCCGAAGCGGTCGGAACGATCGAAAAGGTAGACGCGAGCGCCTTCGATCTTTTTGACTATGTGGCGCTCGGTCATATCCACAGGCCGCAGAAGATCGGAAGGAACGAAGTGCGTTACGCGGGCTCGATCCTGAAATACAGCCTGAGCGAGATCGATCATGAAAAAAGCGCGGTGCTGGTCACGATGGAGGAAAAGGGAAACGTTCAGACAGAACTGATCCCGCTCCTGCCGCGCCGTGAGATGCGCCATATCAAAGGGCCATTCAGCGAGCTCATGAAGCCGGAATTCGCGACCGATGACTACATGTATGTCACGCTCACGGACGAGGATATCATCCCGGACGCCATCCAGAAGATCCGGACCTATTACCCGCATACCATGAAACTGGACTATCAGAATTCCCATACCCGCGCGGCGATGGAGTTTTCCTTCGCGAGCGAGGATCTGTCCGTGCGTCCCGAGGAGCTTCTGAGGGATTTCTACCGGAAGATCGCGGGCGGCGAACCGTCAGAGGAAGAATGGGCGATCCTGCTAAGGAGCGCCGGAAAGGCAGGGGTGATCGATGAAACCGATTGAACTCACCATGTCTGCCTTCGGACCCTATGCCGGCACGGTCCATGTGGACTTCCGGATTTTCGAGAAAAACGGGATCTTTCTGATCACGGGGACGACCGGCGCCGGAAAGACTACGATCTTTGACGCGGTCACCTTCGCGCTGTACGGAAAAGCGAGCGGCGCCTACCGCCAGACGAACAGCCTTCGGTCCGACTACGCGCCTCCGACGGCGGAAACCTACGTGGAACTGGTTTTCGAGCACCAGGGAAAAGAATATAAGATCAGGCGTTCCCCAGCCTACGAACGGCCAAAAGCCAGAGGCGAGGGAACCGTCAAGCAGCAGGAAAAGGCAGTCTTATACCGGCCGGATGACGCGCCGGTCGAACAGGTGCGGCAGGTCGGCGCAGCGGTGCAGGAACTGCTTCGAATCGACATCGATCAGTTCAAACAGATCTGTCTGATCGCGCAGGGCGAGTTTTATCAGCTGCTGAACGCGCCTTCCGAGGACCGGACGAAGATCCTGCAGAAGATCTTCCGGACCGAAGGATTCCGTCAGATGGGCGAGATCCTGAAAGCCGATGCCGCGGAAGCCCAGAAAAGCGCGGAGGAGAAAGAACGCGCGCTGATCCAGTATTTCAGCGGCGTCAAGTGTGCCGAGGACAGCATCTATGAAGAAACACTGTCTTCGCTGCAGCAATCGATCCGCACGTCCGGCCGCGCCTTTGATCTGGAGCGAATGGAGCAGGTACTCATCGATCTGATCAAAGAGCAGCAGGAAACGGGCGATTATTACCGACAGGAAGCGACCGAAGCGGACGAACGGCTGCAGATCATCCGCCAGGCGCTGAATCTTTCCCGGGAGACCGATCAGAAGTATAGACGGCTGGAAGAGGCGGAAGAGACCTGCCAAAAGCTGGAAGATCAGAAGGACAGTTTCGATCTTCTGAGAGCACAGGTCGAGCTTCAGAAAAAAGCCAGACGGATCGTCCATCCGCTCTATCAGGCGGTGATCGAGCTTGAAAGCCGCCTGAAAACCGGGGAAAAAGCGGTCACCGATCGGGAGGAAGAAGAGAAGAGGATCCTCGGGAAACTGAAAGATCTTCAGGAGCAGGCGGACCTTCTTCCGGAAGAAGAAAAGGAAAACGAAGAGAAAAAGCGGACTGTGACCCGGATGAAAGAACAGGAGCCACAGTATAAAAAGAAAGAAGAGCTGGAAAAGACGAAGGCTTCCCTGCAGTCGGCCCTGGAGCAAAACCGGAGACGGCAGAAAAAACAGCAGGACGCGTTCAGCGAGCTGGAGAAAGAAGAAGAACCGGGCAAAACGCGGCTCGGGGAGCTGGAAGGAGCGAAGGTCCGGCAGGCAAATCTGACAGGCCTCATCCGGGAAAGGGAAACACTCGAAGCCGACCTTGCGCATGTGCTGACGGTGGATGTGGAAGAGGCACGGAAACTGGCCGATGAGCTGGAAAAGGATCAGAAAGCCTATCTCCGGCAGGATGAGGTCTACCGAAAAGCCCTGCATGAAACCGAATACAGGGAAACACTCTTGGAAAGCGCGAGAGCCGGGCTTCTGGCACTGCGCCTTCAGGAAGGGATCCCCTGTCCGGTCTGCGGCGCTGTCCATCATCCGTCTCCCGCCGCGCTTCCGGAAGAATCCGTCACGGAAGAGGAAGTGAAAAAGGCCAGGGAGAACACCGACCAGCTTCGGGACAAGCGCGAAAAAGCCAGTCTCAGGGCGGAAACGACCAGGCTTTCACTGGAACACGCGGAAAAAGAGATCGCCGAGGACCTTGCCAGACTTCTGAAAGCCGAGGAACTTCCTAAGGAAGCCTCATTGGAGGAAAAGATCGGGATCGGTGAGAAAGCGCTGTGTGATTTGAGAGCACAGCTGAAAGAAGACAAGGAAGCTTCAGACAGGCTTGCACGGGAGATCAGGGAATTTGATCTTCTGGAAACCAGGCTGAAAGCGATCGATGAGGAAAAGAAAACGCTGAACCGGGCTCTCTCAGAGCTTGCGGGGCAGATCGAAGAATCCGGAAAGACACTGGGGGAGACAGGGGGTCTCCTTGCTGCGATCCCTTCCCTGGCTTACCCTTCGCTACAGGAAGCTGAAAAAGCAAGAAAGTCTGTCGAGCAGATGATCGAAGAGTCCGAGGCGCATATCCGAAAGGTGCGGGAAGATCATCAGAAAGCAAAGCAGGAGAACGCGGCGGTCCGGGCGGCGCTTGAAAGAGACAGGGAGCTGCTGGAAGAGACGAAACATCAAGAGACGGACGCGCGCAGGATCCTGGAAGAAAGCCTGAAAACGCAGGGATTTGATACGCAGGACGATTTTCTCCGGTCGGATGTTTCGGAGGAAGAGATCGCACGGGGAGAGAGGCGTCTTCAGGACTATGAAACGCAGAAACAGACAGCGCGTAATCTTTTGCTGACTTACCAGAAGGATACCGAGGGCCTCGTAAGGGAGGATACCGCGGCGCTGGAGGAAAAAGAAGCTGCAGCAAAGAAAAATGCCAAGGATCTGGCGGATCAGACGACCTTCCACTATCAGCTGGCGGAACGGAACCGCGAGATCCAGGTCGCTATCCTGCGAGGCAGTGAACAGCTGAAAGAAGAAGAGAAAAAACTGGGAAGGCTGCAGCGGCTCCGGGATCTGGTCAACGGACAGATGAAAGGTCGTCCGAAGATCACGTTGGAGCAATATGTGCAGTCGACCGGATTTGAACATATCATCGCGTCGGCGAACCGTCGGCTGATCCCGATGAGCGGCGGACGCTATGAACTGGTCCGTCACGAGGATCCGCTGGAGATCAGCGGAAAGAATGCCCTCGGGCTGGATGTACTGGACAATTATACCGGGAAGCTTCGGCCGGTCAGTTCGCTCTCCGGCGGCGAAAGCTTCAAGGCATCGCTGGCACTGGCGCTCGGTCTTTCGGACCGGATCAGCTCACAGGCCGGCGGCATCGAGGTGGACGCGCTTTTCGTCGATGAAGGCTTTGGAACGCTGGATGACACCTCCCTTCAGGAGGCGATCGATATGCTGCGTTCTCTTTCGTCTGACGGAAGGCTGATTGGGATCATCTCACACAGAAAAGAGCTGGAAGAGGCGATCCCTCAGCAGCTGAAAGTCATCAAATCAGGAAAAGGACAGGGAAGCGAGATCAGGACAGAACTGGGATATTAAAGGGGACAGGGCATGGAGCGTGTGACAGAGACCGATACAAAAAGAAAGAGGATCTCTTTCTTCCGTTTAGGCGTGCAGTCGCTTCCGGAGATGTGGACGCATCATCTGGCAGGCGGCCTGGTCATCACGCTCGTCATGCTGATCCTGCGCGTGCTGATGAGGCAGGCTGCCGGTACCGATGAGATGCTCGGCGCTGTCGGCGCGGCCGCGACGGGATCGCTGAACTGGAAATTTCCGATCGTGGTGCTGCTGATCTTTCTGATGGTCACCGTCACGATCATCGTGGAATTCTTTCCGCATATCCTGCTCTCGGATGGAATTCTGAACGGACACAGGACGAATCCCTGGCATGAGATGTGGGAAAGCGCGAAGGCGCTGAAACGGTTCCGCTCGCCGCTGGGCATCGTGATCCTTGTTTATGTTTCCGTTTTTCTTCCGCTGGTCTATCTGGGGATCTCGATGATCCTGGAAGTGGAATTTCACGCTTCCTGGAAACTGGTCGATCTGATCTCACATGATCTGCTTATGAAATGCTGGTATTACGCCGTGGTCGGCGCACTGGCTGTTCTGGGTTTTCGATCGATCTTTACGGTTCACGGTGTCCTGATTGACGATCTGAGTCCGGAGGCGGCCTACCGACTGTCCAATCAGATCGTTCATCACCATCAGGATACGGTGCGAAAAGAACTCCTCAAGGCGATCCTTGTCTTTTTGGGCATCATGGTACTGACATTTATCTTACTGACCATTCTGCCGGATTATCTGCTGAGGAAGCAGGCAGCGTCCCTGCCCAAAGGGGTCGTGATCGAGTGGGTGGAAGGAATAAGCCTGACCAGTCTGGAAAAGAAGGTCATCGGGCACCGCATCCTTTGCAGTCTGGGATTTTTGCTGGATACATACGGAAGTCTGATCATCACCATGATCGCGATGGGCTATTATATGCTCCGTGTGACCCGGCTCTATTATTATCTGACTGGCAGACTGGGCAATAGTTTTCCGGAAAGGCCGGACAAAAACCGCTATAACTACCGGGTATTCATCATTATCCTGGTTTTTGCAGTGATCGGCCTGATCTCGGTCGCGAACGGGCTCTGGTTCAATCAGCTGTATCATGTGGCAGACAGCCAGCTGACGGATCTGGAGATCATCGAGCATGGTCTGGGGTTGATTTTTGAGTAGGGGGCTATATGACTACGGAACTTGAAAAGCTGCAGAAAGAGCGGAAAAAAGCCCGGTACGCGGGATACTTTGCCGTCCTGCTGATCATGATCGTGCTGACGGATATCCTGGATAATCTGGCGACGAATGTCGGTGCGAACATCACATCCAGCTTTATTACTGAGTTTTTTGTGAACGGGAAGGTATTCGGCCGGAGTTTCGAGTACGAGGAAGGACTGGCGCTGCATAACACGATCAGCCTGTTCGGCTATGTGTTGGCTCTTTTGGCGCCGTTCTATAAGTCGCTGGCGGACAGGATCGGACGAAAGCCGCTCTTCGTCTGCTCGGCGCTGGGCATGGCGGCAGGTCTTCTGATCATCTTCCTCTGCCGGTCCTATCCGGTCTTTCTGGTGGGCAGCTTTATGCTTTCCTTCTTCATCGGCAGCGATATCCAGATCCTGTATGTGCTGGAAGAGGCGCCGAAAGAGAAACGGGCGACCGTCTACAGCCTGCTGAAAGGGATCGGCGGTCTGTCTTCCGTAGCGATCCCGGCGATGCGCGTCGCGCTTATGCATAACGACCCTGCCCAGTGGCGGAACGTATATCTGCTGCCGGGGCTGTTCGGCCTGGGGGTGGTCGTCCTGCTGATCCTGCTGGTGAAGGAGACCCGGGTCTTCCAGGATAAGCGGATCGCTCAGCTGGAGGGTAAGTCCGGCCTTCCGGCGGAGGAACCGGAGAAGGCGCCGGTCGTGAAGGCAGGTATCATACCGGCGATCAAGTATATCTTCAAACGGAAAGACCTGCGGGCACTGATCCTGATCAAAATGCTGTTCGACGCGGCGATCATCGCCATGACGAATTATGAATCCATCATGTACCGCGCGAACATGGATACCGCGTCCATCACGACGGCGGAATTCTATTATCCCTTCCTGTACTGCGCGGCGGTCATTATTTCCGGCTTTCTGGCGGACCGGATCGGGAGAAAGAAAACGGTCCTGCTCTTCGGACTAATCTGCGCGGGTTCCTTTATTCTGTTTATCGTCAGTGCCAACGGTCTGTGGAGTCCGGCGATCGTAGGCATCGGATATGGATTATATCTTGGCGGTTACTGGATCGGCCGGGATTATATGGAGATCATCTCGACGGAGATGGTGCCCACGGAGATCCGGGCGTCGATCATCGGCGCGGAAGGGCTGCTGGTCTATATCGGCATGGGGATCGGTTTTGCTTTCGTGAATGTCGGAATGCTTTTTATGCCGCTCTGGCTGATCTGTTCTTTGTTCGCGCTGCCCTGTATCCTGGTGTCCGTTTTCCTTCTCGCGAAATACGGCAAGGAGACCAAGGGCGTTGATTATGAAACGATTTCCTGAGGAAAGGATCACCCGATGAGAATTGTAATGGTAGGAGCCGGCCTCGCCAATTTGACATACGGCGCTCTGGCGGCTAAAGACGGTCACGAAGTCCTTCTGATCGACAAGAACAAGGAAGCCGGCGGTGTGCTGGCGCCGGCCAGGCAGGATGGCTTTTCCTTCGAGCAGGGACCGCTCATCCTGACCGATCTGGAAGAGGGAGAGCCCGTCTATCAGATGCTGAAAAAGCTGGATATCCATCTGGATCTGGTCCGGGAGGACAGAGGCCTCGTAACGAAAGACTTTGCGCTTACCCCGCCGGATATCTATGAGAAAGACTGGCGAAAGAAAGAACTGATGCGGCTTTTCCCGGAAGATGCCGAGGGGCTCAAAAAATACTACAAGTTCTACGAAGCGCTGATGAAGATCCGTTTTCTGTCCGGAGAGCCGCAGACTTCCTCCACGAAACTGAAAACGCTGCTGACCTATCTGAAAGTCAAACCCTACGAGAACATGTCCTGCGATGACTTTACCAAAGTGCTGTTTTCGAATGAGAAACTCCGGCTGGTCTTCAACGGGATCCTGGCGGATATCTGCGCGGATCCTGCCGAGGTCCAGTGCTTCACGCTTCCGTTCATGAATACGGAAACGGCCTTCGACAAACGGATCCCGCTGGAGAAGAAGGGAAAGAAATACTATCCCGGTTATTTCTGTATCCAGGGAGGAGTTCAGAAACTCTCGGAAGCACTGCTTGAATATATCACGAGCCACGGAGGCATGTTCCTGCCGGAGACGGTAGTCGAAAAGGTGATGATAGAAGATCAGAAAGCAGTGGGCGTCCGGCTGATGAACGGGACAGAGATCTTCGCCGACGCGGTCGTGGGCTGTGGCGCGGCCAGAGATTTCTTCTATAAAACAGTCGGAGAAGAATTTCTGAATGACGACTACCGGGAGGTACTAGAGACCTTCCTTCCGATGGAAGCGGTATTCATGGTCCATCTGGGCGTAAACTACGATCCTTCCGAGTATCAGAAGCAGAGCCTGGTCTACTACTATCACAGCTATGATCTTTCGGAAGCCGTAAGAGAGCTTCGCTCCGGCATCTATCACGAAGGAAAAGAAGGTTTTCTTATTTACTTCCCGGACAGGCACGCGCCTGAGTTCGCACCGGAAGGCTGCCACTGTGTGACGATCTATACCGTCTGTCCGGATACGCTGAAAGAGGGAAGCTGGGAAGAGAAGAAGGAGATCTACGCGGATGAGCTGATCGAGCTGGCGGAGGAATATCTGCCGGGACTTAAAGATCATATCGTGGCGAAAAAGATCGTGACCGCGGAGGACTACCGACGGCTGACTCATATGGAAAAGTCTTCCTTCGGCGGTCTCGTCCCGGTCTGGAAGCAGAAGAATCCCGCGTTCATCACACCGGTGAAGGATCTGGTCTTCGTTGGTGCGCAGAGTGAAAGCGCCGGCGGCGTTTCAGCGGTCATGAAAGGCGCCGCGCACGCCTATAAACAATGGAAAGTAGAGGTGGAAATCCGATGAAAAGAAGATATCTCGCGATCATTTTGGCATTGGTTCTGATCGTATGCAGCGCCTGCACCAAAAAGTCGCCGGACAAGCCGGCTGGGGGTGGGAACGACAGCAAGTTCGCCGCGACCCAGAGCGAATCCAGTTCGGCAGAGAGCAGCCAGACAGAAAGCAGCTCAGCGGAAACTTCCACGGAGGAGACCTCCGTTCCGATGGAAGAAGAGTCTTCCAATCAGGAATCCTCCGCGCAGGAATCGTCTGAAACCTCTTCCAAACCGGAAGAATCTTCGGAAACATCTTCTGAACAACCGGAGGAATCCTCCGAAGAATCTTCGGAAGAGTCCTACGAAGAGTCTTCAGAGATCGAAATACCTTCCGGAGATTATACACAGTCGCAGCTGGACGCATGGAATGAAGCAGAAGATATCTATACCAGTGAAGGGATCGGCAATTCTTATGACGGCCTGGTCCAGAAGGTGATGGACGCGGGGTTCGACTATGAAGATGCCGTGTGGGCGGTCGATCAGCTGACAGCGGCCTTCCCCATCGACTGGTATGATGAAGCTTTGCAGTATGCTCAGAGTATTATAGACATGAGAGCTTCGTATAGAGGGGATGTAAGATATAGCTTGGAAAATCTATTGTTTACAGAGGATCAGATCGACTATGCGATAGAGAACATCGACTGGTATTCGGAAGCAATTGATGAGATGGTTCATTACTATCATATTCTCGAATCGGTTGACCGTTATTGTCTGATTGATACACTGCTTGATAAAGATTATACATATGATGAAACGATGTACGCTTTTGATTACCTTGGTGAAACAACGATCGATTGGAAAAAGGAAGCCTTACGTCGACTGAATAGATGTATCACTATTGGGTGTTCAAAAAGCCAGATCCTGTCTTCGCTGGAAGAAGGTGGCTATACGGAAGAGGAAATCAATTACGCATTTGAGAATTATGGAGAGATCGACTGGAATGGACAAGCTTTGGGAGTTGCCATGGATTATTTGGAACGGTATGCAATTTCCCCGAACCAGGTAAGAGAATATCTGGAAAATGCACAGTTTACCGAGGAAGAGATCAACTATGCTATAAGTTCAATTGATACATGGGAACTCGAAGCGCTGCAAATCGCCAGGCAGATGATCGATGAGGGAACCTACTCAGAAAAATATCTGGCTTGGTATTTGGAGCAGTATGGCTTTACTTATGGTCAGGCGACTTATGGAGCCGCTTACTGTGAAGCCGACTGGATCGAAGAAGCAACGGCCATGGCTGGTTACTTTCTGGTTACTGATCCATCTATGTCTTATTCGGAACTTTATGGTTATCTGACCGGCAGTCCATACTTCTTCACGGAAGAGCAGGCGAATGCCGCATGTGCGGCTCATGGTCTGACCCCGTGATGATGAAGATCTGCTTTGTAAAATGCCAAATTCCGATTTTGTAAAGCAAGTATCCGCATCAAACAGACGAAATACTTAATCAATAACAAAAAACGAGAATTCTAAAGCAATGATTGCTTTATGATTCTCGTTTTTCTTGTTTTCTAAAGTATAGTTTTCTCCGACAGGATCAGAACTCCAGGTTGTTGACGGTACGCGGGAAGGGAACGACGTCACGGATGTTGCCCATACCGGTGACATACATGATCAGGCGCTCGAAGCCCAGGCCGAAACCGCCGTGTTTGACGGTGCCGTAGCGGCGAAGGTCCAGATACCACCAGTAATCCTCTTCTTTCATGCCCAGTTCGCGGATACGAGCTTCCAGAACGTCCAGACGCTCTTCCCTCTGGGAACCGCCGCAAAGCTCGCCTACACCGGGGACCAGAAGGTCCGCGGCCGCGACGGTCTTGCCGTCTTCGTTGAGCCGCATGTAGAAGGCTTTGATATCTTTGGGATAGTCGGTGACGAAGACCGGAGAACCTTCAAAGGCTACCTCTGTAAGGTAACGTTCATGCTCGGTCTGCAGGTCGATGCCCCATTCGGGTTCGTAATCGAACTTCTGACCGCTGGCTTTGAGGATCTCCACAGCCTTGGTATAGGGGCAGCGGACAAAGTCTTTGTCCACGATGTTCTGCAGTCTGGCGAGCAGGCTCTTATCGATAAAGCTGTTGAAGAAAATCAGTTCTTCTTTCGCGTTTTCCAGAAGGTAACGGATGACATATTTCAGCATGTCTTCTTCCAGCTGACACACATCCGCAAGATCCGCGAAACAGACTTCCGGCTCCATCATCCAGAACTCCGCGGCGTGACGAGGTGTGTTGCTGTTCTCTGCGCGGAAGGTGGGGCCAAAGGTATAGATGTTGCGGAAAGCGGTGGCGAAGGTCTCGCCGTTCAGCTGACCGGAAACGGTCAGGGATGCCATTTTTCCAAAGAAGTCCTCGGAGAAGTCAGGTGTTCCGTCTTCCTTGAAGGCCTGCTTTTTGGGATCGATCGTAGTCACACGGAACATCTCGCCGGCGCCTTCGGCATCGGAACCGGTGATGATAGGTGTGTTGACATATACGAAACCTCTTTCCTGGAAGAACTTGTGGATCGCGAAAGCCGCCAGGGAGCGGACGCGGAAGACTGCCTGGAAAGTGTTGCTGCGCGGACGAAGATGTGCGATCGTGCGCAGGTATTCCATGGTGTGACGCTTTTTCTGCAGCGGATAATCCGGGGTGGAAAGACCTTCGACTTCGACCTTTTCCGCGTGCAGCTCAAAAGGCTGTTTGGCGTTCGGGGTGAGGATGAGTTTTCCCGTCACGATGATGGCGGAACCAACCGGAATGTGGCTGATCTCTTCGAAGTTCTCCACTTTCTCTGCCTCGTAGACGATCTGCAGGGTAGAGAAGCAGGTGCCGTCGGCCAGTACGATAAAGCCGATCGATTTGGAATCACGGATGCTGCGGACCCATCCGCCGAGGGACAGGGTCTGTCCGTCATAGGAAGCCGGATCTTTATAAAGATCACGAAGTAATGTTAAGTCCATAGGATTTGTCCTCAGATGATTATTTCGCCTGTTCGCTGGAATGCAGGGTAACATCGTGGTAACCGCCCTCGACGATACTGGTGGCGGAGACCAGGGTGATCTTAGCTTTCTGCTGAAGCTCTTCGATCGTCAGCGCGCCGCAGTTGCACATGGTGTGTTTGACCTTGGAAAGGGACAGGTTCACGTTGTCTTTCAGGCTGCCGGCATAGGGAACATAGGAGTCGACGCCTTCCTCGAAGGCCATCTTCTTGTCGCCGCCGAGATCATATCTCTGCCAGTTGCGGGCACGGTTGGAACCTTCGCCCCAGTACTCTTTGACATAGGAACCGTTCACCATCAGGCGGTTGGTGGGAGACTCGTCGAAGCGGGCGAAGTAGCGGCCCAGCATCATGAAGTCGGCGCCCATGGCCAGAGCCAGGGTCATATGATAATCGTGGACGATACCGCCGTCGGAGCAGATCGGGATATAGATGCCGGTCTCTTTGAAATACTCGTCTCTGGCTGCCGCGACGTCGATCACGGCGCTGGCCTGTCCGCGGCCGATCCCTTTCTGCTCACGGGTGATGCAGATGGAACCGCCGCCGATACCGATCTTGATGAAGTCCGCGCCGGCCTTCGCCAGGAACAGGAAACCTTCACGGTCGACCACGTTGCCGGCACCGACTTTTACGGTGTCGCCGTATCGCTCGCGGATGTATTTGATGGTTTCTTCCTGCCAGACGGAGAAGCCTTCGGAAGAGTCGATGCACAGAACGTCCGCGCCGGCTTCGACGAGGGCGGGAACACGCTCGGCATAATCACGGGAGTTGATGCCCGCGCCGACCATGTAGCGTTTTTGCGTATCCAGAAGTTCCAGCGGGTTTTCTTTATGAGAGTCGTAGTCCTTGCGGAAAACGAAGTATTTCAGGCGCTGATTCTTATCAATGATAGGAAGGGAATTGAGCTTATGATCCCAGATGATATCATTCGCGGTTTTAAGAGTGGTTTCCTCACCGGCGACAACGAGCTTATCGAAAGGCGTCATGAAATCGGCGACTTTGGTCGCGGGATCCATGCGGCTGACACGGTAATCACGGGAAGAAACGATGCCCAGAAGTTTGCCGGTAGCGGAACCGTCTTCGGTGACAGCCATGGTGGAATGGCCGGTCTTGGCTTTCAGTTTCAGGACCTCAGCCAGGGTGTTGTCCGGGGTGAGGTTGGAGTCGCTGGGCACGAAGCCGGCTTTATAATTCTTGACGCGGGCGACCATTGCCGCTTCGTCTTCGATAGACTGGGAGCCGTAGATGAAGGACAGACCGCCTTCGGTAGCGAGCGCGATCGCCATTCTTTCGCCGGAGACGGACTGCATGATGGCGGAAGTCATCGGTATATTGAGGCAGATCGGGCATTCTTCCTGGCCCTTGCGGTACTTGACCAGAGGGGTTCTCAGGGACACATTGGAAGGAATACAGTCGGGACCGGTATAGCCGGGGACTAAAAGGTATTCACTGAAAGTGTGAGAGGGTTCAGGATAATAATAAGCCATGGTTTTCTCCTCAAAAGAATATTTTGACTATTATATCAGTATGAAAAGACAATATCAATCCGCTTTACTCTTAAAGACAGCGAGGATTTGTCTTATTTTTGTGGTCAAAATGACGATGGGATAATAATGGGACAATGGGACAGGCCGAAATATATCTGTCCCACTGTCCGAGCCGGGAAGCGGCTGTTTATCGGCTGTCTGAAAAACTCCCGGCTTTTTTAAATGTGAAAAATAGAAATCCGGATCAATATGACGCATAATCGAGCAACCACACAACAACAAACGTAATCTTAACGTGAGTGCTGAAAGTGGTACAGGCTCTTTGGAGGAGGGGAGAAGAAAACTCCTAATCAGACTCTTAGACAAGTTTTTAGAAGTTATTACCCCCTTTTCGTTTCCCCTCCTTCTTTTTTGAAAGGAACGTTAAATGGGAAAAATCAGTTTATATATCGATACCAGAGACCGGCGTTATGCCGTACGCCTGGCGGAATACTTCAGTAAGTATTTCGCCTCTTCCATGGATGTTTTTCTGACAGATCCCGAACACGATCCCGCGGCAATTTCTTTTCGCCATACGGGACCGATGGTACTTTTAAGCGATGACCCCGAGTCCTATCAGGGGCCGAAGATGGATCAGGTTTTGCTTTTATCGGAACAGGACGGGATCGATCCTTATCAGTCGGCCAGGGATATCGCTGAAAAGATCCTGACTGCCTGTCACAGCAGAAGAGAAGAGGAAAGCCGCGTCATACGGAGCGGCAATGTACAGATGGAGAAGCAGTTGTCCCTTCTGGAAGATCCCCGGCTGGGATTTGGAAGGATCATCTCCTTTTACGCACTGTCCGGAGGAACCGGGCTCACTACACTGATGCTTTCTTTCGCACTGACACTTCAGGCGACCGGACTTTCTGTCCTGGTCCTGACACTGGATCCGGTTTTTCCTTCCTACATCTCCGTTTCAGCGGGAGGATCTCTGGGCGATCTGTTCTACAGCCTGCTTTCTGAAGGAAAAGAGATCCTGATCCGCCGGATCAAAGAACTTCCCGCACCAGCAAAGAACTGGGAAACCAATATCCGGTTTCTCCCTCCGCCCGCACGGGCGGATGATCTTTTGGATGTTTCGGAAGAAGAACGAAGAGAACTTCTTGAGACCCTGCGGGAAGAATACAACATCATACTGATCGATCTGGGATCCAGACTATACAGTCCTCACAGGCAGATCCTCGCGGAAAGTGACAGGGTCGTCCGGCTGGAAGAAGCGTCGGAGGAAGGCCTTTTCCGGGCGGAGAGACTGAAAATCGAAATGGTCCCGGAGGAAAAGACGATACGATTCGTGACGGAAAATCTGCGTACGGAGAAACCTTCGAAAGTGGAAAAAGAGACCAGGCGGATGCTTCCGCCGGATCAGATCTGGCTTCCCAGAAGTCCGGAACTGAGAGAAAAAGGCGATGTCAGGAAGCTCGCGGAGAATTCTCCCTATCTGGAAGCGGTGAGGAAGGTGGTGGCGGATACGTGCGGGATCTGACGGATCAGTACGTATTCCTGCTGGAGAGTGTCAAAGAGCGGGCGAGAGACCTGCAGATCTATACAGATGAAGGGATCCGGCAGATCATTTTTGAGAAGATGAAAGGAAAAGCGGATCTCGTTCTGGCGGACAGAGTCCGCATCGGGAAGCGGATCTTCAATTCCATCCGGCGGATGGATATCCTGCAGCCGCTGCTGGATGATGATCTGGTGACGGATATCATGGTCAACGGCGCGGATCGGATCTTCTATACACGCGACGGGGAGATGAAACAGTATCCGGAAATGTTTGAAAGCGAAGAACGGCTGGAGGATCTGGTACAGCAGATCGTGGGAAGCGTAAACCGGACTGTCAATGAGGCTTCACCGATCGTGGATGCCAGGCTTTCGGACGGATCCCGCGTTCATGCGGTGCTGCCGCCGGTCTCTCTATCCGGTACCGTTTTGACGATCCGGCGTTTTCGGGATGAACCGATCCGCCTGGAAGATATGCTGAAAGAAGGGGCGATGGATGAGAACCTGGCTGCTTTTCTCCGAAACCTGGTGGAAGGAAGAAAAAACCTGTTTATCTGCGGAGGAACGTCTTCCGGCAAGACGACGCTTCTTGGCGCGCTCGGTGGTCTGATTCCAATCTCGGAACGAGTCGTAACCATAGAAGACTCGGCAGAACTTCGGATCGTCGGGCCTGAAAACCTGGTTTCGTTGGAGACCAGGGCGGCAGGACCCGACGGAAGAGGAAGGATCACCCTGAGAGATCTCGTGCGTGCTTCGCTCAGAATGAATCCAGACAGGCTTCTGATCGGTGAGGTCAGAGGGGAGGAAGCGATCGATATGCTGAGTGGAATGAACACAGGCCACGCGGCTATGTCGACCGGCCACGCCAATTCCTGCCGAGATATGATCCGCCGGCTGGAATCCATGGTATGGATGGGAATGGATATTCCCATGGAAGCGATCCGTATGCAGATCGCGTCCGCGCTGGATTATCTGATCTATATGGAAAAGATCCCGGGAGGGATCAGAAGAATCGGACAGATCGTGTCCGTGGAGGAAGTAAAGGAAGGGGAGATCCTTCTGAATACCGTCATGGATCGTGATCGGGAAGGAAACAGCAGATGGTATGGAAACGAAATAAAAAGCTCGTGACAGGAGTGGGCAATCGGCATCCGCCTTTGAAAAAAACTCATACTGACATAGTTTTACATCTCCTTTATGCGCTGGCAGGCGCATGCCTGATGTCGCTGGCTTCCTTTGTCTTTTTCCATCAGAAGATCGTTCTTCTGGCAGCTGGCTGCTTCGGCGCCATCGTCGGTCCTGGCGCAATCCGGCGGAGCAGGCAGAAACGGGAGAAACAGCTTCTGGCGGCGGAAATGAAGGAGGTCCTGGATGATCTGCTGATCCTGCTAAGGTCAGGACGATCTCTGGAAAGTGCTCTTCTTTCCTGTTTTCAGGAAATGGACCCGAAAGATAAGAAGCACGCTTATCCTCTTTTCGAGGAAATGTCCGCGGGTCTGAAACTTAGTTATTCAGCGGAGGAAGTCCTTGCCACGATGGCGGAAAAGAGCGGGATAGAGGAGATCCGGTCTCTTTCAAGAACCATCGAGATCTGCAAGCGGACAGAGGGCGATACTGCCAAAGTCATGGAACAAACGATCCGGTATCTGAAAGACCGGATGGAAATTCAGGCAGAACTAAAAATCCTTCTGGCGAAAAAACAGATGGAGCAGAAAATCATGGGAATCATGCCGTTTGGTATGATCTTTCTGCTCCTTCTGCTATCGCCCGGCTATCTTTCGCCGCTTTATCAGACGATCACGGGACAGATCGTCATGGCCTGCGCCGCGGCGCTGATGGTCGTCAGTATCTGGATGTCCAGGAAGATCATACAGATAGAGCTATGAGTATCGAGGTCGTATTCTGGATCGCGGCATCGCTGAGTTTGCTGCTGCTCATCTGGATCATCCTGTGCCGGATCCGGTGTGAGAAGAGTCAGAGTGGAAAAGTGCCTCTTTGGGAGAGGATCTTTCTGCCGGCAGGGAGGGAGATCCTGGCACTGATCACGAAGACAGGAAGGAAACCCGATCACGGCCTATATCCGATTTTTGCCCGGATGATGGGAAAGACGGAAGGAACCCGGCAGTATGAAGATTTTCAAAGCCGGAGGATCAGTACGCTGCTGGTGTTTTTGCTGGCCTTTCTGGTTCTTCTGATGGCAGGGACGTATGCCGATGCTTTCTCGGAGAAGACGGATCAGCTGGACCTTACCCGGGGCGATAACGGCAGCGCGGTAAAGGTGGAGAAGGCGGTGCTGACGGTTTGGAATGAAGGTGGAAGCATTTCAAAGAAAGTAACGATCCGGATCCCCGCGAAGGAAATGACGCGGGAACAGGCGGATCTTCTTTTGAAAGAGGCGTTGGAGAAACTGCTGCTTGAGATGGACGGAAAAACAGTCAGGGGAAAGGTTACTTTACCCACCGCATACGGACAGGTAAAGATCAAATATCTTTCGCTAAGTCCTGAGCTGATCCGTTCGGACGGGCAGCTCTTGAAGGAACCCGGTACGGAACGAAGAGAGCTGTATCTTAGGGCGGTCCTGGAAGTGGAAGGTTATACGGAAAAGACAGTTCTTCATCTGACGCAGGTCGGGTTTTCCGATCTGTCGGATGAAGAGAGGATCGATCTGCTGGCAAAACAGATCGAGGACGGACGTTATCTGGAAGAAGATCGCGTAAACATACCGGAAAGAACACCGGAGGGAGAAGTAATGACTGTAAGTCCCGCCTTGGACCCACATCCGGAAAAAGTATTTCTGGTACTTTTGCTGCTGCCTTTCCTCTGGATCTATCAGGAAAGAGAAGCAAGAAAACTGTGGAAGGAAAGGGACGAGAAGATCCTGCTTCGCTTCCCGGAATTCGTCGGAGAACTGATTATCCTTGCCAGGGCAGGTCTCAGCCTGCCGCTCAGCATGATACGGCTGGGAGAGGATTACCGGAAACGAAGGGAAAAGGGAGAAAAAATCGATCTTCTGTATGAAGAAGTCGCCAGGATCGGAGAAGAGATATCCGAAGGGATCAGTTTTCGGGAAGCTGTCCGTGGGATGGGAGAAAGAACAACGATCCCGAAGCTGCGGCAGCTTTGCCATATCCTGATACAGAACGAACGGAAAAGTAATGTGTACCTGCTGGAACGACTGACAGAACTGTCAGATGAGGCCTGGGACGAACGAAAAAAACGGGTGAGGGAACTTTCCGAGACAGCCGATACCAGGCTCGTATTTCCACTGGTACTCATGATGGTCGTAGTGCTGATGGTGGTACTGGCGCCGTCATTGATTTCACTGCAATAAAAAATGAGAGGAGAAATGTCATGACACTGGAACAGAGAAACGTGTGGAGAAAGTTTTTGCTGGAGGATGGCGCGTCGGGGATGGCGACCATCGAGGTATTGCTGATTATCGCTGTGTTGATCGCACTGGTCATTCTTTTCAAGGATACGATCCTTGGATTCGTTACGGAGATCCTCGGGAATATCTCCACCCAGGGGACCTCCTTTGACCCGGCATCCATGGTCCCCTGATGAGATCGTTCACGGAAGGAAGTTTTACGGTAGAAATGGCGCTGATCTTTCCGGGGATCCTGCTCCTTCTCGTCGCGCTGATCGAGACAGGATTATGGTACCGGATCCGGATCAGAACGGACGCGAGTCTGCAGGAAGCGCTGATGCTCGTCGAAACAGCCAGGAGCCGGGGATATACACTGGAAGAAGCCGTTTTTCTGGCGGACGGGAGGCTGGATGAATCTCTGGAAGATACCGGAGACTTTTCCCGCAGCTGGGAAGTCCGGGATTCTTATCTGAAAGAATCGGTAGATCTGAATATCTGGGGCACGTATGGATCGATCCTGCCGCTTTCTTATCGGGAAAGCCAGCGGCTCCTTCATCCGGATCCCCGGAGATTCAGGGACAGAGTGGATCTGATATGCGAAAAACTAAACGTGAAATAAACAGAGCCGAGGGAAGTCTCTCGGTTTTCTTCAGTCTGTTGTTCCCGGTGTTTCTGATGCTTTTTCTGACCTTATACATGGCCGGAAGGCGAAGTATCATGACTTCCGGGATCCAGCGGGACGCAAAGCTTGCTTCTTTTTCCGTGATGGCGGAATATCAGGCAGACGTCGTTCGGGAATATGGCCTGTATTATGTCCCTCTGACAAGGCTTGGCTCCGGTTTTTCCTTTTTTCTGAACGAGAACCGGAGTCATCCGTACGGAACCTATGAAGCTGTCAGTTTGTCCGTGACGCCCGAAAAAACACTGGAAGATCCGGCGGTTCTTGAGGAGGAGATCGTCCATTTCATGGAAGAGCGGGTGCTGATCGACTCACTGGACGAAGTACTGGCTTTATTTTCAGAACTCGGGGAAGCGGAGCAGATGCAGAAGGAATATGCTCGCTTTCAGCACTCGCAGGAACTGATGCTGATCCAGATGAATTACAGTGACCTGATCACGGATGTTTATGGGATCAGGGAAGACGGGCGAAGAAACGACCGGGCGATCCTGACATTCATGAAAGACAGTCCAAGACTTCCGGAGCTGATCCGGGCAGCCGGAACGGTCGAAGAATGGCTGCTGTCTTCGACTCCCGAGAATGAAGAAAGGGATCCCCAGGAGATCTATGACGAGATCCTGATCCTGGAGCAGGGGAAGGACCAAATTGAAACAACGCTGTATCTGCTGGAAGAGGCAAAAAGCCTGGCAGAGATCCTGATCGAGCAGATCGCGGATCTGAAAGCGCAGGAGGAGATCGATCTGGAGACCTGGGAGGGAGAGGAGCCTTATGAAAGACTCAGTGAGAAGCTTCCGGTCGATGAGAATAAACTACGCTCCCTGATCCGGATCCTGGAGAGAAATGGAGAACTGGTCCGGGAAGCGGGAGCGGTGCTGGACTGTTATCTGGCGGAGGAGATCCCGTGGGACGGCCAAAATATCCTGGAAATGCTCACCGGCTATGAATATGAGATCCGTCTGCCGCACGAGTCAAGACCGGTGACGGATAAGCTGGATCTGTCATCCATCTGGGATTATCTGAGAGGATACAATATCGATGTACGCAGTTTCGCTCCGGATGAGGAACTGAAACTGCCGGAAGACGCCGGTTCAGGTGTGACTGCTGCCGGTCAGGAAAGTGACGAAATCTCACCGGGAGATCTTTCGCTGAATCTGGATCTTCAGCGGATCCGGGAGCATTTCCTCACCGAAGAATATGCCCTTGGCATGTGCACCAACCTGCGGGATACCGTTCTTTCCGGGAAGGGGACTGTCCCGGTGAATCTTCGCGACGACCGGATCAACGCCCGGTTTTTCTCCAATGAAGTAGAATACCTGCTTGTAGGTGCGCCGAATGAATACCGGAACGTCAACGGGACGAAAAACCGGATCATGGCGTTAAGGGTACTGCTGAATATGTTTCATCTCATGACCGATCCGGAAAAACGGCAGGAGATCGAACAGGCAGCGGCGCCGACCGGCGGCATTCTGATGCCGGGACTGGGAGATTTGGCTGCGTTCGGTCTGATCCTGATTTCCTGGAGCACTTTTGAGGCGGCCGCGGATTACCGGCTCCTCTCAGACGGCGGCAGAGTCCCCCTCCTGAAGGACGCCGAAAGCTGGCAGACCGATCTTTTTTCTCTTCTGGGCGGGGACATGACGGAAGAAGAGAAACTGGAGACGAAAGGGATGTCGTATCGGGAGTATCTGCGTGTCCTTCTGCTTCTATCCGATCAGGACAAATTGCTTTCAAGGCTTCAGATGATCCTTCGGACGGATCCGAAGATCGAAAAGCTGGGTGAAGCGGTCGTTTCGTTCCATGTGAGTCTGGAAGCGGTCCCTCAGGACGGATGGAGCGGGAGCATTTTCTTTTCCGGAGTCTTCGGCTATGAGTAAGCGGGGAATTTCCGGATCGATCCTGGTGGAAGCCAGCCTTGTCGTTCCGATCTTTTTTATCGCGTTGATCCCCTTTCTTTATCTGTTGCGGATCTGTCTTTCACAGACTGTGCTGGAACGGGCGCTGGATGAAGCGCTTCGTTCCCTTGCCGTTGAATCCTATGTGATTCTTCGCGATACGGAAGCTTCCAGCGGTGAGACCACAGCCACGGGTGATGTGGAAATGACCGAAGGCGCTTCTGAACTATTCGAGATGCGGGAAGAGATGAAGGATGCCGTGAGAGAAGGCAGTAACGGCGAGAACGGGGATAACGAAAGCCTGCTGATGGATCTGGCCGGCAGCCTGTATCTGCGGCAAAAAGTGATGGATATCCTCTCATCCCGGGACCTTTCGGCTATGGGTATCGAAGGAGGAGAAGCCGGGATTTCCTTTCTCGCCAGCCGGTTTTTCTATTCGGAAGGCACGCACCGGCATCTGCTGCACGCGGAGATGACCGTCCGCTGGGACTCACCTTTTGCTTTTGTCGATCTGGGCCAGAGCACATTCTCCCGGACGACGCACGCTTTCAGCGGAGAAAAGGAGGAAGGTGCGGCCGGAAATGAGATCTCCGGGAAAGAGGACGGGGATGATACGATCGTTTACCGGATCGGCCAAGGGATCCATTATCATCAGGCGGACTGCTTCCTGATCGATAAGAATATCATCACGATCTCCGTGTCGGAAGCGGAGCTGATGGGACTTCTTCCCTGTTCGAGATGCCGAAGCGATCTGGCTGTCACCGGTCTGGTTTGCATGACCAGCGGAGGCGAGCACTACCATATGTCCTCCTGCGGCTATCTGTTTCCGGATCTTCAGTCGATGACGCTGACAGAAGCGCTGGAAGCGGGGCTTTCTCCCTGCGGCCTGTGCTATGGATCAGAAGGATATTTTCGATGATACTGTTTGGCAAGATACTTTGGATGGCAGCACTGATATGGCTCAGCATGACCGACCTTGTATATATGAAACTTCCCTATCCGGGGCTTCTCCTCTTTTCCTTATCCGGTATCATAAGGGTGCTGCCGGGATATTTAAATCCTTCGGGCAGCACCTTCTTCCGGATAGGGATGACCTTTGTGACAGTGCTGATGATCGGCTGCCTGTCCGCTTTTGCCTGCCGGAAAAAGCAGATGGGAAAAGGAGATCTGATCGTTCTTATGATCATTGGTTTGGTCTACACGATCGACCAGATTCTCGTGATCTTCTCGCTGGGGTTTTTGCTGGCAGGGCTGACAGCGCTTCTGATCATCTGGACGCGGCAGGGAGAAAGGCTTCCGCTTGTTCCGTTCCTGGGGATCGGATGCCTTTTGGTCGATATTTTGGGGTAAGAGATGAGAGTAGAAAGAATCGAATCCGAAAAAGGATCTCTTTTGCGGATCTGTGAGGATAAAGCCGGGATTTTCTATCAGGAACGGATGATGCCGAGGCTTCCCGTATTGGTCAGCGGCCGCTTCATCTCACAGCACGAGGCGGAATTTATCGCGCCGGCAGAAGCACAGCCGATCAGCCGGATCCTGAAAAGACCGATCCGCAAAGAAGAGCTGGATCGGATACTGGAAGCGTTCGAAGCATCGATCGGGCTTCTGGAAAGCTATCTTCTGGATAAAGAAAAACTGTGGTGGGATCCGGGCTGGATCTTTTATGATGGAAGGGAAAACAAAGTCTATTTGGTCTATCTGCCGTGGGAAGAGGATCCGGGAAGGATCGGGATCGAAAGACAGCTCTGCCGGTATCTATGGCTGACTGCGTCTTTCTGCGGCTGGGAGGAAGATCTGTGGGAAAGTGTCGGGAAATTCAGTGTTCAGGTCTATGGACAAAGAGACAGGATCATTCAGAAAACCATAGATCCGGAAAAGGAAAAAGTTCTGGATGATCTGATGGCGGCTTCTTCCTTTCTTCCCCCTCTCGTTCTCAGAAAACCCATCGGTGAAAAAGAAAGCCGCCTCGGTTTATGGGAGCGGCTGAAAACAGAGATAAAGGCCCGTCTTCACGGGTGGTAGCTCCTCGGCTTTGCTGCACTTGGCGGTAGCTACGTTGACATGATATATATCCTGATATATACTATTCTTGCGACGATAGTTCAGTTAATCGAGGAGGGCTGCTAAGATATGGAAACTGCAAAAATATTTATGAACGGACGAAGTCAGGCTGTTCGATTGCCATATAGCTGTCGGATGACTGGAGAGGAAGTATACGCACAAAAAATCGGAGAAGTTGTCATTCTTTCCCCCAAAACAAAGCGCTGGGAGGCACTGCTGCAAAGTCTAAGTTTGTTTACTGACGATTATATGGAAGACGGCAGACAGGAAGGGCCTGCTGATCTTCGCGAGGAATTATGATGCGCTACATGCTGGACACCAACATTTGTATATATCTGATTAAACGAAAGCCGACAACGGTTCTTGATCATTTATACATGCATCATCCGGAAGAAATCTGTATTTCTTCCATTACGTACGGAGAACTGCTCTATGGTGCATATAAAAGCTCTTTTCCTGACAGAAATTTACTTGCTTTGCAGCTGTTTTTAGCAACGATCGACATTCTTCCGGTTAACGCATTTGTCTGTGATTCTTATGGGAGAATTCGTGCTTCCTTAGAAAAAGCAGGAACACCTATTGGACCAAATGATACATGGATCGCGGCTCATGCGCTCACGGAAGGATGTACTTTAGTTACCAATAATACAAAAGAGTTTTCCAGAGTACCACTACTGGAAGTAGAGAATTGGACTGTCTGAACGATCCCGGTCTTACAACGCTTGCACATCCTCTGTGTAGGAAGTTTTGTATTTGAGGTGAACTACCCCGACTTAAGAAGTCAGAGCTTCGAAGAGCCTTTCGGCTCTGTTTAAGAAGTTTGATATTATGTTTCCGCCCGATTCCTCAGGCTACCCTTATTCTTACAGGCGTGTCCACTTCGCCTCTATTGTATAGGGTCTCAAGACCCACAACTTTACTTTTCCTTAGGATATTCAGTGCTCCGTTGATGTCTGCATTCAGCATCTTCCCTTCCCTGCTCCTGTAACTGCCTCGGCTTGTCCTTCTCCCGCTGAATCGATACTCTTCCTCGTTTCCTGCCTTGTAAACAGGTATCTCATCTCTGTCCCAGAATGACGCCTGTGATGTATACGATTCTTCCTGTTTGACATATTCGATCCCGTTCAGCCTGCACAGGTACTCCAGTTTCTCTCTTAGCCTGCCATATGGGATATTCACGAATGTCTGATTGTTTTTCTTCCCAAGTTCACTGTTCCTTTGGAAGCTTTCGTTATATCCTACTACCATTTTCCCGATCTCATGTTCTATACAGTAATTGATCACTTTCCTCGCTGCTTTGTTCATGTAATCGTTGACTTTATTGTTCCTGTCTCTCGTTATCGCTTTCTGCCGGTTCGTCCTTCTCTTTCCGTATTTCTGCTTGTCCTTGATGCTCTGCAGTCTTGCGTTTTCCTTGTTGTACCACTGATTGATGGATTTGAGTCTCCTTCCGTCGATGATGAAACTCCTTCCTTCATCCGTTACCGCTGTGATCAGATTATTGATCCCAAGATCGATGGCCAGTGCATGATTTGGATCTACTTTCCTTTGAATACATTCCGCTTCATATGTATACTGTATCTCAAAGAACCTGGCGTCCGCCTTGGGTATGATCCTGATCTCTTTTATCTTCTTTCCCAGAAGGATCGGCGGTATCCGGATCTCGATCTCCTTATGGTCTTTCCTGAAACTGTTGGAATAGGGTACTCTCAGTTTGTTCCCTTCCACTCTTACGAATCCGATGATCAGCGTCTGATATCCGTCTTTCGGAAGATACTGTGGAAGATGACAGTCTTTCTGTGGATACCTGCCTTCTTTTGCCAGTTTCAGCAGTCCGAAAAATGATCGGAAACTCCCATCTACTTCTTTCAGTATCTGCTGCGACATGTTTGAATTAAGTGTCCGGTAGTTCGGACTGGTTTTAAGGCGCTTATAGTTCTCTTCATACCTCAGGTATTCACCTTCACTGAAGAAATGCTGTCTGACAGAGTACAATGCTTCATTGGTCAGATTCTTGGCAGCGCGGCAAAGCTGTCTTAAGGAGAGAAAGTCATCTTTAGACAGATGTTTTACTTGTTGTTTGACAGTCAGATACATAGGATCACCCTCCTTTCTCCAAAGACTCGGAATTATGAGAACACTCGATGAATTCCTGTATCTTGATTTTACCACACCTGATCGTAGGATGCTATTTTTCACATTTAAAAAAGTGGCATTCATCCCCCACCTTAGAGGATGGGGGTGTTCTGCCAGTTTTTTCGATAAAAGTATACCGGCACGGCGGACCAGCCGTGGCAGAGACTGCCGGCATTTCCAAAGGCACTGGCGCCTTCGATGGTTTCCCAGAAGGTATCCGCGCCACGGGAAAGCATATATCCATAGTCCTCGGCGATCCTTTCAAATACGTAAGACGCATACCTCTCAGGACGCAGGAAAAGAGCCTCATATTTGAAAATACTGTGGCTGAGCGTGATGGGAATCAGTTTGCTTCTGTGTCCCGCGAGCGCTTCCAGGATCTCTTCCTCTTTCTCTGGAGAGACCAAGCCGGCAAGCAGGGAAAGGGCTTGGGTGAGTTCAGCATAATGAGGAGAAACATCTTTACCGACAAATGATGTGTAAACACCTTTTCTCTGGTCAAAGAAAACAGAATGATACGAAGAACGGATCTTGGAAATGGCTTCCTCGAAAGAAGCCGTTTTTTCATTTAGAGCGGTCAGGATCTCCAGCAAACTCTGCAGTGCCAGCACAGCAAAGGCGTTAAGCGGCGCGTCATAGATGGGCGAATCGGTGGGAAGCGTCCGTTTATCACCGCTTAAGCCATCCTGCCATTCATAGAAATTCCAGTATTCTTGGCCGGGGTACCGGGAGATCAGACCGGTTTCGTCGATCCGGCTGATCATTCGATCTGCGATCGTAAAAAGAACGGGCAGCAGTTCCTTGATCGTCCCGGCGTCTTTCGAATACCGGAGGTATTCCGCGCACTGGATCAGATAAATATAGGTGAAGGAAGGGATCGTGATATCCGCTTTTCCCGGGCTGATCAGTTCCAGAAGACCATCTTCCCGGAGGCTTTTGGCGATCAGCTGGAGACTGGCCGCGGGAAACGCATATTCATGAAACGCGAAGTAGCCGCAGAGCATCTGATTACGACTATCCATGGTGTAAAGCGCCTGTTCTCGCCACGGACAGTCTTCATAATGTTCGTGCATGCAGTCGCGGAGGGTCTTCAGGCAGGTCTCATAGATCCTCTTATGGAGTGGATCTTTCGGTTCAAACGGCGCTGTATAGGAAAGTGGATAGATCGTTTCCCGGATTCCCAGGGAGTAGATTTGCGCGTGAGTGGTATAGAGATGAAGCTGCAGATATCTCGCAGCGATCCGTTTGAGCGGGTAGAAAAAAGTCCGTCGTCCGGCGGATAATCTTAGATGTGCGGCGAAATTCCGACCATGGATAAACGTGCGTACATGGCCATCTTCCAGATGTTCACCCCAGCCGATGATCAGATCCGTATCTTCTTCCAGCTCCAGTTCAAGACTCAGCAGCCCCACGGTGTGTGCCGGAAGCTCCGCGATCAGGCAGATTCCGGAAGCATCGCCAGCAGAAAATTCAGCGCCTTCTTCCGACGGCAAGGATATACTTTCCTCCGGCCGGCTGATCTCCAGATCGGATGATGCCATCCGGATGGCTGGAGTGGGATCAGATCCTGTATCCTGAAAGGATCCTGTCAGGATCAGCCGGGAAGAGGAAACGGGCAGGATATCCAGCTTCTTGACAGGTCTCGGGGACAGAAAAGGAAGAACGGCAGCCATCGGTTCGCAGGAAACGGCCGGTTCAAAAGCCTCAGGCTGTATAGTCTCATCAAAGTCAAAACTATAGGAAAGCTGCGGGGAGATCTTCGGAACATCCGTTTTGAAACGAAGATCTCTTCGGACAGGAAAACCCGGTTCGCTCCGGAGAATGGACTCGGTCTTCCCGGAAGGCAATTCTTTCATGAGAACGAAAAGAGCACAGGGCGGATAATGGCGAACAGTAAAACTGTCCTCGCCCTGGGAATAGACGATCAGGCAGAATTCATTGACGCCCGGATGAAGGTAAGACGTGACATCCAGCGTATCATAATATCTCGCGTCCTCGTATCCCCGGAAGATCCCCGAGTTGACAAAAACGCCATTTAAATAAAGCGCGTATTCACTATGGACATACAGATAGCAGGTATAGGTGATGTCAGTCGTTTCAGAGGGCAGAGAAAACGAACGGCAAAACTCGATCGTCCGGTTGATTTCGGTTCGGTCATGGTACCAGATGAGTGATGCGCCAGCAAAGATATCCATGATAGTCTCCCAGAATCAGATTTTCTTCAGTGTATGTCGTGGACACATCGATGTCAAGCACCTGTTTTGCCCGGACAAACCGGAAAATGCGCCAAATAAACAGAGGAAGTGGTGAAAACGCATTGTCAAACAAGGCCGGACTGTGATAAAATGGAGTTTCAGAGTAATAGGGTATGAACCCTGTTTGGACAAAAACGCAAGAGGTTGATTATGTACGAGAACTTTGCTCATCTGTACGATGAGTTTATGCAGACGATCCCTGCCGAGGAGTGGGCGGATTATATCGAAACGCTGCTGAAAAAACATGGTGCGAGGCCGCATCTGGTGCTGGATCTTGCCTGCGGGACAGGTTCGCTGGCTTTAGAGCTTGACCGGCGCGGATATGATATGATCGGCGTGGACGGATCGGAGGAAATGCTGCAGCAGGCAGGTGAGAAGGTCCGGCAGGCGGGAAAGTCGGAAGAGATCCTGTTCCTCTGCCAGGATATGAGGGAATTCGAGCTTTACGGGACGGTGGACGCGATCATCTGTACCTGTGACAGCCTTAACTATCTGCTGGAGGAAGAGGATGTACGGCAGGTTTTCTCTCTGGTGGAGAATTATCTCGACCAGGGCGGGCTCTTTCTGTTCGACCTGAACACGGAGTATAAATACAGCGAGATCCTGGGCGAGCAGACCTTTGCCGATACATCGGAAGACGGCGCTTTTATCTGGGATAATTACTATTACGAAGATGAAAAGATCAACGAGTATGAGGTGACCTTCTTTGAAAAGACCGAGGGCGGCCTGTACCGGCGCTCTCAGGAGACGCACTATCAGAAGGCGTACCGGGAAGAAGATATTCGAAAGTGGCTGGAAGACGCGCATCTGAAGGTGGAAGCCGTCTATGACAGCTTTACGCTGGATCAGCCGGACGAGCAGTCGGAAAGGATCACTTTCGTGGCCCGCGAGCTGCGGGAAAAGAAACGGTATATACCGGAGGGAGATGAAGAAAATGTGTGAAGCAAAATATGAAGGACCGGATTATGCAATCCGGGGAACGGCGGCGGACGGCCAGGTGCTGGCCTTTGCCGTTTCCACAGCGAAGATGGTGCAGGAAGCACATGAACGGCATAAAACGTCGCCGGTAGTTACCGCCGCGCTGGGACGTACGATGAGCGCCGTCAGTATGATGAGCCTGCAACTGAAAGGAAAAGACGAAGAGATCTCGATCCAGATCAAGGGCAGCGGTCCGGTCGGAGGGATCTCCGCCGTGGCGAACGGAGAGGGCGACGTCAGAGGGTACGCGGAAGTCCCGGATGTCGATCTTCCGCTGAACGCGAAGGGCAAGCTCGATGTGGCCGAGGCGCTGGGGATCGGCGTCATGAGTATCGTGAAGGATCTTGGCCTCAAGGAGCCCTATGTGGGTTCCACACACCTGGTGACCAGTGAGATCGCCGAGGATCTGGCTTACTATTTCACCGCTTCGGAACAGATCCCTTCCGCTGTCGCACTGGGCGTGCTGGTCAATCCCGACGGAAGCGTCTGGACGAGCGGTGGCTATATGCTGCAGCTTCTGCCGGGCGCGACCGATGAGGTAGCGGATATGCTCCAGGAAAGATGCCAGAACTTCCCGCAGCTGACGACTTTTCTTGCGGAAGGGCATACGCCGGAAGAGGTGCTGGAGACCCTGCTGGAGGGACTGAATTTACAGATCATGGCCAAACAGCCGGTGCAGTTTAAGTGCAACTGCAACAAGGACCGGGTGGAAAGAGCCCTGATCAGTATCGGGGAGAAAGATCTGCAGAGTCTGATCGACGAGGGAGAAGACGTGGATATGAACTGTCATTACTGCGGTCGGACGTATCATTTTACCATAGACGAAGTGAAAGAACTTCTGAAAAAAGCCCGTTAAGGAAAGGAGCCGAGCATGGCAGTAGTTGCGATCTGTGATGAGGATCCGAAAGAGATAGCGTATACGACCAGGGTCATCGATGAATACAATCTGACCAAGCCCGTCCGCGATCAGGTGATCGTTCGGGCATTTCCCTCCGCGCGCAATTTGTGGTTCGAGATGGTGGAAGCCAACGTGGCCGATATCTTTATCCTGGACATCAATATGCCGGAAATGAACGGACTGGAGCTGGCGCACCGTATCCATCAGCTGAACAGCCGGGCGCTGATCATTTTCCTGGATTCCCATATCGAATATGCGGATGACAGTTACAAGGTGGACGCGTTCCGTTTCATCCTGAAAAGCGAGAGGGAAGAACATCTGCCGGAGGCGCTGGACGCGGCGCAGGTGCGTCTGAAGGAAGACCGCAGCCAGTATGTGGGCTTCCGCCAGGACGGAGAGATCGTCCGGGTAGCGTTTGATGAGATCATCTACGCGGAAAAAGTCGACCGCAAGCTCCTGATCCATACGCTCAGGCAGGGCAATATCTACAGCAATGAACCGTTGGCGAAGCTGTACGAAAGGCTGAACAGCCGTCGCTTCTACTATGCGGATCAGAGCTATTTCGTCAATATCGATCATATCCTGAAACTGGGAAGCCATACCGTCTATCTGATCGGATCCAAGATGCCGCTGCAGGTGAGCCGACGGATGTGGCCGGCGCTGAAAGAAGCGGTGCTGAAGGAGTGGCATATTACCTAAATGAGCCTTGCGCCGACAGGGGATTTCGTGGTAAAATGTTTTTGACAGAAAAACAAATAAGCGGACAATTGTCCGCGTTTCAAAGACATTTCATCTCGCGGAGGAACTCCCTATGTCAAAAGACGGACTCATGTATGCGCTGGTCAAGACCAGAGCAGATAAGGGACTGGATCTTTGTCGCGTTCCGATCCCTGAAGTAGGCCCGAATGACGTGAAGATCAAGATCCATAAGACTTCGATCTGCGGAACGGACCTTCACATTTACAACTGGGACGAATGGTCTCAGAAAACGATCGTCCCGGGTACGACGATCGGTCATGAATACTGCGGAGAGATCGTGGAAGTCGGCGACGCGGTGACAGAATACTATCCCGGCCAGATCGTGACCGGCGAAGGGCATATCACCTGCGGCGTCTGCCGCAACTGCCGTGAAGGCCGCAAGCATCTCTGCCGCAATGCCAAGGGCGTCGGCGTGAACCGCAACGGCGCGTTCGCGGAGTATCTGGTGATCCCGAAGGATAACGTCGTTCCGGTCACCATCACGGATACCGTCACGGAGGACATGGTTTCTTCCTTCGACCCGCTGGGCAATGCCGTTCACACGGCGCTCACCTATGATATGGTAGGCGAGGATGTACTGATCACCGGATGCGGCGCCATCGGGATGATGGCGGCGGCTATCGCGCATCATGTGGGAGCCCGCCGCGTGGTCGTCACCGATGTGAACGATTACCGGTTGAATCTCTGCAAGGAGATCACGCCTTCCGTTTACACGGTCAATGTATCCAGAGAAAAGCTGGAAGACACCATGAAGGCCATCGGCATGAAGGAAGGGTTCGACGTCGGTCTGGAGATGAGCGGGAACGGTTCCGCTTTCGCTTCTATGATCGATACCATGAACAATGGCGGTAATGTTGCGGTATTGGGCATCCATGCCAAGCAGCCGCCTGTCGACTGGCAGAAGATCGTGTGGAACGGACTGACGATCCGCGGTATCTACGGACGCAAGGTCTTTAACACATGGCACAAGATGAGTTATATGCTGGAAAGCGGACTGGATGTCAGAAAAGTACAGACCCATCGTTTTGATTTCCGCGATTATGAGAAAGGCTTCGCGGTCATGAATACCGGCAATTCCGGTAAAGTCGTCCTGGATTGGACGACCGCTCAGGAGGAATAATATGAAGAGTGCATATCAGTATTTTAATCAGACACTGGAGCAGCTGAAGGCGGATGGACTTTACAAGAATGAGCGCATCATCACGACGCCGCAGCAGAGCCATATTGATACGACGGCCAAACCGAACGTCATCAATATGTGCGCGAACAATTATCTTGGCCTTTCGAACAGCCCGCGCCTGATCGAGGCGGCGAAGAAAAGCTATGACAAGTGGGGATACGGGCTGAGCTCCGTCCGGTTTATCTGCGGGACCCAGCAGCTTCATAAAGATCTGGAAAAGAAGATCAGTGAATTCCTGGGCATGGACGATACGATCCTCTACAGTTCCTGCTTTGACGCGAACGGCGGATTGTTCGAGACTCTCCTCGGACCGGAAGACGCGATCATTTCCGATGAACTGAATCACGCAAGCATCATCGACGGTGTCCGTCTTTGTAAAGCGCAGCGTTTCCGCTATAAGAACAACAACATGGACGACCTGCGCCGCTGCCTGGAAGAGGCCAAAGGCGCGCGCATCAAGATGATCGCGACGGACGGCGTCTTCTCCATGGATGGAATCATCGCGAATCTTCAGGGGATCTGTGACCTGGCGGACGAATTTGACGCGCTGGTCATGGTGGATGATTCTCACGCGGTCGGGTTCATGGGCGAACACGGCAAGGGAACGCCCGAAGCCTGCGGCGTGATGGGTCGGGTCGATGTGATCACCGGTACTCTTGGCAAGGCCCTCGGCGGCGCATCCGGCGGTTACACAAGCGCTCGTCAGGAGATCGTGGACATGCTTCGTCAGAAGAGCCGTCCGTATCTGTTCTCCAATACGCTGGCGCCTGCCATCGCGGCGGCGGCCTACGAGACGTTCACCATGCTGGGCGAGAGCACCGCGCTTCGTGACAAAGTCCATGAGAATACCGCGTACTTCCGCAGCAAGATCCGGGAAGTCGGCTTCGATATCATCGATAGCACGCATCCCATCGTCGCGATCATGTTCTATGACGCGCATGTCGCCGGAAAGGTCGCGGAACTGATGCTGACCAAAGGGGTCTATGTCACCAGCTTCGTTTATCCGGTCGTTCCGAAAGGAAAAGCGCGTATACGCGTACAGATCAGCGCCGGCCACAGCAAGGAAGATCTTGACTATGTCGTGAAATGCTTCAGGGAAGCAAAAGAAGAACTCGGCATCTGATCGAAGAAAAAATGACATGAAAAAAGGCCTGAGACTTGAAATCGTCTCGGGCCTTTTCTTCGGTCTTTGCGGCGCGCAAGCTCACCCTTTGATGGCGCCGGCAATAAAGCTTTCCTGTATTTTCTTGGAGAGAAACATGTATATGAACAAAGTCGGGAAGGTGGCGAGCACCAGTGCCGCGCCAATGGGGCCCCACTCGGTCGTGTACTGCCCGGAGAGGGCCTGGACACCGACCGGCAAGGTCTTCAGCGCCGTCTTGCTGATGAAGATATTCGCGAACATCAGCTCGTTCCAGCACTGCAGGAAAGTGTAGATGCCTACGGTCGCAACGGCCGGTTTCATCAGTGGAACGATGATCCTGAAGAAGATGCCCCAGACGCTGCACCCGTCGATACAGGCCGCTTCGTCCAGGTCGCGCGGGATCTCATTCATGAAACCGGTGCAGACCAGGATGGCCATCGACAGAGAGAAAGCGGAATAGGGGATGATCAGTGCCCAGCGGGTATTCAGCATATGCAGCCGTGAAAGCGTGACATACACAGGAACGATCGAAGCATGGATCGGGATCGTAAGTCCCAGCATGAAGAACTTGTTCAGTGTCTTTTTCTGTTTCCAGATCAGACGGGTCAGGGCGAACGTGCCCATGAGAGCGACAGACAGCGTGATCGCGATCGTCGATACGGCGACGATAGCGCTGTTCAGGAAATAGAGTCCCATTTTGCCGGTGCCGAGGGCGCTGGCATAGTTGGACCACAGCCACTCTTTGGGCAGGCCGATGACGTTTTCACCAAAGATCTCCGCATTGCTTTTCAGGGAGAAGGTGAACATCCAGTAAATGGGGAAAAGGTTGACCAGAAGCCACAGGATCAGGCCGATGTAAATGGCGACCTGGGCAGATTTACTGTTATTTCGCATCGATTAATCCTCCTCCTTGAAGATGGCGCTGATGATCAGGGCAAACAGGAAGCAAAGGATGATCAGCAGGATAGCGATCGTACTTCCCATGCCGTAACGGTTGCGCAGGAAGAGCATATTTATCATTAAAGTACTCGGCACCTCGGTCGCGTGCAGAGGACCACCGTTTGTCAAAACATAGATCATGTCGAACGATTTCAGGGAACCGGTCACGGCAAAGATCACGCTGATCTTGATGATCGGTTTGATATAGGGCAGGACGATGTAGCGGTTGACCTGCGCGTCGCTCGCACCATCGAGCATCGCCGCTTCGCGAAGCTCCGGAGGAACGCTCTTGACACCCGCGTAGAGCAGCAGCATATGGTAACCGACATACTGCCACAGGGTAGGAACAAGGACAGCGCCAAGCGCGGTCGCTTTGTCTCCGAGCCAGATCTTGGCCCAGCTTTCCAGGCCGATCGCGCGAAGGAAGACGTTCAGGACACCGTAAGTGGGGTTGTAGATCTTCAGCCAGAGCTGACCGATAACGACAGTCGAGATCAGGACCGGCATAAAGTAGACGGAAAGGAACAGCCTTTCGCCTTTGATCTTTTTGCCGAGCGCAAGCGCGAGAGCGAGCGCCAGGGGCAGCTGAAGACAGACGGAAAGGGCTGCCAGCAGCAGGGAGTTGCGAAGGGCCTTCAAAAAGCCGATCGCGTCGCTGGTAAAGAGTTCCTTGTAATTGGAAAAGCCGATATACGTTTTTTCTCCGAACCCGTTCCAGTCAAAAAGGCTGAAATAGGCTGACGCGCCGATCGGCGCGATCAGGATGGCACAGAACAGGAGCAGGGCAGGGAGAATAAAGATCAGAATATGCAGTTTGTTACTGTACATTCGATTCATGGATCAGATCCCTCCTTTGGCAAAGGGGAGGCGGCAGCTCTCCTGGAGGAGAAGTGCCGCCTCGTTTTTGTTTCTATGTATATCCTACCTGTACTTTGGAGGAAACTTACTGAAGGTCCTTCGCCAGACCGGCAATGAAACCGGCACCGTCGATCTCGCAGCCGTAAACCTGAGCGACATAGCTGAGGTAGGTGTTGGCCGGGTCAGCGCTCATGATGGTGTCGCCGAACAGGACCATACCGTCGGAAGCAGCAACGATCGCAGCAGCGTCGTTGACCAGAGGTTTAACCGCGCTGGTGTCATAGTCGGGCGTCCAGGCCGGAAGACCGGAACCGATCAGGTAAGCGTAGTGGCAGATGGACTGGCCAAGCTCGAAAGCAGCCTGCGCAGCGATTTCCGCGTTCTTGGAGGAAGCGGCAACAGCAAGGGAGTCAGAGGGACCGCCGATGACCTGTCCGTAGGTAGCTTTGGAAGAATCCATTACGGGGAACAGAGCAACAGCAGATTTGAAGGAAGCATCATTGACTTCACCGCAGTTCCAGGTACCGTTCTGATAGAAAGCGGTCTGGCCGGCAAGGAAGTTCGCTTTGACTTCGTCATTGCCAAGAGCGGCTCCGGCAGGATCGAAGTAACCTTTCTTGATCATATCCTGGAAGGTGTCGACAGCAGCCTGGATTCCGGGATCGTTCCAGGTCTGTTTGCCAAGCATGATCTGGGTCATGGCTTCGTAGCCGATGGTCTTCTCAATAATGGGCTCCAGATATTCGGTCACGCACCAGTTCTCTTTACCGGCACAGCCGAAGGGGATGATGTTGGCAGCCAGAAGAGCGTCGCAGCAGGCGGTCAGATCTTCATAGGTCTGGGGAACATGATCCCAGCCGACCTGAGCCAGAAGGTCCATATTCGCGAACAGGCCGACGATGTTGTAGGTCAGCGGAACCGCATAGTGTTTGCCGTTATAGGTAGCGTTGGAAAGCATGACCTCGGGCAGTTTGTCAGCGAAAGGCTTGTAGGCTTCATCCAGCGGATACACATTGCCGGCATTGGCAAAGTCGCCAAGGAAAGCACCGGACCAGGTGAAGAAGATGTCCGGAAGGGTTTCAGGATCACTCATAGCGGCCTTGATCTTGGTCTTGTAGGACTCGTTTTCGAAAGCTTCCCACTGGATCGTGATGTCGGGATGAGCTTTTTCGAATTCCGCGATCGCCTGTTCATAGGCGGGACGGTTGGCATCGGACTCGGTGGCGATACACCACATGGTCAGGACAGTTTTTCCGCCATCATCTTTTTTGGATTCGCTTGCGGTACAGCCGACTAGTGCGAATACCATGCTGAGGACGAGTGCGAGAGCAATAATCTTTTTCATGATTTTCCTCCTTTGATTGGGTAGGTCTTTGGATTTGCATGTATTAAGAATCGTTCCGGAACGTGCCGTACTTTGGCCAGGAGAGCGGCAGGTGGTCGGTCCGATATCTTACAAAATGATGAGTACCGGTCAGGACCGGTAAGAGAAGGAGAGCGGCTGTTTCCCGGTGAGCTGCTGTGTGCGTTCATCCGGTCCTCCGAAGCCGGCAAAGAGTGTCCAGCTTCCGCTTCCTTCGATCCTTTCTCCCGAAGGATCAACGACTGTAAACGCGGCGGGATCGATCGGGACCTGGATGGTCTTTTCTTCCCCGGGCTTCAGGTTCACTCGCTTAAAGCCGCAGAGGATGGGGTTGGGTGGTGCACAGGGACTTTCTTCATCGTGCAGATAGAGCTCGATGACTTCGTCTGTCTGATAATCGCCCTGATTGATCACTGTGACAAGGGCTGACTGACGGTCCGCTGTGAGTTTCGTGACCCGGCAGTCACTGTAGCTGAGCCCGTATCCGAAGGGATAGAGCGGAGTACCGCAGTAGTACCGGTAGGTCCGTCCTTCGATCGCGTAATCGGTGAAGTCCGGCATTTCTTCCAGTGCTTCGTTTCGGTAGAAGGTGACCGGCAGCTTTCCGGAAGGCGAAGCTTTGCCGAAGATGAGATCAGCGATCGCTTCTCCGCCGCGCGCGCCGGGATACCAGCCGAGCAGGATCGCGTTCGCGCTTTCTTCCGCTGCGGACAGATCGATCGAACTGCCTGCCAGCAGGATGACGACGGTCGGCTTGCCGACAGCCAGTGTTTTCTCCAGGAGAAGTCGCTGAGAAGGAGGCAGGAGAAGGTCATTCTTGTCACCGGAACGATAGCTGTTGCCGGTATCGCCTTCTTCACCTTCCAGCGTCTCATCCAGCCCGAGGACCAGGATAACGGTATCGCTTGCCTTCGCGACTGCGATCGCTTCCGCGATCCGATCGTTCGGTCTTGCGAGACGTTCCACACGGTCAGAGTCGAGGCTGCATCCTTCGGAATAAAGGATCCGGCAGCGGTCTTTACAATGATCCTGGATCCCTTCGAGTACGGTCACATATCTTGAAGCGGTACCATGGTAATTGCCGATCAGCGCCTTTCGGCTGTCCGCGTTGGGCCCGATCACACCGATCGTCTGCTGAGTGGAAAGATCCAGCGGCAGAAGGCCGTCGTTCTTTAGAAGAACACAGGAGTTTAGTGCTGCTTTCTTCGCGAGATCAAGGTGCTCACTGCACTCGATCACCTCATAGGGGATCGTATCATACTCGCTGCCCTCATCTCCCAGGATACCCAGCAGGTAGCGGGTGGTGAAGACGTGGACGGCAGCGCGGTCAATATCTTCTTCTTCGATCAGCCCGGTCGCCAGTGCGGTCAGGATGTGGTTGAAAGTACATCCGCAGTTCAGGTCGCATCCTTCTTTCAGGGCAAGAGCCGCGGACTGGGCCGGAGTTTCGGTGATCTCGTGATGTTCATGAAAGTCACGGATCGCCCAGCAGTCGGAAACAAAATGTCCTTCGAATCCCCATTCGCCGCGGAGCTTGTTCATCAGGAACGGGCTGGCGCAGCAGGGCTCGCCGTTCGTACGGTTATAGGCGCCCATGACTGCTTCGACGTTTGCGTCTTTGACCAGGGCACGGAAAGCGGGAAGGTAGGTTTCTTCCAGATCTTTCGGGGAAGCTTTGGCGTCAAAACTGTGCCGAAGGGCTTCCGGTCCGCTGTGCACGGCAAAATGCTTGGCACAGGCGGCAACTTTCAAGGTGTCTCCGTCTCCCTGGATCCCGCGGACAAAGGCGGTCCCGAGGCGGGAGGTAAGGAAGGGATCTTCTCCGTAGGTCTCATGACCACGTCCCCAGCGGGGATCACGGAAGATGTTCACGTTCGGGGACCAGACGGTCAGTCCGTGATAGATATCCCGGTCGCCTTCCTTTGACAGGGCGTTGTATTTGGCTCTGGCTTCCGTACTGATCGCAGTCGCGATCTTTTCGAGAAGTTCATCGTCGAACATGGCTGCCATGCCGATCGCCTGGGGGAAAACGGTGGCGGTGCCACCTCTGGCCAGGCCGTGCAGTGCTTCGTTCCACCAGTTGTAGGCGGGAACGCCCAGACGCTCGATCGCCGGCGCGTCAAAGAGAAGCTGACTGGCTTTTTCCTCCACGGTCATCTGGCTGACCAGGGCCTCGGCAAGTTCTTTGGCTTTTTGACGCGTCATGGGAACTATCTCCTTACTAAACAGCCTTGATCAAAGCTGCTTTACAGTTTCACCTTCGAGTAGTTTGCCCGGGATCGTGATATGCTCGGGCGGTGTGGTACGCGGATGCTCGATCCGTTCAATGAGCTTGGATGCGGAGATCCGGCCAAGTTCGGTCGTGTTCTGCTGCCATGTCGTCAGCCTGGGGCTGAGCATATTCGCCATATGGATGCCGTCGTAGCCGGCAACACTGATGTCTTCCGGTACCCTCAGGCCTGCTTCGTAGATCGCGTTGATGCCGCCGATATAGGCGTAATCATCGGAGAAGAGGATGCAGGTAGGTCTTTCGGAAAGAGCCAGGATCCGTTTGGTCGCTTCGTAGCAGCTGACAGGTTCGTGGTACTCACATTCTTCGATATATTCTTCCGGAATATTCAGCCCGAGCGCTTCAGCAGCGCGGTAGAACCCGGTCATACGGCTTTCGGTCACGGCGGTGGGGTTGCCATGGATGTAGGCGATCTTCCGATGGCCTTTTCCGTAGATGAAACGGACCAGATTTTCAAGTCCGTCCATGTTGTCGGAAAGAAGGCACGTCCGGTTGTTGAACGCGTGGTCCAGGGTAACGACAGGAAGATCGGAGTAGACGAGTTCCTGTACCAGCGGGCTGTAGAAATCCGCGTTGATGATCGCGACGCCGTCTACCCCGCGGTAGAGCGCGTGCTGCAGGTAGCTGGTGTTCGCTCCGCCGACATTGCTGCTGATAAAGGTGATATCATATCCGCATCGTTCGGCTTCCAGCCGGAAACTGGTCAGGGTGGAAGCGAAATACTCATGCATGAATCCGCTGTTGGCAAGGTCAGTGAAGACGATCCCGAGGTTATAGGTCCGGTTGGTCTTTAGGGCCCGGGCCGCGGAGTTCGCGGTATAACCCATTTCTCTGGCGGTCTCGATGATCTTCTGTCTGGTCGCTTCGCCGATATCTGTCTGTCCGTTGAGGGCTTTACTCACGGTCGCCACGGAAACGCCGCATCGCGTCGCGATATCTTTCATGGAAACCAATGGACCGCCCTCCTTACTTAAACGTTTTCGTAGCTTTACCATAACGTATTCAGGGTCAAAAATCAAGTAGCTTTTTGAAAAAAGTGGTTTTTCCCATCAAATTTGGTTGAGTTGCATAATAAACACGGGTCAATTTTGTAAGAAATGACAATGAAATTCGCGAATAATGCGAAAACGATTACGGAGGGGGTTGCGGACAATCTCGTCGTTTACTTTGCCCGGGGCTTATGCTATAATTTAAGTAATTATTTTGTTCTATAAACTCAACGGAAGAAAGGAAAACTGCTATGATTAAATTTGGTCTTCTGACTGCCATCCTGGACGGCTGGAACTTCGAAGAAGCGGTCGACGCCGCTGCCGAAATGGGCTTCAAATGCCTGGAAGTCGCTTCCTGGCCCGCCGGAAAAGCAACCCGCCGTTATGCCGGTGTCTCTCATATCGACGCGGAGCGCGTTGTGGAAGATGACGCGTATGCGAAATATGTCAAAGAGTATATCGAAGGCAAAGGCATGCATATCTCCTCTCTGGCTTTCTATCCGAACACCATGGATCCGGATCTGGAAAAACGCGCCGCTGCCATCGCTCATCTGGAAGCCCTGATCAAAGCTTCCGCAAAACTGGGTGTCGGCCTTGTGACCACCTTTATCGGCCGCGATCAGTATAAGACGGTCGAAGAGAATATCGAGCTCTTCAAGGAGATCTGGCCTCCGATCATCAAACTGGCAGAAGAGAACAATGTGAAAGTTGCTATCGAAAACTGCCCGATGCTGTTCGGCGCGGATCAGTGGCCGGGCGGACAGAACCTGATGTGCACTCCCGCGATCTTCCGCAAACTTTTCGAGATCATTCCTTCTCCCAACTTCGGTCTGAACTTCGACCCGAGCCACTATGTCTGGCAGCAGCTTGACTATGTGAAGACCATCTACGATTTCAAGGATCGTATCTTCCATGTCCACTTCAAAGACATCAAACTGTACAAGGACAAACTGGCGGAAGTCGGCGTCCTGGCTTATCCGCTTGACTACATGAGCCCGAAGATCCCCGGCCTTGGCGATGTGGATTGGGGCGCATTCATCTCCGCTCTGAACGATATCCGTTACGACGGTGATGCGGTCATCGAGGTAGAAGACAAGGCATTCGAAGGTTCCAGAGAAGACATCCTGACCTCCTGCCGTCTGTCAAAACACTATCTCGACAACTTTATTGGATAAGTTTAAGCGGCGTCAGCCGCTTAGCTTTGGTCGTCAGACGCCCGTCGGCGCTTTGTCTGACTTGATGCTTTAGAAAAAAGAAAAACCCGGAGTTGCAAAGCAATTAGTGCTTTGTAATTCCGGGTTTTTGTGTCTGCGCAAAGCAATTCGTCGAGTTGATGCGTTATTTTGCTTTGAAAAAAACAAAATCAGCGATTTGCAAAGCAACCTGCATCAGCAGGACAAGATTACTTGATCGTTTCGACCTTGATGATATTCGTGTTGCCGCCGCCGATACCGATCTGGCCACCGGTCATAACGATGTTGTCGCCCTTTTTCAGGCCGAAGATCTGTTTAGCCAGGTTCTGAGCCTGATAGAAAACGACGTCCAGCGAGTTGTACTCTTCGGAGATGACGGGCGTCACGCCCCAGGATAGGTTCAGCTTTCTCCAGGCGCGGCGATCGGTCGTATTGCCGAGAATATCCATGGGGCAGCGGAACCGGCTGACCATGCGGGCGGTACGTCCGCTCATGGAGTTGACCACGATACATTTGGCGTTGACGTCGATGGCCATCGCGCAGGTCGCGTGAGAAATGGCGTCGAGATTGTTATGGATCTTATATTCCGTGGAGAGGAACCACTGACGGTAGTCAATGTGCTCTTCGGTATACTGCGCGATCTTCGCCATGTTCTCGACAGCCTGGACCGGATATTTGCCGGCTGCGGTCTCGCCGGAGAGCATGATCGCGGAAGAGCCGTCATAGACTGCATTCGCGACGTCGGAGATCTCCGCTCGGGTGGGACGCGGGTTCTGGATCATGGATTCCAGCATCTCGGTAGCCGTGACGACCCGTTTGCCGAGCATACGGCATTTGCTGATCAGGTATTTCTGGATGGCCGGGACTTCGATGAACGGGATCTCCACGCCCAGATCGCCGCGGGCGACCATAATGCCGTCCGCGATCTCACAGATATCGTCGATGTTGTCGACGCCGGCGCGGTTTTCGATCTTGGCGATGATGTCGATATCTTTTCCGCCGTTTTCATCCATGAACTGCCGGAGATCCAGCATATCCTGTTTCGTGGAAACGAAGGAAGCGGCGACAAAGTCCACGCCCTGTTCGATACCGAAAAGAATATCGGACTTGTCCTGTTCGCTCAGGTAATCGCCCTTGAGCACCTTGCCGGGAAAGCTCATACTCTTGCGGTTCGACAGCTCGCCGCCGACGATGGTCCGGCAGATGGTCCTCGGTCCGTCGAAGCCGGTGACTTCAAAAATGACCAGACCGTTGTTGACCAGAATGCGGTTGCCGATCTGCAGTTCGCTGGAAAGATGCGGATAGTTGACGCCTACGATCGTCTCGTCGCCTTCGATCTCTTCCGAAGTAAAGGTGAAAGTCGCTCCGTCCGCGACGGTCACCTTTCCGTCTTTGAAAGTCTTGATCCGGTATTCCGGACCTTTGGTATCCAACATGATCGCGATCGGCAGATCCAGTTCGTCCCGGACCGCTTTGATCGCTTCGATCTTCTGTAAGTGCTCCTCGTGTGTTCCGTGGGAAAAATTCAGTCTGGCCACATTCATACCGGCAAGACATAGCTTTTTCAGAACCTCCGGGCTTTCCGACGCAGGTCCGATCGTGCAGATGATTTTCGTTTTACGCATATAGGATCACCTCAGCTGATGTGTTTTTGTTCCGCCTTCATTGTACCATACAACATCAGGGGAAACAATGGGAAATCCAAGGCGGAATGATTATTGACGATGGTTTAAAAATAGGGTAAAATCAGAGGTAGCGATCTTTATTTCTACTTATATTTATCAACAGGAGGAACTACTACATGGCAATTAAAGTTGGTATCATCGGATGCGGCGGTATCGCCAACCAGAAACACCTTCCTTCGCTGAAAGCGCTGGGCGATCGTGTAGAGATCGTCGCGTTCTGCGATATTATCCGTGAAAGAGCGGAAAAAGCGGCGGCGGAATACGGTGCGCCGGGCGCCAAGGTCTTTGAAGATTACCGTGATCTGGTCGCGATCGACGAGATCGAATCCGTACATGTGCTGACCCCGAACGTTTCCCACTGTGAACTGACGGTTGCCGCGCTGGATGCCGGTAAGAATGTCCTTTGCGAAAAACCCATGGCCGCGACCCCCGCGGATGCCCAGAAGATGCTGGATGCCCAGAAGAGAAGCGGCAAGATCCTGACCATCGGTTATCAGAACCGCTGCCGACAGGACAGCCTGACCCTGAAAGCGATCTGCGAAGCCGGCGAGCTGGGCGAGATCTATTACGCGAAAGCTCACGCGATCCGTCGCCGCGGTGTTCCCACCTGGGGCGTGTTCCCGGATAAATCCAAACAGGGCGGCGGTCCCCTGATCGACATCGGGACCCATTCTCTGGACCTGACCCTGTGGATGATGAACAACTACAAACCCAAATCAGTCATGGGCGCGAGTTTTGAAAAACTTGGCCGCCTGCTGAAACCCGGCGAGCAGGGCAATATGATGGGCCCCTGGGATCCGGAGACCTATGAGGTCGAGGATTCCGCTTTTGGTTTCGTGACGATGGAAAACGGCGCCGTCATCGTGATCGAGGCAGCCTGGGCGCTGAACACTCTGGATGTTTCCGAAGCCCTGACAGAGCTTTGCGGCACCAAAGCCGGCGCGGATATGAAGGACGGCCTTCGTATCAACACGATCATGTATGACAAGATGACCACGATCAAACCGGAATGCCGCACGCCCAGAGGCGTCGACTTCTTCCCGGGCGCTACCGCGCTTCCCGCTCCGGTATATGAAGCCACCAGATATTATGACGCGATCGAAGGCAAGGGTGAACCGGTGGTCAAACCGGAAGAGGCCTTTGTCGTGACCCAGATCCTGGATGCCATTTACCAGTCCGCCAAGACCGGCAAACTGATCGAGTTCTGATCTTCCAAAAACCAAACCCCAAAAGGAGACCAAAATGGATAAAGTTTATATTCAGACCTACTCACTGGGCCAGACCTTCCGCGATGACTTCAAAGGCAGCATGGCAAAGCTGAAAGAGCTTGGCTATGACGGCGTGGAGTTTGCCGGCTACTACGGCGATATGACGGCTCCTGAGCTGAAAGCCTATTTGGATGAGATCGGCCTGGAATGTGTTTCCGGCCATGTACAGCTTGCTCAGGTCGAGGAGACCATCCCCTTCCTGAAGGAAGTCGGCGCGAAACTCATCATCTGCCCGATGACCCGTTTCCAGACCATGGAAGAGTGCCTGGCTGTCGCGGCAGAGTTCAACCGTCTCGGCAAACTGGCGAAGGAAGCCGGCCTGCAGTTCGGTTATCACAATCATACCGACGAATTCAACGAGATCGACGGCAAATACCTCCTCGAGATCATCATGGAGAATACCGATCCCGACCTTGTGAAGTTCCAGATCGATGTAGGCTGGGCGGCCGCCGCGGGCATCAATGTGCCTGAGTTCCTGACCAAATACCAGGATCGGCTGTGCGCGATCCATGTCAAGGAAGCGGATAGAGTCGTCGGACCGCAGAAACCGCTTGATTTCACCAAGGTCAAACATACCGAAGACGGAAGACCGATCTTCCCGCCGGAGATGCTCGCGCATCTGGAAGAGATGAAACATCTGGATTGCCCGACCGGCAAAGGCCTGACCAACTGGAAAGTCGTCCGCGATATCGCGAACGCTGCCGGTGCCGGTATCTATATCATCGAACGTGAATGGGACTATAAGGGCGATGATATCTTCGGATGTGTCAAGGAAGACATCGATTCTCTGAGAGAGATCTTCGCGTAAGAAGTATCTTCCTTGATCGGATTTACGCATGAAAATGAAAAGGGATGCAGAGCGATCTGCATCCCTTTTTCGTGTATTGAATTTACGGAAGAATTGTGATATAATAGCGTGTTGAATAATGTCTGCTTCGGGGGATTTGCAAATGATAGCCCAGATGAGCCTGGACAGTCTGATCCAGGGATATGTGGACCGGGGATATTTCCCAAGCTGCGTCGTCAGTGTTTTCGACCGGAAAGGGACCCTTTACAGAAAAGCGTTCGGTACGAATGACTTTCCGGGAGGGATCAGGCAGGCGGCGAATACAGATACAGCCTATGACATGGCTTCCTGTACCAAGATCGCCACAGCGACCGGTATCCTGATGCTCGTTTCTGAAGGAAAGCTTTCGCTGGATGATCTTCTTCCCGATATCCTTCCTGAGATCCGGGATTACCCGGATCTGTTCTCCAGGACCGAACACACCACGATCCGGCAGCTTCTGACCCATACCAGCGGGATCCTGGACTGGTATCCTTTCTATGTGCGGAAGGGCAGAGATTTCTTCGAAGTTTTCGAAAGCTTCATCGGAAAGACCGAAGTCCAGAAAGGCATGGTCTATTCGGACATGAACTTCATGCTGCTCGGAAAAGTGCTGGAGAGGATCAAAGGAAAAGACTTAAGAGCCTGTCAGCAGGATCTGAAAACGGTTCTGGGAGCGGGACGGATGGACTATCCAAAGGTCGGACAGGTTTTTTCCGCGGCGGATAATATCGCGCCATCCTGCTTCGGCAACGCGATCGAAGAACATATGGTCGCGGAGCGGGGACTGCTGTTCAGGGACTGGCGTTCTAAGGATCGTCCGACGATCGGTGTCAATGACGGCAACGCGCACTATTTCTTTGACGATGCCGCCGGACACGCGGGTATTATTGCTGACGCCGATGCCTATGAGAGGCTCGGACGGCTGTATCTGACGACCGAAGATCCCGTTCTTGAAGGATCGATGCAGGATGTCGGCTGCGGCCGGGGACTCGGCTGGCAGATCGATCCGCTGATGTATCCGGACGGATGCGGACATACCGGTTTTTCCGGGACCTATATCTATGTCTGCCGCAGCAAAGGGATCGGCGCGGTAGCGCTGGCCAACCGGCTCGCGTTCCGGCTGGCGCACGGTACGAATACCAATGAATTCCGCAGAGCTCTGGCGGCTGCGGTTTATCAACAATTCTAATACAAGGAGAGCAATTTTATGAAGACCATCAAGAAGATCGTTATCATCGCGCTGGCGCTGATCATGGTTCTTTCCATGACTGCCTGCAAGAGCAAAACACAGAAATATCAGGAGAGCCTGTCTTCCATTCTGACCGAGATCTCCGATATGAACGCGGATATCACCGCGACCGTAACAGCCCTTCAGACGGCGCTGGAAGGCGGGGACAAGAATGCCTATCAGGAAGCGCTTTCCCAGCTTTCAGACTATGCCAACGCGCTGAAAGATAAGTATCAGGCGATCGCCGCGATCGAAGCCCCCAAGGAGCTGTCCGACAAACAGGCGCAGCTGAAAGTCCACGCGGACAATCTGTGCACCATGCTGGACGACAGCATTGAACTCTATACGATTGCCGGGGACTCTCTTTCCTCCGATCTGACGGAAGAACAGATCGCCAGGATCACAGAGCTGCAGAAAGAGATCAGTGACCTGAATCCTTCCGCTGACAGCTTTGATTCGATCTTCAGCGAGATCATGAACGCCAAATGACGAAGCTTTCCGGGGATGACCGAACACGCTGGACTGAAGAGACGCTTGAAAAGGCAAGGACCGCGATAGAAAAGAAACTGAAAGCCCAAGGGCTCGAGGAATACGCTTTTCTTACTCCCGGCGACTGGCTTGAAAGTGAAGAGGTCCGGTCGGTTCTGGTCGTCCTCTTTCCATATCTGGCAGACGATTACCGGCCGGACGCCAATCTTTCCCTCTACTGCCGGGGCCGTGATTATCATGTAGTTGCGCCTCGCTATCTTTCCGAGGCGGCGGAAGAGGCAAAAGCTGTTCTCGGTCCGGAATTCACGTATCAGCCCTATGCCGATACCGGTCCGCTTAGGGACCGGCATCTGGCGCTTATCGCGGGGCTCGGATTCATCGGAAGGAGCCAGATGCTGATCAACCGGACGTACGGATCGTACTTTTTTATCGCGTACGTGCTGATGAACGCGCCGTTTCGGGGAGAAAAGATCCTTCCCGAACCGGAGAGCGGCAGTTTTCCGGTCAAATGCTTGGAGTGCGGGCGATGTCAAAACGCGTGCCCGGGCGGTGTGATCCGTCCGGATGGTACGTATGACTGGGAGAGCTGCCGGAGTTTCATTACCCAGAAGAAAGGTGAACTGTCGGAGAAGGAAAAACAGATCCTTTCCAAAGACAGTCTGGTGTTCGGATGTGATATCTGTCAGACAGTATGTCCGTATAACCAGCTGGCGAAACGATCACCGATCCCGGAGTTTACAGAAGATCGGATCGATCGGCTGGAGCTCTCGGACCTGGAAGGATTAAGCCGACGGCAGTTTTTGGAGAAATACCCGGACCGGGCCTTTACATGGCGTGGCCCGGAGGTCATCAGGCGAAATCTTCGTCTGCTTGATGAAATGCAGAAATAAGCATAAAAGGGGGAAAAAGGATGGAGATCGAGAAAAAATACCTGGTCAGAGAATTGCCGGAAGACCTTTCACGTTTTCCGTCCCGAAAGCTTACCCAGAGTTATATCAGCCGGAGCCCCGTGATCCGTCTTCGGAAAATCGAAACGGAAACGAGCGAAGGCACAGCGGAATCCTATATCCTGACCGTCAAGGGCGACGGCCTGAGCGTTCGTGAGGAATATGAGATGCCGCTTCGAAAGGAGCAGTATGAGTCCCTCCGGAAAAAGGAGGAAGGACGGGTGCTGATCAAAAGAAGATATCTGATCCCACTGACGGATGATCAGGGGATCAGGCGGACAGCGGAACTGGATATCTTCGAGGGAGACTTCGAAGGATTAAGGCTCGTGGAAGTGGAGTTTCCTTCCGAAGAAGAAATGGCGGCTTTTAAAGCGCCGGACTGGTTCGGCGAGGATGTTTCCGATTCCGCCGCCTATCACAACAGTACGTTATCCGGAATAGACAGATAAGGTGAGGACCATTCATGGAAAACTATGAACTGGAAAGGATGGCGCTTTACTATAAGGCGCTGGACTGTTACAAACGAAAGGATCCCGAATCCCATGACGAAGGATTCCTGTTCCTTCAGGAAGCCGCCGAAAAGGGAAGCAGCGACGCGATGAAGCTGATCGGCGTTCTGAAGATGAGCGGTCAGTATGACCCGTATCCGAAGAAGGATCTTCCCTCCGCCGTAGAGTGGTACAAAAAAGCCGCCGAAGCCGGCGACGAAGAGGCCATGTACTGGCTGAGCCAGTGCTACGAGATGGGGATGGGCATCAAAGCTTCCAAACGGGAAGCGAAGAAGTGGCGCAAAGAGGCGATCGCACACGGTTTTGAGGTAGATGAACCGGAACCGGAAGAACAGGCCAAACCTGCGCAGCAGCCAAACCAGCCTGCACAGCAGAACCGGCCTGCTCCACAACCGGTAAAGCCGGCTCCCGCCAGACCTGTCGAACAGCCTCAGGCATCACGGCCAGTCACACAGGCTCAGCCGGTGCAGCCGAGCGTTCAGCCTGCTCCGCAACCGAACCGGCCTGCTTCGCAACCGGTGCCTGAAGCAGTCCAGCCGGCAGAGCCGGTCCCGGAAAAACCGAAGGAAGAAGAAAAGCCGCTGGAACCGCTTTCTGAGCGGGCGGTCGACGTCAAATCGATCCTTACCGGCAAGGGAAGGGAAGCCGCCGGAGGCGGGCTTTCCAGGGAAGATGAAGCACAGAACGCGGCAGCCAGAGCGGCCGTATTTCAGAATGTCGCAATGCCGGCGGTCATCGACTTTGCCGCTGACGCGAGAGAAGCGGATCGCCGTGATGATGAAGATACGCACCTTTTCTCGGATTCCTACCAACGTTCTTCGCTTTTCAGAGGAATCGGTACAGGACTGATCATCAGCGCTATTCTGGCGGGGATCGTTTATCTTGTCATCCATTCCGTGATCGACACGCAGCAGGCTATCGCGCTCTTCTTAGGTGCGACTGGCGTCGTCATGCTGATCGGAGTGGCACTTGGCGCGGTCTGGGGCATCAAACGGGCCGGCGCGCGTTACCAGAAGGAAGACGCCTATCGGAAGACCGCTTTCTATCAGTGCTTCCGCGCGAACCTTTCTTCCATGAACGACCAGCAGTCCTGGTGCTATAAGATCTATAAGAGCATGGAAAAGAACTATCTTCCCGTCAGCAACCGGAAAGTGCCGGACTTGACACGTGTCAGGGAATACCGCGGCGCCATGTATCCGGGATGGGTCTTCGGGACGGGTACGGATGATAACCGTCCGGAGTTCGTTTTCCTGACGGATCGCGCGATCTATGTGGTTTGTACAAGGTATCTGAAGGGCAAGCTGACAGGTACCTATAAGGATCTGGACTGGATGCTGGAAGTTCCGGAGGACCGGGAAGGTCTGGTCAAAGTGGAAAATCTGGTGATCCGGAACGAGCTTCAGACAGAGCGGCTGAAAACGGAACTTACCCGTACATCGAAGATCCCGATCGGCGATATTCCGTTCTACAATATTGTATTTCTAAATGATGATGTGGATATTTCAGGGCTGAGGATCATCGGCGGGACAGATAAGACCATGCTGGTGCAGGGCCCTTATGATAAACTGAGGATCGCGATCGGCGGCAAGGAAAGTACGATCCATACGCACGGCGTGCGGCTGGATGCCGTGATCGACGCGTTCGGGACCCTGGGAGCCGAATGGCTGCACAGGGAACTGGCGGTAAACCCCAGGTAATACGGTAAAGGAGACAGAAATAAGTTGGGCATATTAGAGAAATTATTCGGCAAAACTTCCGATAAGGAGATCCGGCGGATCGAACCGATCGTAAACAAGGTCATGGGACTGGAGTCCGCCATGGCGGCCCTTTCCGATGAGGACCTTGCGCACAAGACCATAGAGTTCAAAGAGAGACTGTCCAAGGGAGAGACACTGGACGATATTCTGCCGGAGGCTTTCGCTGTCGTCAGAGAAGCCGCCTGGAGAACGCTGCAGATGAAACCCTTCCGGGTACAGGTCATCGGCGGCATCATCCTGCATCAGGGTCGTATCGCCGAGATGAGGACCGGTGAAGGTAAGACGCTGGTCGCGACGCTTCCGGTCTATCTGAACGCGCTGGAAGGCAAAGGCGTGCATGTGGTCACCGTCAACGATTACCTGGCCAACCGTGACGCCGAGTGGATGGGACAGGTCTACCGCTTCCTGGGACTTACTGTCGGGTGTATCCTGAACGGACTGACGAACGATGAACGCCGCGCGGCTTATGCCTGCGACATCACGTATGGAACGAACAATGAATTCGGTTTCGACTATCTTCGTGACAACATGGTAGTCTACGAGAAGCAGCTCGTGCAGCGGGATCTGCACTACGCGCTGATCGACGAGTGTGACTCGGTCCTGATCGATGAAGCGAGAACCCCTCTGATCATTTCCGGTTCTTCCGGAAAATCCACCAGCCTTTATCAGCAGGCGGACCTATTAGCCTCTCAGCTGAAGAAAGGCCGCGTGATCGGCGATACCAGCAAGATGGCGGAGCTGATGAACGAGGAGATCATCGAAGAAGGCGATTTCATCGTCGATGAGAAGGCCAAGTCCTGTACGCTGACTCAGCAGGGTGTCGCAAGAGCGGAGCAATTCTTCCATATCCCGAACCTTTCGGATCCGGAAAATGCTGAGATCGTCCATCACATCAATATCGCCCTGAAGGCGAACTATCTGATGTTCAAGGATCGTGACTACGTGGTAAAAGACGGACAGATCATCATCGTCGATGAGTTCACGGGGCGTATGATGCCCGGCCGCCGCTATTCCGACGGTCTGCATCAGGCGATCGAAGCTAAGGAAAAGGTGGAAGTCAAGCGTGAATCCAAGACACTGGCCACCATCACGTTCCAGAACTTCTTCAACAAATACAAGAAGAAAGCCGGTATGACCGGTACCGCGAAGACAGAAGAACTCGAGTTTGAAGAGATCTACGGGATGGACGTTGTGGAGATCCCCACGAACAAACCCGTTGTCCGGAAAGATATGCCGGATGTCGTCTATCGTACCCAGAAAGAAAAATTCCGCGCGGTCGTGCGCGATATCATTGAGACCCATTCGACCGGGCAGCCGGTGCTGGTCGGTACCATCAGTATCGAGACATCGGAACTGGTCAGCAAGATGCTGAAGAGAGAAGGGATCGCGCATAACGTCCTGAACGCGAAGTTCCATGAGCGTGAAGCACAGATCGTCGCTGAAGCCGGTCAGGCCGGCGCCGTGACCATCGCCACAAACATGGCCGGCCGTGGTACCGATATCAAGCTGGGCGAAGGCGTTCCTGCCCTCGGAGGTTTGAAGATCATCGGTACCGAGCGGCATGAGGCCCGCCGTATCGATAATCAGCTGCGTGGTCGTGCCGGACGTCAGGGAGATCCGGGTGCTTCCCGTTTCTATGTCTCCATGGAAGATGATCTGATGCGTATCTTCGGCGGAGAGCGGATGCAGAAAGTCCTGGAGACTTTCCGGATCCCGGAGGATCAGCCCATCGAGGATAAAATGTTCTCCGGCGCGATCGAGCGCGCGCAGAAACGGGTGGAGGAAAACAACTTCGGTATCCGCCGCCGTCTGCTGGAATACGATCAGGTCATGAACGAGCAGCGTGAAACGATCTACGCGGAGCGCCGCCGTGTGCTGAAAGGCGAGAACCTGAAGGATGACCTGCTTCGTCAGATGGACGGCGTGATCGCCGCGGAAGTGAACAACGTGACCGCTGGAACCAAATATCCGGAAGAGTGGAACATGGCGGACCTCAATACGGAGATCCGGCGTGTGATCCCGCTGCCGGAAGAGATCTCGGTCGCGGATGAGCTCGAGACGATCACTCCCGAAAAACTGACTGAACGGTTACAGAAAGAAGCGAGAGAACTGTACGAAGCGAAAGAGCAGGAGATCGAACCGGAGCGCATGCGTGAGGTCGAACGTATGATCCTTCTCCGCAGTGTGGACACACTCTGGACCGACCATCTGGATATCATGGATCAGATGCGCCAGGGCATCAGTCTGCAGGCGTTCGCTCAGAAAAACCCGCTGGATGAATACCGGCTGCTGGGCTTCGATATGTTCGAGGAGCTGAATGAGGATATCATCCGGACGACGCTCCATGGCCTGTTCACGGTCCATCTGGTCGAGAAGGAAGAGGTCGAGCGTAAGGAAGTCGGAAAGAATATTTCCACCAACCGTGGCGGTGAAGGCACTCAGGTAAAGAAACCGGTGAAGCGTTCTGAAAAGAAGATCGGCCGCAACGATCCGTGTCCCTGTGGCAGCGGCAAGAAATATAAAAACTGTCACGGACGATTCGAGAATTAAAGGATATTAACTAAAACTTCCCACACCAAAAAGGTGTGTCGAACCTTGAAAACTCAATAATGTAGGCAATATAAAAGGCATAGCCGCCTTTCTTATGGTATAATGTAAGTACCACCAAACATGAACCATGGAGGGTTGCTATGCCGAC
>JAFZQZ010000114.1 GCA_017620135.1 Bacillota bacterium
ATTTCGTCACCAGCGTTCCGATGTTCTCGCCGCGCAACACCTTCATCAGGTTACCGCGTGTGTTCATGTCGAAAACGTACATCGGCATGTCGTTCTCCTTACACATGGTGAAGGCGGTCATGTCCATCACCTTCAGGTTGCGTTGGTATGCTTCATCGTAGGTAAGATGACTAAACTTGGTGGCTGACGGATCTTTCTCGGGGTCGGCGGTGTAGATGCCGTCCACACGGGTGCCTTTCAGAATGATGTCAGCCTTGATCTCGACAGCGCGGAGGGCCGAGCCTGTATCGGTGGTGAAGAAGGGGTTGCCGGTGCCGGCGCCCATCACCACGATGTGGCCTTCTTCAAGCAGACGGATGGCTTTGGCGCTGCTCATCGTGTCGGCGATGCGGTCGATGTAGAGGCCGGAGAGCAGGGTGGCTTTCTGTCCCTTACCCTGCAAGGTTGACTGCATGGCCATCGAGTTGATGACGGTGGCAAGCATACCCATATAGTCGCCTTGGATGCGGTCCATGCCCTTCGAGGCACCTTGTAGGCCGCGGTAGATGTTGCCGCCACCAATGACGATGCCTATTTGTACGCCCGCTTGGGCTGCTTCGATAATCTCGTCAGCATATTCGCCCAAACGTACTGGGTCGATGCCGTATTGCTGGCTGCCCATAAGGGCCTCCCCGCTGAGCTTCAGTAATACTCTTTTATATTTCATGGGATTTGAGTTTTATTTGTTATTCTTCACCTTCCAGTTTGCCGTGGCAGTTCTTGTATTTCTTGCCGCTTCCGCAGGGGCAGGGATCGTTGCGGCCTACCTTAACTTCTTTGCGGATGGGCTGTGTGATTGTCCGCTGCTGCGTGTCGCTGTGCGATTGAGCAAGCAAGTCTTGTCGCTGCTCACGAATCTTTGACTTGTCGATACCTTGGGCACGATGCTCACGTACGTTGTTGGGATCCTGCATCGGGATATCGGCACGCATCAGGAAGGAGATGACGTCTTCGTTGATCTTCTCCAGCATGGCCTTGAACAGGTTGAATGATTCCAACTTGTAGATGACCAGCGGGTCTTTTTGTTCGTAAGTGGCGTTCTGTACCGATTCCTTCAGGTCGTCGAGTTCGCGAAGGTGTTCCTTCCAAGCATTGTCGATGAGGCCAAGAGTGATACTCTTCTCGATGCAGAGATTCACTTCACGGGCGCCATTTTCAACGGCTTTCTTCAAGTTGACGATGACATTCATGCCACGAGTTCCATCGGTGATCGGGATGGCGATGTTCTCAAACTGGCTTTGGGTTTCGTATACCTTCTTGATGACAGGCAAGGTCTTTTCGCCGATGATACGGGCTTTATCACGATAGTGCTCCAAAGCGGCATCAAAAAGTTTGTCGGCCAGATCCTTGGTCTTCATATGATCAAACTCTTCCTCGCTGAACGGGACATCAATACCCATGCTGGAAAGCAATTCTATCTTCAAGCCTTCGTAGTCTTTGGCGTCTTGGAATTCTTCGATGAGTTTCTCGCCAAAGTCAAACATCATGTTGTTGATGTCGATGGAGAGACGTTCTCCAAACAGGGCATGGTGACGTTTCTTGTAGATGACTTCACGTTGAGCGTTCATCACGTCGTCGTATTCAAGCAGGTGCTTACGCACGCCGAAGTGATTCTCTTCCACTTTCTTCTGTGCTTTTTCGATCTGCTTTGTGATCATTGGGTGTTGGATGACCTCGCCTTCCTGCAGGCCCATGCGGTCCATGATGCCAGCAATACGTTCAGAACCGAACATACGCATGAGGTTGTCTTCCAATGAGACATAGAATTGTGAACTACCTGGGTCGCCTTGACGGCCGGAACGGCCACGCAACTGACGGTCGACACGACGGCTCTCGTGACGTTCGGTGCCGATGATGGCGAGACCGCCGGCTTCCTTGACGCCAGGGCCGAGCTTGATATCGGTACCACGACCAGCCATGTTGGTGGCGATGGTCACGGTGCCTGCCTGACCTGCTTCCTTGACGATCTGTGCTTCCTTGAAGTGCAGCTTGGCGTTCAACACGTTGTGTGGGATGCCCTTACGGGTCAACATGCGGCTGAGCAACTCAGAGACCTCCACTGAGGTGGTACCCACCAACACGGGACGGCCTTCTTTGACCAAGGCTTGGATCTCGTCAATGACGGCGTTGTATTTCTCACGCTTGGTCTTGTAGATCATGTCCTCCTGGTCGATACGGGCGATGGGGCGGTTGGTCGGGATGACGACCACGTCGAGTTTGTAGATGTCCCAGAACTCGCCCGCTTCTGTCTCAGCGGTACCGGTCATACCTGCCAACTTATGGTACATACGGAAGTAGTTCTGCAAGGTGATGGTGGCGTAGGTCTGAGTGGCGGCTTCCACCTTCACGTTTTCCTTGGCCTCCACAGCCTGGTGCAGACCGTCACTCCAGCGGCGGCCTTCCATGATACGACCTGTCTGCTCGTCCACGATCTTTACTTTGTTGTCAATGATGACGTAGTCGACATCCTTCTCAAACAGAGTGTAGGCCTTCAGCAACTGCTGCACGGTGTGCAGACGTTCCGACTTCTCGGCGAAGTTACGCATCAGCTCGGCCTTGCGAAGCACCTTTTCATCATTGGTTAGGTTGGAATGTTCCAGTTCGGCAATCTCGCTACCCACATCGGGAATGATGAAAAACGCAGGGTCGTTATAGGCTTGTGCCAATTGCTCGCTACCCTTGTCGGTAAGGGTCACCGTGTTCAATTTCTCGTCGATGACGAAATACAATTCGTCATCGATGATGTGCATGTTTTCGTTGCGGTTCTGCATGTAGAATCCTTCGGTCTTCTGCATCAGACTCTTCATGCCTTCCTCGCTGAGGAACTTGATAAGAGCGTTGTTCTTGGGCAGACCACGGTAGGCACGGAAGAGCTGGTCGGCGCCGTGTCTCTTCTCATCCTCGGTGGCGTTGGGATCGTTAAGAAGCCCCATTCATGGTGTGGGAAGTTTTAGTCTCTTATTGCTTGGCGTACAGATCGTTGGTATCATTATGTTGGCAAATGCAAGAAAAACAAATAAGACGGCTGAAGCAATCAATGAGCAAAGAATTATGAAACATGGTGCTTTTAAGGATATGCTTTCTCTGATCAAGAATGAAAAGCCGGCAAGGGTAGTTATTATGCAGGATGGACTGATTTTTAGCAGGATCTATGTGCATGGACAGATGGCTCCGTTTCCTTTTGAACCGAAGACATATATGTATGACCATTATACTGGCGTAAAAGGTGCGGGGAAGGATGCTGTACCAAGCCAGGGAACCAGTCTTAGAATACCACGTGCTGCTTCACAAGATCCGAATAATTATAGAATCATTACGTTTAAAGAACTTGGTTATGTGGATATGGTGGATGAAAATGCCAAAAGGGCTTTTTCGAACACATTAGCAAAAATGCTTGGTAATTACAGATCCTTTCCGCATGAACATCAGCATGAAGAGGAAAGATGGTCCTATCAAGGGGGGGGACCAGCAACAGCGTTAAAGGACAGGGGAAGTGATTCATATACGATTTACAGCGGCGGGTCAGGGTCGATAAGCACAAATATAATAAACGTAATAGATGGATACACATATTTTCTGACAAGAGAAGATCTTATTCCTCAACAAGCACCTGCTCAGATAAAGGAAGACAAGCCCAAACTGAAAAAATGGTAAAAAGATTACATAAAAAAGTTGACAATTGATCAGAAAGCCGTTATAATACCCTTTGCATTCAAAAACAAGTAGACGATCCGTTCTCACCTCACGGCTTAATTGACTTAGTGAGTGTCCATAACATGCGAAATGAAACCCAGTATGTGAAACCCAGTATAGGTTAGTCATATCGGGATGATTGTGTGGCGGATCCGAAAGGATTCGTTTTTTGTTTTCTGATGTAAATCATACGCCTTAGGAGGTGCCAAACCATTAGCGAAGTATTGATCAACGAAGAGATTCGTGAGCGTGAAGTCAGGCTCATTGACGAAGATGGCACGCAGATAGGAATCGTTCCTACCCAGAATGCCATGAACATGGCCATCGATAAGAACTTGGATCTGGTGATGATCGCCCCCGGTTCGAAACCGCCGGTGTGCAAACTGATGGATTACAGCAAGTATCAGTTTGACCAGAAGAAGAAAGAGAAAGAAGCCCGTAAGAAACAGAAGACCATGGAAGTCAAGGAAGTACGCCTTTCACCGAATATCGGTGATCACGATTTCGAGGTCAAACGCAAGAATGCACAGAAGTTCCTGGAAGAGGGCAACAAGGTCAAGGTCTCCGTTCGTTTCCGCGGACGTGAGATGACCCATACCGAGATCGGACGGGATGTGCTGCTGAAATTTGCTGAAGGTATTTCCGACGTCAGCACGGTGGATAAGCCGGCGAAAATGGAAGGCCGCAGCATGGTAATGTTTTTAGCACCCAAACGCGGATAATGAAAAGGAGAATAGTACTATGCCGAAATTCAAGACCAAAAGAGCTGCCGCAAAGCGGTTCAAAACCACTGGTACCGGAAAGCTGAAACGTTTCAAAGCTTACAAGTCCCATATCCTGACCAAGAAGACCACCAAGAGAAAGAGAAATCTTCGTAAAGCCACGATGATGGATCAGACCAACGAGAAAGTGATGAAGAAGATCCTGCCTTATTCCTAAGGATCGGATCAATAGTAAAGGTTTAAGGAGGATATAAAAAATGGCAAGAGTTAAAGGTGCGTTAAACGCTCGTAAAAAACATAAGAGAGTCCTGACCCTGGCTAAGGGTTTCTACGGTGCGCGTTCCAAACAGTATAAGAGCGCGAAGGCTGCTGTCATGCACTCTATGGCTGATTCCTATGTCGGCCGCCGTCAGAGAAAGAGAGACTTCCGTCGTCTGTGGATCGCCCGTATCAACGCGGCATGCCATCTGAACGACATTTCCTACAGCCGTTTCATGAACGGTCTGAAGAAATCCGGCAGCGAGCTGAACCGCAAGGTCCTGGCTGACATCGCTGTGAATGATCCCGCTGGCTTCACCGCTCTGGTCGAAACCGCGAAAGCAAACCTGTAATGATGATAAAGGCGCGGCCCTGTTCGGCTGCGCCTTTACGTATAGAAGGAGCTTCTATGATTGAGAAAGAAACCAAGACCAGGATCTATGTGGTCGGCCATAAGAATCCGGATACGGACTCGATCTGCTCGGCGCTTTCCTACGCTTATCTGAAGAACCAGCTCGCGGAGCGGGCGGAACATCTGATTGCCTCTTCCCAGGGCGACGCGGTGGATCCGGCTCTGCTGCAGGAAGCGGGAAAATACTTCGTCGGCGCGCGCGCCGGCCAGGTGAGCGCGGAAACGATGTTCGTCCTGAACCGGTTCCATCAGCGGATCCCTCACTATCTGAATAACATCGGTACCAGGGTCTCGGACATGGATATTCATGAAGTGCCGGGTATCGACCGGAACATGTCACTGAAAAAGGCATGGGAACTGATGGCATCGCTGAATGTCGTGACGCTGCCGGTCATCGATTCGGATGACCAACTGGAAGGCATGATCACCATCAACGATATCGCCCTTTCGTATATGCAGGGGCAGGACAGCAAGATGCTGTCCAAAGTCAGGACTTCCTACCGGAATATTCTGGAGACTCTGGACGCGGAGATGGTCGTAGGCGATCCCGAAGCCTTTTACGAAGAAGGCGAAGTCGTGATCGCTACCGCTGCGCCGGAAGTAATGGAAGAGTATATTCAGCCGGGTGATATGGTCATCATGGGCAACCGGTATGAGTCCCAGCTTTCCGCAATCGAGAGCGGCGCGGGATGTGTGGTGGTCTGCCTGGGAGCCAAGGTAAGTAAAACGATCCGCAAACTGGCGGAAGAAAACCATTGTATGGTACTGGTCACGCCCTATGACACCTACCGCGTCGCGCGTCAGGTGTCGCAGGCCATGCCGGTCTCGGCCTTTATGAAGACCGAAGGACTGAAGCTTTTCCACCTGACGGACTATACCGATGATATTAAGGATACGATGATGTCCTCCCGGACCCGTGACTTTGCGGTACTTGATAAGGATGACAAGTACGTCGGAATGATCAGCCGAAGGAATTTCCTCGGAATCAAGAAGCGTGAGATCATCCTGGTGGACCACAACGAACGGTCCCAGGCTGTCGACAATATCGAATCGGCCGTGATCCTGGAGATCATCGATCATCACCGGATCGGGTCGCTGGAGACCATGGAACCGGTCTATTTCCGCAATGAGCCCATCGGATGTACGGCATCGATCGTCTATAAAATCTTTCGTGAGAAGAATGTGGAGATCATCCCGGACATCGCGGGCCTTCTGCTTTCCGCGATCCTATCCGATACGCTGATCTTCCGTTCTCCCACCTGTACGGATTTTGACCGTCAGGCAGCGGAAGCGTTGGCGAAGATCACCGGACTGGATCCGGAGACCTATGGCGCGCAGATGTTCGAGGCCGGATCCGACCTGAAGACAAAGACACCGGAAGAGATCTTCTTCCAGGATTACAAGCGGTTCGAGTTCGGTGAGACGACGTTTTCCGTTTCGCAGATCAGCAGCATGAGCTATGATGAGCTGCGGAAGATCGAGAAGAAAGTCATGCCGTTCCTGGAGCGCCGGACGAAAGAACAGGCCGGGGAGAAGTTCTTCCTGGTCCTCACCAACATCCTTGGTTCGTCCTCGAGGCTGGTCTGCTTCGGACCAGGCGCCGGCAATCTGGCGGAAGAAGCCTTCAAAGGCATCGCGGTGAAACAGGAAGTCCTGAAGAAGGATGAAGAAACACCCCCGATCATAGCCATGGAGCTTCCGGGAATGGTCTCCCGTAAGAAACAGCTGATCCCGCGGTTTATGGAAACACTGAACGGCTAAGCGATCTACAAATAAGAATACCGATCTGTCTCATTTTTTGGGATAGATCGGTTTTTTTCTTGAGTGCATGGGAGAGGCCGGATGCTCCCTAAAAGGTTTGTTTTTCAAAATCACGCGCACCTGCTCCGTAAAAGGCATGTTTTTCAAAATCAAACGTATCACTTGCTCCGTAAAATAGAGATTTATCAAAATGACGCGTATTTCCGACCTTCTGACTGCTTCTTGAGCTGGTCTTTTACGCGCGTTTTTGATAAATCCTTTTTATAGACCGCAGACGCTGCGTTCGATTTTGAAAAAACCGGGTTACAGGGAGCACGTACGCGTGGTTTTGAAAAATGTCTGATTTAGAACGCCGCGTGATTTTGATAAATCCTTGTTCCACGGAGCTGGGTGAACATAGCGAAAAGAAAATGGCATGATCCGAAGATCATGCCACTGATTGTTAGGATAAAACTATCTGACGAACAGTTGGCCAGCGATGATTTACAGGCTTGAGATACCGTAGGTGTTGACCAGGGCATCGAGCTTCAGGCCGGCTTTGCACATGGGGCACTCATAGGAAGGTTTGGAAATATAGTCGTCGATGACATTGGCCGGGAAAATGGACTGTACGGGGAAACCGCAGCAGGTATCTTCACGGGTAAAGATCGAGCAGACGCCCACGGTGGTGCCGCGGTAGTACTGGATCGCTTCGACAGCGCCCTGTACGGTGAAACCGGTAGTGATGGAAGCTGCCAGGATCAGGACATGTTTACCGACGATCATAGGAGCGGTGTTGTCACGGAAGATCAGCTGAGAACCGGTGGTATGCTCGGGTGTCGCGACATAGATGGTCTTGTGCTGGTTCATGTTGTGCAGACCGTTCTTCGTCAGCTCGGATGCCATGCAGGCGCCGATAACTTCGGTCCCATCCAGGCACAGGATGGTATCGATAATGGTCGAAGATTTGAACTTGCTGGCCAGTTCGATGGCTGCTTCACGAGCCTCGGAGAGACGATGCTTGGTCATCGTCAGGTCGACATAGTAATTGATATGGCTGTGGCTGGTAGCAAAGTGACCGTGCGCGACGCGCAGCGGAACGGTAGTTTCACGGGTAGGATACATAAACAACTGAAATGCCATGGTGTCGTCTCCTTTATTCTCATGGTGGTGACAGGGTCATACTTTAATATAACAGAAAGTTGTTTTTCAGTCAACTTATTTAAAGAGAAAGTGCGGAATAAGGCTAAGTTTGGGATGAATTAGCCTTTCAGGAAACTTGACAGATGGGATACAAAAGGGTAAACTATGAAAGATTATAGAGGAAATGTCCTCTCACATTTGGAGGAATGACAATGAAGAACAGAGGAAAGTATTATCTGACAACTGCCATCGCTTACGCATCCGGCAAACCGCACATCGGCAACACCTACGAGATCGTGCTGGCGGACGCCATTGCCCGCTACCGTCGTCTGCAGGGTTATGATGTGTTCTTTATGACCGGTACCGACGAGCATGGTCAGAAGGTCGAACAGAAAGCCGCCGCGGAAGGGATCACGCCCCAGGAATTCGTGGACCGCGTCGCGGCCAACATCAAGAACGCGTATGACCTGATGAATGTCAGTTACAATAAGTTTATCCGTACCACCGATGAAGACCATATGAAGAGCGTACAGCACATCTTCACGAAGCTGTACAAGCAGGGAGATATTTATAAAGGCGCTTATGAAGGCCTGTACTGTGTGCCCTGTGAGAGCTTCTTTACCGAATCCCAGCTGGTCGACGGCAAATGCCCCGACTGTGGCCGTCCGGTAATCAAGGCGCAGGAAGAAGCGTATTTCTTCAAGATGAGCAAGTATCAGCAGCGGCTGATCGATCATATCGAGGCGCATCCTGAGTTTATCCAGCCGGAAGCCCGTAAGAGAGAGATGATCAATAACTTCCTGAAGCCCGGCCTGCAGGATCTGTGTGTTTCCAGAAGTTCCTTTACCTGGGGCATCCCGGTGGAATTCGATCCGAAGCATGTCGTGTACGTGTGGATGGACGCGCTGAACAACTATATCACCGGCATCGGATATGACGGTGAGAACAGCAAGGACTCCTACAAATACTGGTGGCCGGCGGATCTGCATCTGATCGGTAAGGATATCCTTCGTTTCCATACCATTTACTGGCCGATCTTCCTGATGGCCATGGGTGAGCCGCTGCCCAAACAGGTCTTCGGTCATCCGTGGATGCTGATGAACAATGACAAGATGAGTAAGTCCAAAGGCAATCTCATCTATGCGGACGAGATGGTGGACCGTTTCGGCGTGGACGCCGTCCGTTACTTCATGCTGCATGAGATGCCGTTCGCGAGTGACGGCAATATTACCTATCCGCTGTTCCTGGCCCGTTACAACGGCGACCTGGCCAACGTACTTGGCAACCTGGTGAACCGCACCCTGGCTATGCAGCAGAGATACTTCGGTCCCACACTGCAGCCGCAGGGTGAGATCACCGAATTGGATCAGTCGCTGATCGACCTCGCGCTTTCCACCGTGAAAGCAGTCGATACATGCATGGCGGATCTTCATATCGCGGACGCGATCGAAGCAGTCATGGAACTGACCCGCCGCTGCAACAAGTATATCGATGAGACCACGCCGTGGGCGCTCGCGAAGGATGAGTCTCAGAAGGCTCGTCTTGGCAGCGTGCTCTACAATCTGCTGGAAGCGATCCGCTTTATCGGGACTTTGTTCGCTGCTTATCTGCCGGGCACCTCGGAAGCGATCCTGAATCAGCTGGGCGTAGCAGAAGAAAACCGTGGTCTGGACAGTCTGGAGAGCTTTGGCCTTCTGAAGGCCGGTGATCAGATCGGAGAGGCTATCGCGCTGTTCCAGCGTGCCGACGAGAAGAAGATCCTGGCGGAGATCGATGCCAGAGATGAAGCTATTTTGAAGGAAAAAGAAAAAGCAGCGAAAGCTGCCGAAAAGGCAAAAAAAGAGAAAGAAGCAGCAGCTGCTGCAGCGGCTTCCGCTCCTGCGAAAGCACAGATAACGATCGACGATTTTGATCAAGTCGAACTGAAAGTCGGAGAAGTGCTGGAGTGCCAGAGAGTGGAAAAATCCAAGAAACTGCTTTGCTCTAAAGTCAAAATCGGAAATGAAGTCCGTCAGATCGTATCCGGGATCGCCAAGTGGTATACTCCGGAAGAAATGGTAGGAAAGAAAGTCATCGTCGTCACGAACCTGGCGCCGGCGAAACTGGCAGGGACCCTTTCCGAAGGCATGATCCTCTGCGCGGAAGACGCGGAAGGCAATGTCTGTGTACTGAAACCTGAAAAGGACTATCCGGCAGGGAGCATCGTATCGTGAGCGAAATGATCTTCATTGACAGCCACGGACATTATGATGACAAGCAGTTCGATAAGGACCGCATGACACTGCTTCCCGAGATCCATGAAGCAGGCATCGGCGCGATCATCAACTGCGCGACCGATCTGAAGACCTGTGAGACGACGCTTTCGCTTATGAAGAAGTTTCCCTTTGTCTATGGGGCAATGGGGATCCATCCGCATGAGTGCAAACACTATGACGTCGATGATCTGGAAGCGGTATTCGCTTACGCGACGGCACACGATAAGGTCGTTGCGGTAGGTGAGATCGGACTGGATTACCACTATGATTTCTCGCCGCGTGACACACAGCAGGACTTTTTCTGTGAGCAGTGCGAGCTGGCGATCGAACTGGAAGTGCCGATCATCGTGCACAGCCGCGAAGCTGCGCAGGACACCTTCGATATCGTGAGTGAGTATGCGCAGGCAGACCTTACCGGTGTGATCCACAGCTATACGGGAAACCTGGAAATGGCGGAGCGGTATATCGACATGGGATTCTATATCGGGATCGGCGGAATGATCACGTTTCCCGATGTGAAGAAGATCCTCCGGACCGTGAAGGATATCCCGCTGGAGAGGATCCTGCTGGAGACAGACTGCCCATATCTGGCGCCGGTGCCGAACCGCGGTAAACGCAACGATTCCCGGAACATTCCTTTTATCGCGGCGAAGATCGCTGAGCTTAAAGGGATCAGTATGGAAGAAGTCGCAAAAGTCACGACAGAGAATGTCAATAGGCTGTTTGGAATCAAAATCAAATAAACGAGCTGGATGGACCGCGCCGGGTCGGAGGACTTGGCGCGGTCTTTTCACCGCTAGACTAAGAAAAAAACAGAAAAAGGTGTAGACTTACATGAAGATTTCTGACTTAATTGGAGAAGCCACTGAATATGACAAGAAAGAGTTACTGGAAGAGCGGAGACCGAAGAGCTGGCTCAAAAGCGTAAGTGCCTTTGCTAACGGGATAGGTGGTGCTTTAGTTTTCGGTATATCCGATGACGGGAAATTAGTAGGGCTGAAGGAAGCTAAATATGTTTCTGAACTAATCAGCGAAATGGTCAAAACGAGGATGGACCCGATACCAAAGATAATATTAGAACAACAATCCAAAGATGGTAAGGATTTCGTTATAGTAAAGGTGCCTGCCGGACAGGAAACACCGTACTACTATATTGGAGAGGGCAACCGAATAGCTTATATCAGAATTGGCAATGAGAGTGTGCCTGCCGATGCCATGGCGTTAAAACGTCTTGTTTTACGTGGCGGTGGTAGCACATATGACAGCCTTTCTTCACGCTATCGCATGGATAAATACGCATTCACAAAGCTGCGTTCTGTTTACAGACAAAGAACGGGGCTTGAAATGGATGACTCTGATTTTCTATCTTTCGGCTTGGTTGATGAAGAGGGCATGCTGACCAACGCAGGGGCTTTGCTTGCGGACGAATCACCGATGCGTTTTTCGAGGGTTTTCTGCACACGCTGGTATGGTTTGACGAAAGCATCGGGCATCATGGAAGCTTTGGATGATAAAGAAATCAGCGGTAGTCTGATCACTCTCCTCCAGGGCGGTGAAGAATTTGTCCGCAATAACACAAAGAAACGCTGGAAAAAGACAGAAAGTGGCCGGGTTGAAATGCCCGATTATCCAGAAAGAGCTGTGCTAGAATGCATCGTAAATGGGCTGATCCACCGAGATTATATGATTCTCGGAAGCGAGGTTCATATCGATGTTTTTGACGATCGGATGGAGATATATTCTCCTGGCGGTATGATGGATGGCTCTCTAGTTCAAAATCTGGATACTGATAAAATTTCGTCTAAGAGGCGAAATCCGATCATTGCGGACATGTTCAGTCGCATGTACTACATGGAACGTAGAGGCAGCGGTTTCAAGAAAATCAAGGAAGATTACCACAATGCTTTCAACTTCAGACCAGAACTTGAACCCAAATTCTTCTCTGATATTTCTTCTTTTATTGTGACGCTCTACAACCTGAATTACAATGTTCCTATTGAGAAAACTGCGATTGATCAGGAAAAAGTTGCGATTGGGGTTGCGATTGATGTTGCGATTCGACAACTGAACGCAAGTCGAATTGTTATTGATAAGGCATTGGCTGTTTATGCACAAATGGGAACAGATAGAATCTTTGGCCGTACAGATGTTGCTGCTATCACGCATGATTCCGTAACCTCTGCAGGAAATCTGATTAATAAATTAAAGGATGCAGATATGCTGGAAACGGTTAGGGGGTTTGGTAAAGGAAAGTATAAGTTCAGAGAATCGAAAGGATAAGCATAGAAAAGGGAGGAACAGATTAGTGTCAGAGATGAATGAAGAATTTGACAAAGCAAAGGCGATGCTAGAATTATTGTGTGAGCTAGATGCAGGAAAGCAATCCGCTGAGAAGAAAGGCTATACATCGTCCGAAGATGTTCGACAGTATCTGATGAAATTGCACCAGGACACTATTAAGGAGTAATGAAGGTGGAACGGGATCAATTTATCGCTGTGCCGAAGAATACCATTGCGGTACTTCAGAAGCATGGCTTTCAGTTTAAGAAACAGCTGGGACAGAACTTTCTGATCGATATGCATGTGCTGGATAAGATCATCCGGGCAGCCGATATCGGACCGGGAGATATCTGTCTGGAGATCGGACCGGGGATCGGAAGCCTGACCCAGGCATTATGTGAGGCGACAGTGGATGATGGCCGAGTTTACGCGGTGGAGATCGATGACCGCCTGATCCCCATTCTGGAAGAGAATCTTGCGGCTTATCCCCATGTGCATATCATCCATACTGATTTCATGAAGATCGATCTGCCTTCTTTCTTTGAAGAGGAGAAGATCGACCGTCCGGTGAAGGTCGTCGCGAATCTGCCATACTATATCACGACACCGATCATCATGGCACTTTTTGAGAGCGGTGTACCGCTTGCGTCGGTGACGGTCATGGTCCAGGAAGAGGTTGCCAGGAGGATGCAGGCGAAGCCGGGAACCAAGGATTACGGCGCGCTTTCCCTGGCTGTTCAGTACTATGCGGAGCCTTATATCGCGGCACATGTGCCGCCGAACTGCTTTATGCCGCGGCCGAATGTCGGTTCAGCGGTCATTCGGCTGACAAGAAGACCGCAGCCGCCGGTGGAGGTACAGGATGAAAAACTGATGTTCAAGCTGATCCGTGCAGCTTTCGGACAAAGAAGGAAGACGCTGGTGAACGCGGTGACAGGCAGCCCGGAACTGGGTGGGACGATCCGGATCGTGAACGGACAAAAGGAAAACGGAGAAACGGAAGTCCGGACTCTGCAGATCACCAAAGAACTGATCACACAGGCGCTGGAAGAGGCAGGCATTTCCCAGACGATCCGCGGAGAAGCACTGAGTCTTCAGCAGTTTGCCGAACTGACAAATGTTCTGGCCAAACAGGCGGATCATTGATGCGAAGAAAGAAACAGGTATATACTCAGAGCATCATTTGTTAAGGAGGATTCTTCCATGAATGGAATTACATATCTTCGTGAAGTCAATGAGGCAGTAGTAGCCGGTGAGACCGCGATCCGTTCGCTGCAGGCAGCAAAGGAGAAACTGGACAGCGCCCGGAACTGGGGTATCCTGGATATCCTGAGCGGAAACAAGGGCGGCCTGATTTCAGGGTTTATCAAACACTCCCGGGTAAACGCCGCACAAAACTGCATCGACCAGGCGAAACATGATCTGATGCGCTTTGAGGATGAACTGCGTGACGTTCAGGACATGAACTATCTGAATGTCGAGATCAGCGGATTCCTGACATTCGCGGATTTCTTCTTCGATGGGCTTCTGGCAGACCTGCTGGTACAGTCGAAGATCGCCGAAGCACGGGCGAAGGTCGATGACGCGATCTATCGCGTTGAGAATATCGTATATCGTCTGAGAATGATTCGGTAAACTCACGGAAATAACTCTTGCACTTGGCATCATTTGAGTTTACACTGAGGATAGGCGTTACGCCTTGATACATCTTGTATAGGATCCTGAATGGAGGTAAACCATGGCTGACACATTGGAAGTATTACAGAATCGCCGTTCCTACAGACAATATGAGGACAAGCCGGTCCCGAGAGATATACTGGAGAAGATCGCGAAAGCCGGAACCTATGCAGCCACCGGTATGGGCAGACAGTCACCGAGCATCGTATGTATTACCGATAAAGAGACTCGTGATGCGCTGGAAAAAATGAACGCCGCGGTCATGGGTAATCCGGACAGCAAGCCGTTTTACGGCGCGCCAGTGGTATTCGTCGTCCTTGCGGACAAGTCCATGGCCATGACCTATCTCTATGACGGGTCACTTGTTCTGGGCAATATGATGAACGCCGCGGCGGATCTGGGTCTTGGAAGCTGCTGGATCCACCGGGCAAAGGAAGAGTTTGCCAGTGAAGAAGGCAAAAAGCTGCTGGTGAAGTGGGGCCTTGCGAAAGATATCCAGGATGCTGAACGTTATGAAGGCGTCGGACATCTGATCGTAGGTTATCCGGGAGGGAATAAACCCGCGACCCGGCTGAGAAAAGAAGGGTACGTCACGTTCGTATAATCCAATACACGGGAGAAAACCATGTTTTATCCACAATCTAAAGAGCCCCGGCTTTCGCCGGAGCTCTTTGAGCATCCAACCAGTGAATATCGCGGAACACCGTTCTGGGCCTGGAACGGGAAACTGGAAAAGGAAGAGCTGAAGCGCCAGATCGAGATCTTTCAGGAAATGGGCTTCGGCGGCTTTCACATGCATGTACGGACTGGACTGGAGACAGAGTATCTGTCCGAGGAATACATGGATGATATCCGGTTCTGCATCGACGAAGCGAAGAAGCGCGGCATGATCGCCTATCTCTACGACGAGGATCGCTGGCCTTCCGGCAGCTGTGGCGGTCAAGTGACGATGGACCATCCGGAATATGCCCGGAAGAGCCTTCTGCTGACTACAAAAGCATATATCGGAACAGAAGATTCTGATCAACCGGAGGCCGGTCGTGGTCAGGAACTGATGCGGCAGGGGAACGGAGAACTGGTCGCGGTCTATGATATCCGGCTCGATGAAGCAGGTTATCTGGAAGAGGCGAGGCTGGTTTGGAAAAAGGACGAGTCCAGCTCGCCATCAGGGGAAACGTTGCTGTCTTGCCCGGACGGCTTCGTCCGTTGGTACGCCTACGTGGAGCACTCCGGCGCGGATCCGTGGTTCAATAACGCTTCCTATGTCGATACGATGAATCCGGAAGCGGTACGCCAGTTTATCGATCTGACCCATGAGAAATACGCTTCCGCGATAGGGGATGAGTTCGGAAAGGGGACGAAATCGATCTTTACCGACGAACCGCAGTTTACGCCTAAGAAACCGCTGGATTTCGCAAAGGAACAGAAGGATCTTTTTATTCCCTGGACCGACGGCCTGGATGAACTGTATCAGGAAAGATTCGGAGAAGATCTCTGGCCGGTACTGCCGGAAGTCTTCTTTGAGCCCAAGTCGCCGGCGACTATCCGGCTGCGGCTTCAGAATGTGATCACGGATCGGTTCGTGGAGAGTTTCTGCCGGCAGATCGGCGACTGGTGCAATGATTATGATCTGCTGCTCACCGGGCATGTGATGGGAGAACCGACCCTCGAATCGCAGACGCAGGCGGTGGGCGATGCCATGCGCTGTTATGAAGCGTTCGGGATCCCCGGTATAGACATGCTCTGCGATTTTCATGAATTTACCACCGCCAAGCAGACAGCTTCCCGCGTGCGTCAGCTGGGCAAGGAAGGGATGCTTTCCGAGCTTTACGGGGTGACCGGCTGGGATTACGATTTTCGCGGATATAAACTGCAGGGTGACTGGCAGGCGGCACTCGGTGTGACGCTGCGGGTCCCGCATCTTACCTGGATGACGATGCATGGCGAGGCCAAAAGGGACTATCCGGCCTGTATCGGTTATCAGTCGCCCTGGTATTCGAAATACGCGATCATCGAGGATCATTTTGCCCGCCTTGCCACCGTGCTGACCAGAGGGAAAGCGGTGGTGAAGGTGGGTGTCATCCATCCCATCGAGAGTTTCTGGCTTCTATGGGGGCCGGGTGACCTGACGGGAGAGAAACGGGCTCAGATGGAGCAGCAGTTTGCTTCGCTGGCGGAAACACTGCTTCTGGGAACGATCGACTTTGATTATATTGATGAGGCGACACTGACCGATCAGCCGGACGACGAACCAAAAACGTTTGATGTGGGCCAGATGCGGTATGAAGTGCTGATCGTTCCGCCGCTGCTGACGATCCGTGAGATGACGATCCACCGCCTGGCACAGTTCCAGAAAGCCGGCGGCAGGATCCTATGGCAGGGAGAATGTCCGGTTCTGATCGAAGGAAAAGAAAAGACAGAAGAAACGCGGGGACTTTTTGAACTCCTTCATGTGCTCTATCAGTACGCGGAGAAGATCGGGACGGATCCCGGCAGTGTACTAAAGGCATTGGAACCGGTCAGAGTATTGGATATCCGACGGGAAAACGGCCTTCGCGAAGATTCGCTGATCTATCAGCTTCGGGAAGACAAAGAGACAAAGTGGCTGTTTATCGCGAAAGGAAAGAATCCGGTATCGCCGGATGTGGAGACCGCGCCACATCTTCGGGTGAAGATCCGAGGATCTTACAAAGCAGAGATCTATGACACAGCATCAGGAAAAGTGTATCCGTTGAAGGTCAGGCAGGAAGACGGATGGACGACCTTCGAGAAGACCTGGTATATGTACGACAGCCTCCTGCTGAAGCTGGACAAGATGGCGAAAGAGCAATCCGAAACAATGCCAGAAGGTTTGAATCAGAGAGCAGCGGTTCCAAGTACAGATGATCCGGATAAGAAGGAAACAGCTTCCGGTCTCGATGTCCGTTTTGGGACGGTTCCGGTGAAGCTGGAAGAACCGAACATGCTCCTGCTGGATATGGCGGAATTTGCTGTGGATGGCGGAGACTATGAACCGGAAGAGGAGATCCTTCGGATCGATAATATCGCCAGAGCCAAGCTGGGGATCCCGCTTCGAAAAAAGGAAGTGGCACAGCCCTATACCATCCGGGAAACGGGTACGGATAAGGCCCGCCTGAAGCTTCAGTTCCGTTTTGATAGCCAGATCGAAGTACAAAGCGCTAAACTAGCCATGGAGGACTGCGAGACGACCAGGATCTGGCTGAACGGGAAGGAAGTTAGAGTGGAGCCCGATGGATGGTTCGTCGACCGCTGTATCCAGACCGTACCCCTGCCAAAGATCCCAGTCGGTGAGAACCGGATCGAAGTGGAAGTACCGATCGGCCCGAGAACGAATCTGGAAGCCATGTATCTCCTGGGTGAGTTCGGCGTCAGAGTATCCGGAACGAAGAAGACTCTGACTAAGCCGGTGAAAGAACTGGGCTTCGGTGATATCGTTCCACAGGGGCTGCCTTTCTATACCGGAAACATGGTCTATCAGATGAAAGTTAGGACAGAAGGAGAATTCTGTGTACGGATCCCGCAGTACCGCGGAGGGCTTTGCGAGGTGATGCTGGATGGGAAGACAGTCGGGGAGATCGTGTATTCGCCCTATCGTCTGACGATCCCTGCATCCGCGGGAGAACATGATCTGTCGATCCGGCTTTACGGGACCAGACAGAATGGATTTGCTCAGCTCCATCACACCCAGGGAGTCTATTTCTATCAGAGTCCCAACTCCTGGAGGAGCGACGGCGATCTTTGGACCTATGAGTATCAGTTCAAGAAGGCAGGTATCCTGAAGAGTCCGGAGCTATATAGTGCCAGCTTCATTCAGGCAGACGGAAGTATCAGAGAGACGGAAAACGGATTTCAGATCCGGGAACACAGCTGATAGAAAATGAAAAAAGAGTATTTTGAAGTATTGGGACGCGACTGCGTCATGTACAGGCCGGACGACGGCCTGGAAAACGTACAGGCGATCCTGATCCAGCCGGGAGACACGCATGATCTCGAAGGAATGGACCGGGAAGTGGACGCGATCTGTAAGGAAACAGGCGGCAAAGCAGCTATCCCCTTCGCGATGGTGGCCTTTCCGGTCAGAAGCTGGAATGAGGACCTTTCTCCCTGGGAAGCACCGCCGGTCTTCGGCGATGAACCCTTTGGGAGCGGAGCGTCAGTTACGCTCCGGCTGATCGAAGAAGACCTTATCCCGACCATCGAGATGAGGTTTTCCCTCCTGCCGGACGGCAATCTTTCTGACAGAGAACTGACCGTTCCGATCATTCTCGGCGGTTATTCTCTGGCTGGTTTCTTCGCGCTCTGGAGCGCTTATCAGACGGACCGGTTCACCGCTGTCGTGGCGGCATCCCCCTCGGTGTGGTTTCCCGGCTGGATCGACTACGCAAAAACGCATGAACCCAAAGCGAAGGCGATCTACCTTAGCCTGGGCGGCAAGGAGGAGAAAACACGTCATCCGGTGATGCGGACGGTCGGCGACTGTATCCGGGAACAGGACAGGATCCTTTCGGTTCGTCAGACCACGCATATTCTGGAGTGGAATCCCGGGAATCATTTCCGTGACGCGGATCTTCGGTGCGCGAAGGGATTCGCGTGGTGCCTGAAGCGTCTGCAGCCCTTGCCATAAGGATGGTCTACTGGTATAATAAATCAGATTACGAAAAAGGATGGCTGATCATGATCAAATGTGTCATTTATGACCTGGACGATACCCTGTACGATTTTAAAGTGGTGAACGAGCCGGCGTTCGCGAAGATGTGCGAAGAGGCCGAGAAGCGTTTTGGCATCAGCGCGGAAAAGTTCGGTGAGGTGTTCGCGAGCGCGTATCGCGGCGTAGGGGATCGGATGCCGGAGGAGATCCTGGAACTGGAACCGGCCGGCGTGGATGTGGCGCCGGTACACAGCCGGACCCTGCGCATCAATTATACGCTGGAAAAGCTTGGCCTGCCGCTGTTTCCTCATGTGTTGGATCTGTATGATATTTATTGGGATTATATCCTGGAACACATGCAGAAGGAGCCGTACATCGAAGAAGTGATGCAGGAACTGAAACGGCGCGGGATCAGGATCGGGATCGGTACGAACATGACCGCGCATATACAGTACCATAAGGTGAACGGGCTGGGACTGGGTCCTTATATCGACTTTATGATGACTTCCGATGAATCGATCTTTGATAAACCGGACGAGCGATTCTTCCGGATGGTCGTAGGTAAGGCGGGATGTGCACCGGAAGAATGTCTGTTCGTTGGTGATAACTATATCTATGATTACGGCGGAGCGACCAGAAGCGGGCTGAATGGTCTTTGGTACAACCGGCTGGAAAAGCCCTGGAACCGCGTCAGTGAAGAACTGAAGCAGGAAGCGATCCGCAAAAACGTGATGATCACGGATCACCGGCAGGTGCTGGAGCATCTCGGGTAACTTACAAGGAGAGGAAGAATTGGGACAGATCAAGTTTGAGAATCTGAATAATACCCGGGATCTGGGTGGATTCCGGACAATGGATGGCCGGCAGATCCGGGAAGGAAAGCTGATCCGCAGCGGACAGCTGTTCTTTGCCAGTGAAAAGGACAGACAGGAACTGGCGGACAAAGTGAGCCTGATCGTGGATTTCCGGACGATGAATGAGAGAGAAGAGAAGCCGGATCCGGTGCTGGAAGGTGTGGACTCCATCGTGATCCCACCGATCGAAGATCTGACCGCCGGGATCACCAGGGAAGAGGAAGCCGATCAGTCGGTGACGGAAAACTTCGTGATGGACCCGATGCAGGCGAAAGGATATATGACGAACGTTTACCGGATGCTGATCCGTTCGGAAGCAGCCGTCAAGGCATATGAGAAGTTTGTCCATCTGCTGCTGGAGGAACGGGAGAAGGCAGTCCTGTGGCACTGTACGGCCGGCAAGGATCGGGCCGGATTCGGGACGGCCATCGTCCTGGAACTCCTGGGCGTCAGCCGGGATGAGATCGTGAAAGATTACCTGATGACGAACGTATATCTACAGAAAGAAGTGGCGGGACTGATCGAAGCTCTTCGCAAGGAATACGGGACGGCTGAATATGAAGAAAGTCCGGAAACACAGGAAGCCGCGAAAGAAGCGCTCGGCTATCTCTTCGGGGCACACGAGGACTACCTGAAAGCGCTTTATGAAGAGATCGAAAAGAAGTACCGAAGCTTCGAAGGATTCATTCGCGATGGCCTTCATCTGACGGAAGAAGAGCAGGAAAAACTGAAAAAGATCTATCTGGAATAACCGGCATTTTTGCCGGTTTTTTTCATAGAATATCTTGCGCTCGCAGCATGGACGGAGTATACTGAAACCATCATTTTCATGAAAAGATTTCCGTTGGAAATCTAAAAAAACAAGGAGGGGTATCTATGGAAGTTTTAAGCAAATTAGGACAACTGGCAGTCGATGTAGGCGGGAAACTGGTCCTTGCGCTGCTGATCTTCATTATTGGAAGGATCGTGATCAAAGCACTGATCAAAGGTCTCAGCAAGATCAAGAAATTTGATGAACTGGATCCTACCGTTCATCGTTTCTTTACGAACGCGGTGAAATTCGTTCTGAACGCGCTTCTGGTCGTTTCGATCATCAACGTGCTCGGCGTTCCGATGGCTTCCATCGTAGCCGTCCTGGCTTCGGCAGGTTTAGCAGTCGGTATGGCGCTGCAGGGCTCCCTTTCCAATATGGCCGGCGGCATTATGCTGCTGATCTTCCGTCCGTTCAATGTCGATGATTATGTGAGCGCAGCCGGGGAAGACGGTTTTGTCAAGAAGATCGCCCTGTTCTACACAGAGCTTCTGACCATCGACAACCGTACGGTCATCATCCCGAACGGCCCGCTGATGAACGGCAATATCATCAACTTCACCAAACAGGGCAAACGCCGTGTGGATCTGGTCTTCACTACCGCCAAGAGCGAAGAGCCGCAGAAGGTTCAGGATATCATGAAAGCGGTCATGGAAGCGAACGAGAAAGTCATCTCCGATCCGGCCGCTCCCTTCGCGCAGGTTTCCGGCGGAACGAACGAAGCGATGCAGTTCACCGTCCGTGCATGGTGCGAGACCGCGGATTACTGGGATGTATACTTCGGCCTGATCCAGGGCATCGTGGAAGCCCTTGGCGTGGCTGGCGTGCAGGCTCCCGCGGTACGCGTGATCAACGAGATCAAACAGTAAGACCTGAGGCCTTTAGGCTAAACGATCATACAGACAAAAAACCTCCGGGATCAAACTCGGAGGTTTTTATATGGAGTCAAGGTTGTATGATAGTAATGAGATTTAGTCTGTCAGATGTTTTCCGTCTATGACGGCTTGGATCTTGGAGATGGCTTCTTCTACGGAATCATCATAGAGATCCACAACAGAGCGTTCATCACCGGAGGAGTAGCAAACGCGCCAGTCAGCTTCGCCATCCACCTCATAACTGGTGATATGCCATTCTGCGTTGTCTTCCATCTGCATCTTTACCAGTTCGGAGATCTTATCCTTAGGCATGTTAGTTGCTACCGCAGAGGAGAGACTGTCCATGAGAGGCATGTAGCTGGTCAGGATCGCGGGAGAGGTGATCTTGTCTATGATCGCCTGGATCATACGCATCTGGTTTTGGCCTCTGGCGAGATCTCCGCCGCTTAAACTATGTCGTTCGCGAACAAATTCTAAGGCGGAAGAGCCATCTACATAATTATATCCTTCCTGGAAATATGTTCCGTTATAACCGGTGAAGTCTTCTGCTGAATAAACATTCACGCCACCCATTGCATCGACGATCGCTTCAAAGCCACTGAAGTTGATGCGAGCGTAGTAATCAATCGCAAACCCATACAGGTCTTCCAGGACCTCTACCGAGGTATCCAATCCCCAGATACTGGCGTGGGTCAGTTTATCATGAGACCCCCAGGGAAGTTCGATATATGCGTCACGAGGAGTAGTGACCAGCAGGATCTCCTTGGTTTCCGGATTGACGACAGCCAGGATATTTACATCGGAACGGCCGCCGTCGATATCGACCTCGCCATAACCGTCGTTTCCGGAGAGGTAAACGATGAAAGGCTCCTGAGCTACCTTGACATCTTCACGATGGGAGACATTGTTATCTGATTCTTTCTCCGGTGTCTTAATGATTTCCTTGTAGGTGAATTCCTGTAAAGCCTTGGTCTCCGTGCTGAAGTTGGGATAGGTCTCTTCGACCAGCCCGCGGAATGCTTCATTGAAGATGATCGCCTGGACTTCGCCGGAATAAAGTCCAGTCGCGGCGGTGATATAGCTGTTATAGGAAGTCGTGGGAAGTTCGGATTCAAAATGGATCTGAAGCTCGGACAGAGACTGCTTGGTCTTGGCCTGGTCAAGTGTCGATTGAATACCGATCGCCTGGCCGGCCAGATCCTGCAGACCTTCCATTCCGCTGTCCGCCAGGACAAGGATGGACATGCGGCTGGTGATGGTGCTGTTCTCGGAAGCGGAGCTGACATTGGTAAGAGCTCTATTTGTTTTCCAGAGATAAGCGGAACCGGTAACCAGTACGATGGAGATGACCAGAGCATAGATCAGGCCTACTACTTTACCGTGCGCAGAAATCTGCATAATGAGTGAGATGATACAAAGGACTGCTAAGATCGCACCGATGACGATCAGGTATTTGGTGGGAAGGATCGAAATCTGCATGAGCAGAACGACCATCGCTACCGACGCCAGTACCTGCAGGACGAAAAAGATGATACCGGCAACGTTCACTTTCTTTTTCTTTGTTTGTTTGATCATAGTTTTCCTCTATATATGAATAATCTGTTTTATGCAGTAGCAATAATCTATTATATTACAACTTTGTTAAGAAGGCAAATAGTAAATTGTATAAATCCTGCCATTTATTCTCTCTTGAAATTGGGAAAATTCCCTGCTATAATGATTCTAATCAAGGAATATGCAGGAGGTGATCGGCTTGGGTCTGTTTATTTCCATGGAGGGACCGGACGGGTCCGGAAAGACCCTTCAGATGGATCTCCTGGAAAAAAAGCTGCGGGAAGAAGGATATGACGTTATTCGTTCCCGTGAGCCCGGCGGAACACCTGTCGGAGAAGCGATCCGTCAGATCCTGCTGGAACCGGCGTATACCGGGATGGACGCAGTCACCGAAGCGCTCCTTTTCGCGGCTGCGAGGCGCCAGCATGTGACGGAAAAGATCCGTCCTGCGCTGGCGGAAGGAAAAATCGTTCTTCTGGACCGATACATTGATTCGTCCCTGGTTTATCAGGGGATCGGTCGGAAACTTGGTATGGACTACGTCCAGATGATCAATGATCCGGCGATCGACGGTCTGCTGCCGGATGTGACGTTTCTGGTCTACGTAGACTATGAAGAAGGTCTTCGCCGCAAAAGGCTTCAGAGCGGACATACGATGGATCGTCTGGAGGAAGAGGAAGAGGACTTCCACCGGATGATCAACAAGGGCTATTATTCTCTGGCCGAACGGGATCCGAAGCGTGTGATCCTGATCGACGGGGCTAAGAGCCCCGAGAAAGTTGCCGGAGAGATCTGGCAGAAAATGCAGGCATATCTGGAAAAACTCTGATTTCATCATATCTTATCTATAGGAGGGATCGAAATGAAACTCATTCTTGCCATTATTCATGACGAAGATTCTCAGAAGCTGACCACAGCACTGAACCGTGCTCGTTTCCAGGTCACCAAGCTTGCCTCTACCGGCGGATTCCTTCGTGTGGGCAACACCACGATGCTGATCGGCTGTGAGGAAGAGAAGCTGGAAGAAGTTCTGGGGATCATCCAGGAGAAATGCCAGACCGTCAAACAGATGACGATCGCAAATCAGCCCTATACCACTACGGCGGAAGGATATATCCCCTACCCCATCGAGGTCACGGCTGGCGGCGCGACGGTCTTCGTGCTGGATGTTGAATCCTTCCACAAGTTCTAAAGAAGTGATTGCGCCAAACGGCATTCTGCCGTGGAGCAGCTCTGCGCATTAGCGCATGCTTTGGCATGCGCTGAATCGTTTGCCCTTTTATAGAAGGAGGTTCCCTGATGTGCGCACAAGTCCTCGGAGGCCACTCGGGAGCCTCTTTTTCTGCCATTTTGGGGCATGAGGATGCGAAAAGACACCTCTCGGAGGCTGTCCGGGACGGGCATATTTCGCATGCTTATCTGTTCGAAGGCATCCCGGGCGTCGGCAAGAAGACTCTCGCGGACGCGTTTGTGGCCGAACTCCTTGGGAATGAGGAAGAAAAACGGCTTTTTGCTCACGGGAATCATCCGGACGTGAAGAAGATCCGGCCCCTGCCGGAGAGAAAGAGCATCTCCAAGGAACAGATCCAGACGGATCTCGTGGGAGATATCGATATCCGGCCGTACCGCAGCCGGTATAAGGTCTATATCATCGAAGAGGCGGACAAGCTGACCATCGAGGCACAGAATACCATGCTCAAGACGATCGAGGAACCTCCGTCCTACGGAGTGATCCTGCTCCTGGCGGAAAGAGCTTCTTCTTTTCTGCCGACGATCATCTCCCGATGTGTGAAGATCTCGCTGCAGCCGCTTTCCCCGGATCTGATCGTGGATACGCTGATTAGCCGAGGTATCCGGGAAAAAGATGCGCAGGCCGCCGCTGTTTTCGCGCAGGGATCACTCGGCAAAGCTTTGATGCTTCTTTCCGACGAGGATTTTGCCTCCATGCGTAGCGACCTGTTCGGTTTTCTGGCCAAGATGCCGGAACTTGTGCCGATCGATGTACTGCGCGGATCGACGCTTTTTGAAACGTATAAGAAAGAGACCCGGCAGCTTCTGGATCTGATGCTGCTGTGGGTAAGAGATGAACTCATTTACCTGGCAACAGGCGATCCGGACCGGATCATGACAGCGGATCACAGGGAAGAGATCGTTCGGTCGGCCGAAAGATACTCGCTGGAGAAGCTGACGAAGCTCGTCCTGCTGATCCGGCAGATCGATGCGGATCTTGCGCAGAACGTGAATCGCGATCTGGCGCTGGATAAGCTGATGACAGGATTTATGATAAAGTAACAGGAAGGTTGATAGTTTGACGACAGTAATTGGTGTACGCTTCCGCCGTGCGGGGCGTGTGTATTATTTTGCGCCGGGACCGTTTCTGATCCATAAAGGCGAATACGTGATCGTAGAAACAGCCCGGGGGATCGAGTACGGACTGACTGTGACGGAGCCGCGTCTGGCCGGTGAGGAGGATATCGTTCAGCCGCTTCGGTCGGTGCTTCGTAAGGCAACACAGCAGGATACGGCGAATTATGAGAAGAATCTGGGTCTGGAGAAGGAAGCGGCGGTGATCTGTCAGGAAAAGATCGCGGAGCGCGGTCTGGAAATGAATCTGATCGATGTGGAATATACCTTCGACGGGAAGAAGATCCTTTTCTACTTTACAGCGGATGGCCGCGTGGATTTCCGTGAGCTGGTCAAGGACCTGGCGACAGTTTTTCATACGAGGATCGAGCTTCGACAGATCGGCGTTCGCGACGAGACCAAGATGGGCGGCGGAATCGGGATCTGCGGCAGACCTTACTGCTGCAGTACGTTCCTGTCCGACTTTGCGCCGGTCAGCATCAAGATGGCGAAGGATCAGAATCTCTCGCTGAATCCCACCAAGATCAGCGGGACCTGCGGAAGACTGATGTGCTGTCTGCGATATGAAGAGTCGACCTATGAAGATCTGACGAAGGGACTTCCTTCCGAGGGCGATACGGTGGAAACACCCAGCGGAGCCGGAGAAGTGCTTCATGTAAATGTGCTTCGCCAGCTGGTGAAGGTCGGGATCAGCCAGGAGAAGGGGGATGTCGTCATCAGCGAGTTCCCGCTGGATGAGATCCGGATCCTGCGCCATTCGCACCGGCGCCGGACGACCGACGATCCGGATGAGGTGTCCTCGGAGAAACAGCTGAAAGAGCTGGAACAGGATAAATAAGAAAAATGAAAGGCCGCGGCGCTTGCCGGTGGCCTTTCCTCTTGTGGAGTGTTTCTATGGAGAGAATCGATGAGCTGCAGCGCGGCGGGTTCCGGCTGATCCAGGATCCGGACAAATTCTGTTTCGGAACGGACGCGGTGCTGCTGGCGGACTTCGCGAAAGCGAAAGCCGGGGAGAAGGTGTGTGATCTGTGCACGGGGACCGGTGTGATCCCGCTGCTCATGCTGGCGCGGTATCCGGGATCCTTCTATACCGGTGTGGAGATCCAGCCGGATATGGCGGAGATGGCGGAGCGGAGCATGATACTGAATGATGTGGAAGATAAGATCAGGATCCTGGGCGGAGACCTGCGGCGGATCCGATTCATGTTACCGGCCAATTCCTTTGACGTGGTGACGGTCAATCCACCGTATATGAAGGTCCGGCCGGACAGTCTGAAGAATGATTCTTCTTCTGTCAGTCTGGCACGGCACGAGATTGCCTGCAGTCTTTCGGATGTAATGGCAGCCGCTAAGTTTCTTCTTCGAACGCATGGACATTTCTACATGGTCCACCGTCCGAGCCGGCTTTCGGAGATCTTTGAGGAAATGCTGAAGGCAGGGATCGAACCCAAACGGATGCAGCTGGTTTATCCCTATCGTGACAAAGAAGCGACTCAGGTTCTGATCGAAGGGACCTTGGGCGGCGGAAAAGAAATGCGGATCGAACCGCCGCTGATCACCTATGAGGCTCCCGGAGTTTATACAGAAGAAATGCTGAAGGTCTACGGGATGGACGGGCACAACAGAAAAACAGCGGACAGCAAAGGAGGTGAGTGGTCATGAACCTGAAGATGAGCGGAAAAGAGCGCGAGGATCTGCTCCATCAGCTTCTCAATATGGGGGAAAACATGCTCTCCTGCGGCGGCGAAGTGAGCCGTGTGGAAGGAACACTGGTCCGGATGGGCTATGCCTATGGGGCTTCGCGGATGAATGTTTTCGTCATTACCTCCAGCATGGTCATCACCATGTCTTATCCGGACAGAGAAGAATATACCCAGACAAGAAGACTTTCCGACAGCGGATCGACAGATTTTGAAAAGCTGGAAGCCTATAACGAATTGTCCAGGGAAGTGTGCAAAGAGCCTGTCCCGGTGGAAGAACTGAGAAGCAGGATCAAGAAGACACAAAAAGACGCGGATCCATCCAGGCTTGAAATGTATCTGGGCTGTATGCTGGCTGCCGGAGCGTTCGCGATCTTTTTCGACGGCGGGATCCTGGACGGGATCGTGGCAGGGATCTGCGGACTTCTGGTCCGTTTCCTGCAGGAGAAAATAGCGCCTTACTGTTCCGGTAAGATGATCTATCATGTGCTGACCGCGTTTATTTCCGGACTGGTGATCGGACTTTTGGGAAGTGTTATCCCGGGTATCCATCTGGATAAGATCCTGATCGGCGATATCATGCTGATGATCCCTGGGATCGCTATGACCAGTTCAGTACGGGATGTGTTCGTCGGCGATACGATCGCCGGGCTTCTGCGGCTCGTGGAAACACTGCTTTGGGCAGCTGCTTTAGCGGCGGGCATTATGCTTGCGCTGACGCTGATCCGACTGATCCCTTCCGCGATCCTCTTTTCACAGGCGATCACAGCCGCAGTACCGGTGGCCGGTTCCGCAGCGGCCTCAGGGACACGTCTTTCCGCAGGTACGGCGATCGTCCAGTTGATCACAGGTGCACTGGGATCCCTTGGTTTTTCGATGATGTTCCATCTGCGAAAGAAACTGATGGTCTGGACGGCGATCGGAGGGATCGTATGCTGGGGAATCTATATCCTTTTTGATTCGTTTACACCGGGTGTTTTCCTGGCCTGCCTGGCGGCTTCCGCGGTCTGTGGTTTCTATGGGGAGATCCTGGCGAGGATGCTGAAAGTGCCGGCGACGATCCTGTTTATCCCGACCATGGTCCCGCTGATCCCCGGCGGCTCGCTGTACTATACGATGGCAGCCACGGTACAGAGCGAATGGAGCTCAGCGAGTTTTTACGCGGGACGGACGATCCAGTATGTGCTTGCCATCGCCATCGGTATCAGTCTGGTATGGGCCTTCTATTATATGCTGCGCATGGTGAAAACGAGGCGTAATGGTACTTAAGAAGCATTTATGTGTTTTTTTCAGAATAGTATTGTTTTTTTCGTAAATTGCATATAAAATCGAAATAACTACCCCTAGTTTCTTCATAGATAACATAAAGGAGGACCAATTCATGAAATGTCAGTTTTGCGGTGGTGAGATCCCGGATACCGCTGTATTCTGTGTTCACTGCGGTCAGAGACAGAATAAACCCGCGCCGGAGCCAGTAAAGCCCGCATTTGTCCCGGAACCTGAACCGGAACCGGCGAAACCCGCGTATGACGCGTCGCAGGTAATGGTTTCTCTGGGCGGCTCACAGCCCGCGCCAGAAGCTCCCAAACCCAGCTTCCAGCCGGAACCGAGTTTCCAACCCGAGCCGATCCCCGAGCCTGAACCGGTGAAATCCAGTTTCCAGCCCGAGCAGGGGCTTCCCCAACAGAGTTTCCAGACCGGATCTTTCCAGCCGGTACAGGAGCCTCAGAAGAACTTCCAGACCGGATCTTTCCAGCCGGTACAGGAACCTCAGAATAATTTCCAGACCGGATCCTTCCAGCCGGTACAGGAGCCCCAGAATAATTTCCAGACCGGTTCCTTCCAGCCTCAGCAGAGCTTCCAGCCCCAGCAGGGGCTTCCCCAGGGTGGTTTCCAACCCCAGCAGCAGAGCGGATTCCAGCCTCAGAACAACTTCCAGCAGGGTGGTTTCCAGCCACAGCAAGGCGGCTTCCAGCCCCAGAACAATTTCCAGCAAGGCGGATTCCAGCCCGGCGGTTATGAGCCTGAACAGCCCAAGAAGAAAAAAGGCAAAGCCGGCCTGATCATCGGTATCATTGCAGCGCTTCTCGTTATCGCGGCCGTGGTCGTTCTGCTGGTCGTAAAACCGTTCAAACCCAAGATGGTGGATGTCGACCTGAATAAATACGCTTCAATGACCTTTGATGGCAACAGCGGAAAAGGCACCTATACCTTCTCCTTTGACAGCTCGAAGTTTGTCAAGGAAAACGAAGACACCATCAAATGGATGGACAAGAAGAACGCTACCGAGAACGCACCAGCATATGATTATTATCTGTACTGTGTCGACGGTACTTTCTCCGGCGGCGAGAACGGCAAGCTGAAGAATGGCGATACCGTCACCGTTACCTGGAAGATCAATGAGGAATGGGCACCGTTCTTCAATGTCAATGTAGCTGAGTCGTCCAAGACATTCACGGTAGAAGGCCTGCCCGAGATCGAAGAGCTGGATCCGTTCAACGGCTTTGAGCTTTCCTTCGAGGGAACCTCTCCCTATATCGACGCGTACGGCGACAGCTCCCGCGTACCGGAAGCTTTCCAGTATCTGCAGTACAAGATCGAGCCGCAGTACGACCTGTCCGAAGGCGACACCGTAACGGTCACCCTGCTTGACTGGAACGATCAGGATCCCACCGCTCAGCTCGAAGCTGAATTCGGCGTACACCCGATCACTACCTCCAAGACCTATACAGTCATTTCCGAAAGCGGCACCTATGTCACTTCCGCCAGCCAGATCCCGCAGAGCGAACTGGACTATCTGGTCGAGATCGGTCAGATGATCTATCAGCAGGACGAGGTCGACGCAGGCAACGTTCCTTCGAACGTGACTGTCAAGAACTTCGAATACGCGGGCAATCTGTTCCTCACCCTGAAGGAGCCTGATTACTACAGCACCAACAACGCGCTCTTCTGCCTGTACAAGGTCGACATCACGGTCACCTATAAGGAGAAAGAGAAGAACGAAGCGGGCGAGGAAAAGGAAGTTGAGAAGACGATGGACTACACGTACTACTACGATGTAGAGTACGATGATCTGATCCTCCTCTCCGATGGTACGATCAATATTGACGATCTGTGGTATTACACGCCGGCCGATTCCTTCTCGACCGACAAAGGTGATGTAACGCTGTACGGCTACACTTCCGTGGAGACCTATCTGGCATCCTTTGAGAACGCCGGACTGGAAGCCTACACGATCGAGAACAACATCAAACAGTAAAACTCAAATGGAAAAAAAGAATCGCCTGAGCTTCAAAACTCAGGCGATTTTTTATGCCGTGCGCCTGGTGGCGCACATTTCATTTTCTGTGTATCGTCCGGATGATCCTATTACAGGATGCCCTGTGCCTCCATGGCGTTCGCGACTTTCAGGAAGCCGGCGATATTCGCGCCGGCGACATAGTTGCCGGCCATACCGAATTCCTTGGCGGTCTCGTTCACGTTCGTGAAGATGTTGGCCATGATGCCCTGAAGCTTGGAATCGACTTCGTCGAAGGTCCAGGAAAGTCTCTCGCTGTTCTGGGTCATTTCCAGCGCGGAAGTGGCGACACCGCCGGCGTTCGCGGCCTTGCCCGGGCAGAAGAGGATGCCGTTCTCCTGGAAGTACTTGGTCGCTTCGATGGTGGTGGGCATGTTCGCGCCTTCCGCGACAGCCTTACAGCCGTTCGCGACCAGCATCTTGGCGTCATTAAGGTCAAGCTCATTCTGGGTAGCGCAGGGAAGCGCGACATCACAGGGAACAGACCACACGCCGCCTTCGGAGTGGGTGCCGGCGTGGTAGACAGCGCTCGGACGCTCAGCCGCGTACTCGGTCAGTCTCGCGCGGCGAACTTCCTTGACTTCTTTCAGCAGGGCAACATCGATACCTTCGGGGTCATAGATCCAGCCGGTGGAATCGCAGCAGGTGACGGGGATGCCGCCCAGCTGCCAGGTCTTCTGGATAGCGTAGGTGGCAACGTTGCCGGCGCCGGAGACGACGACTTTCTTGCCGTCCAGACCGGAACCGTTCGCCTCGAGCATGCACTTGGTCAGGTACAGAAGGCCGTAGCCGGTCGCTTCGGTACGGGCGAGAGATCCGCCGTAGGAAAGGCCTTTGCCGGTCAGCACGCCTTCGTAAAGGCCGGTCAGTTTCTTGTAGGCACCGTACATGTAACCGATCTCACGGGCACCGGTACCGATATCACCGGCGGGTACATCGACGTCCGCACCGATATATTTGTAAAGCTCGCTCATAAAGGACTGGCAGAAAGCCATGACTTCGCGGTCGGATTTGCCTTTGGGATCAAAGTCGGAACCACCCTTGGCACCGCCGATCGGCAGGCCGGTCAGGGAGTTCTTGAAGATCTGCTCGAATCCAAGGAATTTCAGCGTGGAAAGGTTGACGGAGGGATGAAGACGAAGTCCGCCCTTGTAGGGGCCGATCGCGTTGTTGAACTGGATACGGTAGCCGTTATTGACTCTGGCGATACCCTGATCGTCGACCCACGCGACGCGGAAAAGGATCTGGCGGTCGGGCGTAGTCAGACGCTCAAGCAGCGCGTTCTGGCGGTACACCTTCTCGTTTCTTTCGATCGCGGGGGAAAGGGTCTCCAGTACTTCCTTGACAGCCTGGATAAACAGGGTCTGGTCGGGGTTCTGGGCGACGACTCTTTCCAATACTTCACTGGTGTAACTCATAAATAGCGTCCTCCTCAAAAGACTGGTTGAATATACGAAATATTTTAGCGCAGCCAGGATAGATGCGCAAGATGGAATGCTCCGCAGAATTTCATAAAAAATCATCGCTTTAAACCCCTAAACCGCATCAAAATGACGAAGATGAAAAACAGCCCGTTTTTACTTGAAGTTCAGCAGGAGAGAGACTATAATAGTTGAAAGCGCTAAAGGAAAGGAGTGCCGGACAAATGCCCGGCGAAGCGAGATTATGAGTACTGCTGCGAGAAATGATATCGATTGGGGTAATCTTGGATTTGGTTATATCAAGACGGATTACCGTTATGTCTGCCGTTATAAGGATGGAAAGTGGGATGAAGGCGGCCTGGAGTCCGACGCGACGATCACACTGAGTGAGTGTGCCTGTGTTTTCCAGTATTCCCAGAGTGTGTTCGAAGGACTGAAAGCCTACCGTACCGAAGACGGACGCATCGTCTGCTTCCGCCCCGACCTGAACGCGAAACGTATGGCTGATTCCGCGGCTCGTCTGGAAATGCCTCCGTTCCCGGAAGACAAATTTGTGGAAGCCGTCAAGATGGTCATCAAGGCCAATGAAGCTTTCGTTCCGCCGTATGGCAGCGGTGCTACCCTGTATCTGCGCCCCTTTATGATCGGTACCAACCCGGTCATCGGCGTCAAACCCGCGGAAGAGTTTGAATTCCGTATCTTCGTGACACCGGTCGGCCCGTACTTCAAAGGCGGCGCCAAACCGATCGTTGTGAAGATCTCCGATTTCGACCGTGCGGCCCCGCACGGCACCGGCAACATCAAGGCCGGCCTGAACTACGCGATGAGCCTGTATCCGATCGTCAAGGCGCATGAGGAAGGATTCGCGGAGAACATGTATCTGGATCCGCAGACCCGCACAAAGGTCGAGGAGACCGGCGGCGCGAATATCATCTTCATCACCAAGGAAGGCAACCTGGTCACGCCTAAGTCTGACAGTATCCTGCCCTCCATCACCCGTCGTTCGATCTGCTATGTGGCAGAGAACTATCTGGGCATGAAGGTCGAGCACCGCGAAGTGTTCTTCTCCGAAGTACCCGGTTTCGAAGAGTGTGGTCTGTGCGGTACCGCGGCTGTGATCTCTCCGGTCGGCCGGATCTATGACCATGGCAACATCATCAACTTCCCGGCTGGTATGGAAGAGATGGGTCCTGTGACCAAGAAACTGTATGATACCCTGACCGGCATTCAGATGGGCCGTATTCCGGCACCGGAAGGCTGGATCGTGGAGATCGACAAGTAAGACAAAATGGAGGAAGCGCCTCTATGCGCCCCGTTGCTCGGCAGATGCTGCGCATAACTCGTAACGGGACACATAGAGGCGTTTTTTTTGTCTATTAACGATGGCGTCAGGTTGATAAAGGAAATGCAATGGACTTGCGGCGACGAGTTCAGAGGATGCGATGGATCTTTGGCGACAGGTTCCTCTCAAAACAGACCTGGTTTCCACCTGTGGGAGAACCTCCTCTCAAATCAGGCCACATATCCACGCGTGCCCGTATCATCCGGACGACCCTCCTCGCGTATGAAGCCATTTCTCCACCAATGGGAGGATTTTTCGTGAATTTTTCGGGCACCAGTGGAAATAGTCCTCTTTTTGGGAGGAGTCGAGGCAAACCACTACGGGCACGGGTGGCGTTTTGCAGCTATATGTGAGGAGCTTCTCCCACGCGTGGAGATTGTGCCGATTTTGGGAGGAGATCAAAGAGTAAAAGCCCGGTTATGAGGAGTGCTTTTCGGATGGAATCGTGGTATAATAGGGTGAATCGTTCATTTGGAGGTTTATGATGAAGGTCGGGCTTTGTTCATATAATTTTGTGCGCGCATTATCAAGCGGAGCGCTGTCCGTGGAAGAGATGTTCAGGATATTTCGTGACTGGGGTGCTTCTCATGTGGAGATCTCGGATTTTACTTTGCCAGTCTATGAAGGGGATATGCCTGCCAGACTGAAGGAGTGGTCGGAGCAGTATGGGATCGAGATCGCCGGTCTGAACTTTGGTTCGGACATCGCGAATCTGACCGGGGACGCCTATAAGGAAGAGTTGGAAAAACTGTATTATAAGCTGGACGTGGCGCACCAGATCGGCGCGACCTCCAGCCGGATCGATATGGTGCGGCAGATCGGCAAGAGGCGGGCTGATCAGACAAAGAAAGATCTGATCCACTGGGCAGACGGCACGATCGTCGGCGGGACCGAGGATTTTGAAAAGGTGTTTGAAGGCATCGTTCGTGCGGCGAAAGATCTGTGTGATTATAACGCACAGTATGGCAATCCGGTCCTTTCCGAGAACCATGGCATCCTTTTCAACGGCGCCGACCGGATGAAGCGGGTATATCTGGCAGTAGACAAAAAGAATTACGGGATCACGATGGATGTCGGCAACGCGCTGTGCGTGGGTGAGGATCCGCTGGTGATGGTGGAAGAACTCTTGCCGATCATCCGCCGGGTACATTTTAAAGACTTTTATGTCCGCGGAGCGGAAGAAGCGCTGGCGATCGGGACGGAAGACAGCGAAGGCAATCGCCTGAAAGAGGAAGGGACGATCGCTTATTCCGGATGGCTGACTTCCCGATACGGCGATTATCTGCGCGGCGCGATCGTAGGACAGGGAGATGTGCCCGTCCAGCTGATCGTGGACAAGATCCTGGATTCCGACTATGATAAGGATGGGAACGGCCACTTGTCGGTCGAGTTCGAGGGCATCGAAGACTGCTTCCTGGGCTCCAGGCTGGGCCTTAGGACGCTGAAGAATCTGGTGGGGTGAAACGTGATGAGTGAATTGAAGATTTCCGATCTGATGAAGCGGCAGCACGAGCTTTATATGAAGCATAAGGACCACTGGGGCCTTCGGGAGCCGGCGTTCGGCAAGGACAGCATTCTGTGGATGGTGGATGAGCTGGGCGAGGTCATCGCGATCATCAAGAAAAAAGGCGCGGACGCCATCATGGAAGATGAACATGTCCGCGCGCATTATCTGGAAGAATGCAGCGATGTGCTGATGTATTATCTGGATATGCTGGAGTGCTTCGGGATCAGCGCCGAGGAGCTGACCGACGCCTTCGACAAAAAGTGGAAGAGCAACATGGGCCGCAGCTGGGCCGAGAACGAAGCGATGTACGAGGATTAAGTTTATCCGCGTAGGATGGGTTCCGCGACGGTCTTTTTGAAGAAGGAGATCAGCGGGCCCATGAAGAAAGCCGCGATCAGGGTGCCGATACCGACAGTCGCGCCTAAGAGTCCCCCGATGATCACACAGATAAGATCCGTGCCGATCCTGATATATTTAAAGGGAACGGCACGGCGTTTTATTATGATGAGCTTTTTCTCATCCAGGACGATGGCGATGGAGTCATAGGTCGAGACGCCCATGTCGGCTGTGAAGTAGAGGGCAGCGGAAAGGCACATGATGACGACTCCAACCGCCAGTACGATGACCCGGAACCACAGAGCATGGTCGACGGAGGGTCCGAGCCACCGGATCAGACAGGCTTCGGCGAAATCGGCCATATAGCCTACGAGCAGCAGGTTGATGACCGTACCAAGGCCGATTTTCCTGTGATCGACGACGAAGATGACTGCCAGAAAAACAGCGTTCAGGAGCAGATAGTAAGTGCCGAAGCTGAAGAACGGGAGCAGCTTCCAGGTACCGTGCGCGAATACCTGGAAGGGGTCCAGGCCGAGATCGGAATAGCTGAAGAGACCGACAGACAGACCGCAGATCGAGACACCGAACACGGTCATGAGGATACGCTTGATGAGCCGGATATTATTTGTTTTCATAGAGGGAATAAGGGTAGCTGTAATCCTGTTTCATTTGGTAAGGCAATGTATCATCCAGGAGTGTCTGCATCAGTTCATCCATCGTCAAAAGTTTGAGATAGGCTTCCCCGAAAGTTTCCTGCAGTGTCAGGACCTGATTGGTCGGGGTGCCCGTCAGACAGATATTGTAATAGGCACCTTTATTGGTGAAGGAAGTTGTTAGAATAGCATCATAATACTCAGTGCTGATAACATAGGCTTTGTGTTCCGCTGTCAGACTGCCAATGACGGAAGGCGTATTTCCGTGCAGAAGCAGAAAACGGTACGATCCTATGGGGAGAGAAGAGACATCCTCCAGCTGATTGAAGGAAAGATCCAGCACCGTATCGGAGGAGGAAGGCGTGATGGAAGCGAGAGATGAAACATCCCTGATCTGGTTGAAACTCAGCATAATGGTCTTGAGCTTACTGCACCTGGATAAAGCGGCAATATCCGTGAGACCGCAGCCTTCGGCATGGATGGAAACTAATTCGGTGAGGTTTCGGCAGAAGTCGAGGTTTTTAAGTTGCAGGCCACTGACCGACAGATCCTTGAGCAGAGTACACTGGCTGAGAGTGGAGATCTCCTCCTCGCCAAGGCTGGTACGGTCGACCTGTACAGTGGTCAGTGTTTCATGGTTCTGATCGATCACAATATCAAAGGAAGTCAGCAGAGGGTTATCGGAGATATCCAGGACCTTCAGCTTTGTGCAGTTCTTGAGAAAGCCAAGGTCTTTCAGGGAACAGGAAGCCCCATGGAAGGTGTCCAGCTTCAGGCACATGAGTTCTTCGGGAATGGTCTGAAGCACACATCCGGAGACATTCAGAGAGGTGAGCTTTTCAAGCGAGGCGATCGGAGTAAGGTCAGTCACACCTGTCTGCGCGGCTTCAAGCTTGATCAGGTTCGTTACTCCGGAAAGAGGAGAAATGTCCGTGATCTGGGTACCGGAAACATACAGTTCGGTCAGTTTGGAAGCATTTTGTAGGTAAGATAGATCTTTGATGGATGTACCGTTCAGTGATAGTCTGTTCAGTTCATCCAGTGTGATCAGGGAAAGATCACTGAAGCCGCCTTGTCCGGTCAGTATCAGTTCCTTCAGATTCAGGCCTTGCAGAAAATGAAAGTCGTTGATGGTGGAACAATCAGAGAAATCGATTTTATATACGGTAGATGAGAAGGAGATCGAAGAAAAATCACAGGAGGAAAGATCACAGCCGTTCAGAGTCAGCGTTTTCAGCTTTTTCAGCTGGCTGATATTCTTCAGATCCTGCTGGGTCAGCGTTTTATTGATACAGGTGACATAGGTCGCGGAGCGTGAGATCTTTTCGTCCCAGGAAGTCTTGAAGCTTGCGTTCAGCAAGAGTACGACAGCGAGAACAGATATTATGACGACCGCCGCGGCGATCGATCCGAACAGGATCAGTTTTTTCTTGCCGGCGGGTTTCTTTTCTTTTGGCTGTTTGACCTTGGCCGGTTTAGCTTTGGGAGGTTGCTGTACAGGGACTGCGGCAGGTTGGGCCGGGGCAGGTTGGGCCGGGGTTTGTTGTGGCGCCAGTTGAGGTTGTTGTGGTACCTGCTGAACGGGCTGCGGCTCGGGCGCTGCCGGTTCCGGCTGCGGCGCCGGTCTCTGACACGGTCCGATATCCGGACAGGTCAGGATCTTGCCGATAAAAGCTTCCCAGGTAGCATAATTGTACCGGAGAATGCTCTGCTGGGCGGAGAGCTGCATCTCCATGCCGAGCGGCATTTCCGTCTTTTCCAGAAGGATGGAAAGAAAACGTTTTTCCTTCGACAGCGCAAAATTGATCTCGCGCCGGCAGTTCTGGGAAGCCATGGAATTGGGCGTGACAAAGGCGATGACCATATGGGCAGCGTCCAGATGACGCGCGATATCCTCCGGCCATTCACTGCCCGGCGCGATACCGTCATCATACCAGATCCGGTATCCCTTTTTGTCCAGCTCCTCCAGGACCTGAAAGACTCGTTCGCTGTCCCTGTGCGCGTAACTGATAAAGATATAAGGCTCTTTGCCTTCATAAGCAAGCGGCTTCATAAGAGACCTCCGTTATTCTCTGCGGTAATCCAGTGTCCAGGCAGGTTTATCCGGCCTTCCTTCCGTTTCCCGGTTGTAAGAGCCATCCTCCATGGGCGAGATGCCCATGAGCTGGCGCCACGCGGTATCGGTCATGCGATCGGACAGAGGCTGTTCGAACTGATACCAGTTGTAGACGGTTCCGCTGCAGATCTTGACGTCACCATCGACCAGGCAGGCGACGTAGATGACACTGGGGTTGCCGGTAGCGACCTCCAGGCAGGATCCTTCCGGATTGGTCGCGATATCAACGATCAAGGCTGCCGGGAACAGGTCGAGCAGGTTCGAAAGGGGCATATCCCCGAGCTCAGCAGCATCTTCCTTGATAGTCTCGTACCAGAAATACTGAAGATCCGTGCCAAAGGAACGGATGAGCTCGTATTCCTCGTCTGTGAGCGTTTCATTAATCAGTTCTTTTTCGGAAATGGTCATGAGCTGTTTCGCCAGTTCACTCAGACGAAGCAGATTGGCTTCATCTTCCGCGGAGAGCATGCCGAAGGATTTCAGACCCGTGGCGGTTTTCTCTGTCAGGACGGCCAGGCGGGAGAAGATCTCGGGTTCCGGCTGGACATAGCCGCGGTCGTCGGCGGTCGGGATGTCTCCGCCGTCACCGCGTCCGCCCATGGGTTGTTTGGTATAGAGGACTGTATCGTGCTTGAGCTCGGTGAAACTGCCGGCATATGATTCCAGATCCTTTCTGGCCCAGAGCTCGGTCTGCATGAAATACGGATAGCCGGCACCTTTTGTCTTCAGCAGTGGATTCAGGGTGTAAAGCCAGCTGGAATAGAGACTGGCGTTCCACTGTTCATCTCCGGCGGCCGCGATCTCATCCCTGAGCATCTGCATGTTTTCCAGATAGCCCGGATATTCAAAGGCACCTTGCGTTTGCAGCAAAGACAAGGCTGTATCGGAGCCCATGGCCGCCATCACGTCCAGGGTATCGGGAAGCATGCGGCGCTCATTCGACTCTGTTTCCTGGACTTTGTTGTAGATCAGATTCTGGAAGATCGCCGCGTCGAGGGTGAAGCGCTGTCCCATGAAGCGAAAGCCGAGATTCTCGGCGAGCAGGTCGGTATCCGGATCCACGTAGGTGGGGACGGAGTTGACCTTGGGCGGTTCCAGATCTTTGGTCAGAGAATGGAAGATCCCCCAGCTATGGGTCGCGCCGGGAAGGGATTCGACCGTGGTGTTCTCGCCGTAAGCGGCATCAATGAGCGGTTTATATTCATAATAGCCGGCATCGTCGCTTGCGCCGGCAAAGAAGGATGTGACGGAATAAATGGATTCCCAGATGGGAAGCGTTTCAGCGTCCAGGGCCAGGGTCATGAGCAAGGCGCTTCTGTCCAGGTCCTCTTCTTTTTGTTTGAAGTTGAGCCGTCCGTACCACATCATGGTGCGGAAATAGGATTCGAGCTGTTCATCACCTTCATAATAGCCGCGCGGTTTATACTGCGTATAGTCTTCGTCGATCCCGGTAAGAGGAGATTTTGTCATCGTGCCCGCTTCCTGGATCAGGGCAAGCTCGGCCGTCACGATATCCACCACGTCCGCGGGTATGACGGTCACCGGATTCTGCAGGCATGTGCCGACAGCAAAGAAAGCGACATTTGTACGAGCTGCCTGTTCCCACTCGGTGCCTTTCAACTGATCGTACTGGGCCAGCGATTTGGCCAGCATCTTTTCTGAAAGAGTCAGCAACGTGGAAGAAAGATAGTTCTTTTCGGTATTCTTCATCAGGTACGCGAAGTACAGATGATAGGTGTGCATCATCGAGTCGACCGTGATGAAGTTAGCGCGATAGAGCCATTTGTTGCTCTGGTATACAGAGAAGAATTCCTTCTCATATCCGTCTGTAACAATGAAGCCGTCCTGCACGATGTGCTGTATCATTTCATCGTTGAAAGAATAGACTTCCGTATTGGTGATGTTGGAGAAGTCCGCCGCGACGGAATACTCCGGAACGGAAGGTACCAGCGCGGGATTATTGATCTGCGTGGCGCCGCTCATGAGAGAAGGCCGGGTCAGCGAACTCACTCTGGGCAGTTCGGCGGAGCTGGGCTGGAGATCGGAATCTTCAGCCTGACTTGACTCTGCTGCTTCTGAGCTCTCAGCCTGTTCGGAGGATTCGGCTGTTTCAGCGGATTCTGCCGGCTCTGTAGAGGAGGTGTTCTCGGTGGCCGCCGACTGAGTGGAACTGTCCGGTACCTCGGATACCTCGTCAGAAGACTCTTCTGCCTGTTCTTCGACGGATTCCCGGGACTTTTCTTCTGAGTCGG
>JAFZQZ010000115.1 GCA_017620135.1 Bacillota bacterium
ACTTATGAAGATTTCAAAAACCAAAAGATAATACGCATATTTCTTTCAACAGCAAACCCCTCCAGAAGCCACTGTTTATGCGGCCTTAGGAGGGGTTTTATTATTCTTAGGTGTCAAAGATGGGATTATACTTCTCATTTTTGAACAAAGTATGAACGATTTATGAATCCATATGGAAATGTGCGCCTCAGGCGGACATTGCAGCCATATGGCTGATACACAGAGAGATAATCTATGCCGGAATTTTCCGAAAACCACTGTGAAAAAGCGCTTCTGTAAGTCCTTTGGGGCGTTTAGCTTTTTTGATCGTCCTGCCACCCATAATCCCCTGTGATTTTTGGATGAGATATCAACTGGACGAGCTATCTTATCCAAGGATTGGAAGAGAAAGCTCGTCAAATTGCATTCTCACCCAGACGAGCCTCTCATTGAGTAAAATTTCTGGGTGAAATAGAAGCCTGTTAACTCCGTTTGCCCAGGATTTAGAAAAGATAGCTCGTCAAAATGATGCGCCGCCCAATAATGCAAAAATGCACTGGGCGGCGAAGCCTGAAAATGCACGATCCGCCCCAAAGAATTAGGGATCCCCAAAGGGTTAGAGCGGATATGAAATAACACGAGACTATTGGATATTTAAACTGCTTAGCGGAACATGGCTCTCGCGTTCTCGTAGTATACGCGGCGGATCAGCTTTTCGGCGGCTGCTTCGGAAAGGAAGGTCCCATCCTCGAGTTTTGCGCCGACCCAGGTCGCGAAGATGCGGCGGAAATAATCATGGCGCGCGTAGGAAAGGAAGCTGCGGCTGTCGGTCAGCATCCCGCGGAAGGCAGCGATATTGCTGTTCTCGGCGAACCGGTCCACGAGCTCTATGATGCCTCGTTCATGGTCATTGAACCACCAGGCAGCACCCATGTGTACGCCGCGGAAGGAAGTGCAGGCAGTCGTATAGGCTTCGTAGCAGTCCGGATTGTTGCTGTAGACCAGTGTCTTGGGAAGTTTTCCCGCCTGATCCGCGGCATCAAAGAAAGCGATGAGATCTTCCGCCGGCACGCTGGTGCTGATGGAATCTCCGCCCACATCCGGTCCGAGATTTTTAAGGAGCCAGGAAGAATCGTTTCGTTTCGCGTTCAAATGCAGCTGCATCGTAATGTCATGCTTTTTGTATTCGCCGGCCAGGAACAGATACATGTCGAAGAGGAAGTTCTTAAAGGCGCTTCTACTTACCTTATGGCCTGCCAGCGCTTTTTTGAAGGTATGCTCCGCATCGTGATCGGTATCCTTTTTGGGGAAGAATTCGATCCCTACGTCTGAAACGCCGCATCCGCGGTCCGCAAAGAAACTCAGTCTGGCAGAAAGCACTTCTTTCAGGTCATCGATCGTATGGATCCTGACACCGGCGGATTCTCCGAGACGCGCGATATAGTCCGAATAGTCCGCGGCCCAGAGGGAAAGAGCTTTGTCCGGTCTAAACGACGGGACGACCTTCACTGGGAAGGTCTCGTCCTCCCGGATCTTCTGATGCCATTCCAGAGAATCAGCCGGATCATCCGTTGTCGCGACGATCTCCACATTACTGGTGACGATCAGCTTTCTGGGGGACATGCCGGTATCTCGGATAAACCTGTTCGCGCGGTCAAAGATCTCATCCGCGTTGTCGCTAGTCAGCGCATCCTCGATCTCGAAATACTGACTAAGTTCCATGTGGGACCAGACATACAGCGGGCTGCCCGCCGCCATCTCCAGGGCTTTCGCGTAGGCACGGAATTTCTCCCGGTCGAGCTGCTCTTTCGCTTCAGGCGTTTCTGCCTTGGCTGTGATGAGTTCCTCCGGCACACCGAATGCGCGCATCAGACGCCATTTATAATGATCTCCGCCCAGCCAGATATCCGTGATCGTGCCGAATTCCTTATCCTCGTAGATCTCTTTCGGGGACAGGTGGCAGTGGTAATCGACGATCGGCAGCTGTGCAAACTTTTCATACAGTCTCTTCGCGGTCTCATTTCTCAGCAGGACATCTTTTTTCATGAGTGTCTCCTCGTATTCTTCATTTCTTAGATCTTTTTTACTTCGTAAGTTTCATCGGCCCCAGCGGATCGTGCGGCCGATGATATTGTCGAGCCGGTACACATCCAGCAGCGAAGGATCCTCGCGCTCGAGTCCGCGGATCATAGGCATGTATTCTTCCTCATACACTTTCTGTGCCAGCGAGATCTCCTCCGCTGTCGTATGCAGCATCATGCGGGTATAGATCCGCGCGTACAGGATCCATTTCCAGAGCAGCTTCCAGTGACGGACCTGCTGTGGATTCAGGGATGTATCCGTCGCGGCGGAACTTGTGATCTCAGTCGTGGGCGCTCCCGGCAGTTCGGTCTGATACGGCGCGGCCAGCTCTTCGATCTGATCGATCAGAGGGCCTGCTTTCCAGAGCCGGTCATGGTATTCCGGGTCCTTTCTGGGCGTCTGGCACATGACGTAGTTCGGGTCAAAGCAGAACGAAAGCGCGTCCATCTTTTCAAAGAGCGCCGGGCCTTCCGGTCCGTAACAGTCCTGATAGTAAGCTCTGGCTCTCTCTTCAAAAGACACGGACGGATCGACCGCCGCGGTCGCCAGAACGAAGTTCGCAAGTCCGTTCGGGAATTGGGATCGAAGCTCCTGACAGCTGTTGTAGCCGTTCAGGCCGAACTTCTTATGGTTCTTCATGTCTCCGTCGATCGTCCGCGCGATCCGCACGTAGGTTGGATCGCCGTAATGCGCGCGGCCCATATAGTAATCATAATCGAAACAGTCAAAGGTCGGCTTAACGAATGCTTTCTCCTGCCAGGCTTTCAGGAAGGTCAGGTTCGTCTCGACATCCTTTGGAAAAGTCAGTTTGTTCAGCACGAACGGAGGCTCCTCGGGAAGCTTTTCCGGATCATAATCCGCGAAGCTGTTTTTGAAGCTTCTGGTGATCGGTGCGAACATCAGCAGGAAGTGCTGCGGATTTTTGATTTTGTCCGTGAGCGGTTCCCACAGAAGATCCACATAAAGCAGCATGACGAGTTTTGCGGAAATGTTCTCTTTCGTCATAGCTTCATCGAGCTCGTTCAGAAGGACGATATACCAGTCCGAAGGCCGTTTCTTCCGGCAGTTTTCACATTCACATGAATTGTTCCTGTCATCGGCAAGCCAGATATGAAGGTAATCGACCGACGGCGTTTTTCTGAGATATGTCATGACAGAAGAAACAAACTTTTCTCTGGCGAAGGGATTGGAAAGACAGAGATTCGTGTTGGTGGGAATGCCGCCCCAGAGCTCTCGTTTTCCGTTCACCTGCGCCATCAGCACGGTCGTTTCTTCATCGAACACTTCATTGGACGATTCCCATCCGGTCTGCTTCGCGCCAAGAACTTTGGATGTCCAGCCGTGCCCTACCCGGTGCTGCAGAAGTCCACGTCTTTGCAGCTCCTCATCGAAAAGCACCATCAGCCGCTTAGCGTCTTCCATGGTCACCTTCTCGGGCTTCATCAGGGGGTTAGCGATATGAAGATAATAGCGCTCCAGGAAGGTCTTGGGCAGTTCAAACTGGAAGAAAAAGCTGTTGTAGCCTACCTTCGGTGACCAGTCGATAAAACGAAGGATATCATCGATCGAGTTCGCGCCTTCCAGACAGGCGCCGCGGTGACGAAGCGCCGCTTCGACATAGTCTTCCGCTGCATAGGTATCCGGGTCCGGGCTGTAAGGGATCCACTCATTTTCCAGTCCAGGTTTCAGAAACCGGCAGCCGATCAGAGAAAGATACCGGTAAGCTCCCAACAGCACCGCCCGCGGGTTGTTGCCGGTGATGCTGCCGGAAAGATCCGGTGTATCTGCCGATTCCGTGCCGGTCCTTCGGACGCGGACCCTGTACCTGTCATCCAGTTTCGGATCATATGCCACCGTCTCCGTACTTTGTTCTCCCGGACCAGCCATCAGTTCCGGATCTACAGACAGCGTCAGGCTGATATCCGGTGCTCCCATCCGGAGCAGGTATTTGCGAAGTTCTTCCGCGGCAAACCGAATCGGCCAGAGCTCTTTTTCCGAAAATTCTCGCAGACTTTCACTTATACGTATTTGCACCACACACCTCCCGGATCACTTGTCCAGGTATTCATTGTACTTGGCGTCGACTTGTTCCCGACTCACGGTATTCATGCCGGTGATCCGGGAATTGTACGCGCCGGAGAAATAGGTCCTGGCGGTCTCGATGTCACCTTCCGCCTCATAGATCAGACCCAGGTAGTATTTGCTGGAAGCCAGAGACTCCTTCATTTCCAGCGCCTTGTGGAACAGTTCCTTGGCCTCTTCCATGTGCCCCTGTTCATATTCGATGAGAGCCAGGTTGTCGTAGGCGCCGCCGTTGCCTTCATCCAGTTTCAGCGCTTCTTCCGTCGCCTCGGCCGCCTTGTCGTAGTCTTTGGCCTCGATGTAGAAATAGCCGAGCGTTGTATAGTATTCTGCGGAAAGCAGGTCATAGTCCTCTTTCATGTTTTCCAGTGTGTCGATGGCTTTTTCCAGCTCACCACAGTTCCAGTAGGCGATCGCGAGATCCTGTCGCACGATCTTCAGAAGCGTGGGCTGCAGATCCTTCATGACCAGCACATCTTCGAGCGCCTGCTTCGATTCTTCATACCGGCATTTTTCCATGAGCTGCATCGCGTAGGCTACCTTCGGTGCGGCCGCCGTGCTTCCGTGCCGGAAAGCAAATTCATAGAAACGAAATGCCAGATCTTTCTTTTTCATCACGCCCTGAGCGAAGTAACCGATCCGGGCACAGGTGTTCGGCAGGCGGATCAGTGCGACCAGCAGAAGATAGCCTAAAGATCCAAGCAGGATCCAGCCACCGCCGATCTTAAAGACGACAGCTCCGATCATCAAAACGATATAGATCACAAGAAACGGATGTTTCTTCAAAAAGTCCATGAAAAAAGCCTCCTTGGAACAGATACAGCCAATATATCATACTCCAAGGAGGCTTTGCAATACTTATCTTCCACGCCAAATGTTTACTGACTGCCGATCCGGCGGATCATTGTTTTATCGGTCCACCGATTCGGTCCAGCGTTCCTGGTTGTAGATGTCGGTGAAGACGTAAGCGATCTTCAGGCGAAGTGCTTCCAGGGAAACGTTCTCGACCGTCAGTTCGCCGCTGGCGGGTACTACCATCTGGTCGCCCAGATAGTAGCTGTCCTGATACATGCCGTCATATCCGTAGTAGTCACAGACGAAGTCGATCACGTCACCGGGCTGCAGTACCGTGGTATCTGCCGCACTGTAACCGAAAGCGTTCGAATCATCCGCTGCCAGCGTAAATCCGCTCTGTGCTTTCGCAATGGTCATGGTCTCGTCTTCCTGATACACTTTGCGGACGCCGGCGACATAGCCGTTCGGATTGTCGTTGTCGAAGACGATAATGAGCTCGGACTGTTCACCGTTCACGAAGCACGGGACACGACCGGTGATCGTATAGTTCGTTCCGTCATCCACAGTGGATTCGTGATAATAGGCGACCGCCTGACCGTTGATGCCGAGCCAGACTTTCTGGGTATCGCAGATGAGCGCGCCGTCCTGGGTGAACTCGAAGATGTTGTCCAGGCCCAGGTCGATGAAGCCTTCGCCGTCATCCACGAACATATTGAGCTGCAGGTTGTGCACAAGGCTCCACTGCTGCTGGGAAAGCCGGATCAGAAGGTTGCCGCTTTCATCGGAATTCCACTTCAGGAGCGAGCCGTCGAACCAGTTGTCACTGATGTAGTCGACCATATCCTGCTGCGGGATGCTGCGGTCCTGATAATAATATTCCGTATTCGAGCTATCCAGTCCGTCGAAGAGACTGGAGAAGTCGCTGCTGCCGCCCAGGAAGCTGCCGAAGAGCGAATCCAGCATGCTGCTGGAACCGTCCGTGCCGCCGAAAAGATCGGACAGGCCACTGTAGGAAGAACCACTCGGATAACCGGAGTAGGAATCGCTCGGATAGCCGGTAGAAGGCGTATAATCAGAACCCAGCAGGGAGTCAAACAGCGAACTGTAGGAACCACTGGTACCGCCGCCTGCCAGCTGTCCGGAAGTTTCCATCTTCGCGAACTGCTGGATGCACTTGGAGTAGGTCTGATCCATGCCGATCTCTTTGTAGGTCTTGACCATACGGTCGACATAGGAAGTCGCTTTGTACGGGAAGTAGATCGACAAACCGTAGGCATTGGTCATGTTGGAAGAAGTACGGTTGTACTTGACCGCCGCCGCGAGGGCTCTGGCCATCTCGATCGATTCCTGCGTATTCAGGTTCTGCGCGAAGTTGATCAGGTCGATCTGGTCGATCTTGGTGCTCGCCGCGAATTCTCTGGTATGTGAACGGGCATCGGAGACCTGCTTGTAGCTGTCCTGTGTCAGCAGTTCAGAAACGCCGGCTGAGAAAGCTTTCAGTTTATCCGGGACCGTGTTGGAAAGTTCCGCCAGGTCGATCAGGGCAAGGGTCGCGCTTTGTCCGCGGCACTTGGAAGCGCACACATCGACGAAGTCATCAATGATACGTTTTCCAAGATCCAGACTGCTCATAGAAGAATTACTGGAGATCGCGGTGATCCAGTTGGTATAGTACCAGCCCACACCGGGTTCGGTCTCTTCGGAAGCGATCAGATAATCGGCATAGCTGTTCAGCATCAGGGCATTTTCCAGGGTGCCCATCAGACAGGTATCGAAGCCAATGATATCAAACTTGGTACCCGCGTTTTTGAGCGCGGTATTGATGCCGGCCAGCGTCATGGACTGGATCCTGGGGTTCTTCTCATCATAACCGTAGCCGCTCACGGAGCCGCCACCGTGATCCCAGAAGATCAGGATCTGCCGGTTGGCAGGATAGTTCTGGGTACAGAAGGTGATAAAGGAAGTCAGGGTATCGGGACTGGTCATCGCGCCTTTGCCGGCGTCCTCCACCACTCTGGCTACCTGTCCGTTTCCGGTGATCTGGTAGATCTGGTTGACTTTGCTGGAAACGACAGAGTTTCTCCAGCTGCTGCAGCCGCCGGTATAAACCAGCACGTTGACATTATCCGCGATCTTCGCGTTGGCCATTTCCGAAAGGTCGGCTGTACCCATACCGTTCTTGCTTTCCAGGTCGGTGCCGCACATGTAGACCATGATCGTCACTTCATCCTTACCGTTTCCAAGAACATCGGTGTACTTGTCTCTTGAACCGGAAGCAACGGTGGTATCAAGTGTCGTCGTGCTGAGTCCCACATCCGTCCATCCGCTCGACATCGAGGAGTTGCCGCCGTAATAGCCCATACCGCCGTTCAGCAGCGAAGACAGCGCGTCTGACTGATCCTGGCTGGTCTGTTGCTGCTGCGTCTGTGCGTTCGGCGTATAGCTGCCGCTGTAGTTATCGTCCGCAGTGGTATCTCCGCTTCCGCCGAACAGGAATTTGATAATGAAATAACCGACGATGATCACGATCAGGATCGGGATGATCTTGGTCAGGCATCCGCCGCCGGATTTCTGAACACCGTTTCCGTTTAAATTGATGCCGGTCCCACCGGTATTGGTGCTTCCACGGTAGACTCGCTGCTGGTTATTCTGGCCCTGCTGATAACCGCTCTGATTCTGGCTGCCCTGATTGGAGCTGCCGGAATTATTGCCAAAACGGCCGCCGTAACCTTCTTTTCTTCCTACCGGGCCGGTTCCCAGGCCTTCGCCTCTCCGGTAGACGCCGCCGGTCCCGTTGTTCTTGGAAGAACTGGAACTCGAGCTCGATCCGGAAGAACCGGTGGAACGGTCTCTGCCTCTGGGTCTCTGGTTTGACATAATGAACCCTCCTTAACTTTCTATCTGAAAAACGTTCTATATCTTACAACAGATTACATTTAACTGTACCACATTTTAGTCTATTTCGCAACTGTCCAGATTTACGCCAAGTCCGCTGCCGTCAAAACTTGGTCGAAGGTCCATCGTGGCGGATGACCGGAACTGGCGGTAGCCCGGAAGGCCGGCCTTGTCCGCGGCTTCCACGACTTTTTCATATTCATAGGTCGTGACGCGACGCCTTAGTTCCGGGAAATCCGTCAGATCGCCGTAAGGTGTGTACTGCGCGAGAAGACTGATACGGATGCTTCCCGACGGGAAAGCTTCGCCAAGATACTGCATCAACCGGACACTGTCCTGATAGCAACCGGGCAATACAAGATGACGGATGAGAAGGCCTTTCTTCATCCGTCCTGTTTCTTCGTCCAGCTTGACCGGTCCGACCTGGCGGTACATCTCGGTAAGCGCTGCACTGCACACATCAAAGTAGTCAGAGGCACCGCTGTAGCGGCGGGAAATAAAAGGATCGAAGTACTTGAGGTCCGGCATATAAATATCCACAAGACCATCCAGCATCTGCAGGGCTTCCACACTTTCGTATCCGCCACAGTTGTAGACGACCGGGATCCTGAGTTTGCCGCCGGCAGATGCGTCCTCCGCCGGATCTTCTTCCTGCCGCAGTTTCCTCAGGACATTGGCGATCTGGATCACCCAAGGCGTGGGCGTCACCAGATCGATGGTCGAAGCACCGGCTTCCTGCAGCTCCAGTAGGATCTCTGCAAACCGTTCCCCACTCACCGGGAAGCCTTTACGTTCCAGGCTGATTTCATAGTTCTGACAGAACACACATCTCAGATTACAGCCACTGAAAAAAACCGCGCCGGCGGGCAGCAGGCACGGTTCTTCGCCTTCATGGATCATGGCTTTGGCAAGCCTTAGGTCCGCTGGTACACCACAGTAACCGGAACGGATCGTCCGATCCACACCGCACTTACGCGGACAAAGCTTACAGTTTTCCAGACTCAGAAGAGACTCATCCATGGTTTTCAAGGTCATACCAGGAATTTATGGTAGATCCCGATCTTATCGGGTGTATGAGGTTTCAGCTGGTACAGATCGTGTCCGGTAAAGTCATTGCCTTCCACCAGCAGCGGGCCGTCCACTCCAAAAGCGACATCCCAGCCGACATAGCCCATCTGCGGGACTTCCATGGCGGCCTTCTTTACGAGCTCACGCGCTTTTTCCCAGTCCGGGAACTCAAATCCCTGGATATGGGTGCCTGTTACCGGATGATCCTCATAGACCACTTTTGTCTTATCCATGGCCGGATATTTCACGATGCCGGTCACTTCGTCCACGGGCGTGACCATGCCGCCGTGATTGAAGTTGTCTACCGCATTGCCGCTGTTGCCGATCCGGAAATAAGCGCAGATCACATGCGGAACCATATCCTTGACGATCGTCACGATCCGGACGGTGTTGATGGAACCAGGATAAATGCTGCTCACCTTGGGATGCTGACGGATCTCCTCCTCCAGCACATAACGCTTTCCGTAAGCTTTGACATATTTATACAGCGCTTCCGCGTTTTCAAAGTCCTTCGTCAGTAACCGCTCGACCCCGATCCCGCAGGATCCGTCGACCGGTTTCGCGAAGATCACATCGTGTGCCTCGATCACCTTCAGTGCGCGTTCCTTGTCATCTTCATTCGGCTGGTCCGTGATAGGCGCCCAGTCACGGTGCAGATAGTCGGTAAAGCGGGCATCGAATTCGTCTTTATAGTCAAAGTAATGAGAGAAACTGCGGTCATTGTATTTCCGTACCAGGTCGTTGCTGCGTCCGCGCGTGATATAGGTATCGCGCTGGGCCGCGGTCAGATCATACATTTCAAACAGATCATAGTCCATATAGCCCGCGCCGTAGCGTACCGCGCAGACCGCCATATCCCCCAGGATAAAAAGCTTATTCTTTCCGGTCTTCTTATGGATCCCGTCGATCCTCGCGTTCATGGCCTTGAAGTCCATGGCCAGCACACGTTTCACCAGATAACTGATTTTCATCCGCTCATCTCCTAAACTTTATATTTCTATCTTCTCAAAGGGAATTTCCCCGTCTTCTGTTTCCTGTATCTCTTCTTCATCAAACGGATCCGCCTGCTGAAGCGGATACATCTCCTCTTCCATCTCCAGCGCGGTCATCGCGGCTTCCGCCATGGATCCCGGGACCTTGTGCCACTCCAGCTCTTCTTCCTCCGGCAAAACACTGTCAAAAGGAACATCTGCCTGCACCGGTATTTCCGGTACCGGCTGGACCGGCGCCGCTTCCAGAGCCGGGATGGGAGCCGCTTCGATCACGGGAGCTGCCTGTGCGGTGTTCGCCGCCTCGTTTGCCCCTTCCGCGATGGCTTCCGCGCTTTCCGCCGACTGCGCCGCGGCAGCGGCTGCGGCTTCCTGCGCGATCTCATCGGCAGAACGTACCGGCCGCTCATCGATCTCACCGCTGTTCAGTTTTTCGCGGTATTTTCTCAGTTTTGCATGAACAAAAATACTCACGACCATAGAAGTGACGCCGCAGTAGATCAGCGCGATCGCTGTCACGACCCGTGTTCCGTCCAGCGACCGGAAAACCAGGATCGCGCCGCTGAGGATAGCCAGGACAGCCAAAATCAGGACGAAGATCCATCCGTCATCTTTCAGCCGGATGAGGTCCACGCTTCGCTGAAGCTTGATGATCCCGTCGATCAGGATAGCCAGACCGAGCATCGTCGGCAGCACCATCTCCACATAATCGTTCCGGACGAACATAAACGCGGAAATGATGACCAGGATCAGGCCGCGGGAAAGGTAATTATTCAGTCTGCCTTCGCTGATGCCTCTCAGGATATAGCGGATGACGTCGATCAGTCCGATGATCATGACCGCTGTCGCCGCGACATAGCAAAGGCTGGTGTAGGTGATCTCGGGCCATACGATCAGCACGACGCCTACGATGATATACGCGAGCGCTGTAAGCGTTGCTCCGGAAAAGATGATCCGCCAAACCGGTATTTCGTGTTTCTTTTCTTCCGTCATGAGAAAAACCTCCCGTCAGGTTGATACTTAATCTTACTTCTTTTTTGTTAATTTTGCAACTAAAAATCCGCGCTCTCCCATTGAAGTTCAGGCAGTTTTATGATAGTCTAAAGTCAACATGACGGCAAAAAACAGGAGGATTTTCATCATGCTGGAAAAGATCGATCTGAAGAAAGACCTTGACAAAGAGAATTTCAAAGCCATTATGGAAGAGGCGGACGCCAAGCTCGGCCGGCTCCAGAGAGCCTGCCGTGAAAAAGGCATTCCGATCATCATCCTCTTCGACGGCTATGGCGCCGCCGGCCGCGGTACCGCGATCAGCCGCTTCATCGAGCCGCTGGATCCCAGAGGATTCACCGTCTACTCCACGGCCGAGACCGAAGAAGACAAATATTATCCCTTCATGTATAAATTCTGGAAGATGACCCCTGCTAAAGGCCGTATCAATGTCCTGGACGGCAGCTGGTACCGGATCCTTCTGGAGGATAAATTCGCCGGAAAGGTTCCCGAAAAGCTGCAGCAGTCCGCGCCGGATGAGATCGTCGAATTTGAGCGCGTACTGACGGATGACCATGTCCTGATCATCAAGTTCTTCCTGGCGATCTCCCGCAAGGAGCAGAAAAAACGCTTCAAGAAACTCGAAGAGAACAAGACGACCGCCTGGAGAGTCTCCAAGGAAGACTGGAAACAGAACGAAAAGTTCGATGAATATACGAACATTATCGAAGAAGCGCTTAGAAAGACCGATACCGAGAACGCGCCGTGGAACATCATCGAGGCTGAGGACAAGGAATTCGCCGCCGCGAAGATCGCGACCACCGTCGTCAGCCGGATGGAAGAAGCGATCGCGGATTATGACCGCCGCAAGGCTCTGCCGAAGGTGCCCGCGGAAGAATCCGCCTGCATCAAGAACGATCCGCTGCGTGCTTCCGCTCTGGCCGGTGTGGACCTGAACAAGTCGCTGACCCGTGAAGAATACAAAGCCCGTCTGAAGTCTCTTCAGAAAGAACTGGCGAAGCTGCACGGTGAACTCTATATGCGCCGTATCCCTGTGATCCTGGCCTTTGAGGGCTGGGATGCCGGCGGCAAAGGCGGCGCGATCAAACGTCTCACTCAGGCGCTGGATCCGCGCGGTTACGAAGTTCACCCCACCGCTTCCCCGAACGACATCGAGAAAGCGCATAACCACCTGTGGCGTTTCTGGACTTCCATTCCGAAAGCCGGCCACGTGGAGATCTTCGACCGTACCTGGTACGGCCGCGTGATGGTCGAACGTCTGGAAGGATTCTGTTCTGAGGATGAATGGCGCCGCGCCTATAAAGAGATGAACTCCATGGAAAAGAACTGGGCTGACTACGGTGCCGTAGTGCTCAAATTCTGGATGCAGATCGACAAGGACGAACAGGAACGCCGCTTCACCGAGCGTCAGAATACGCCCGACAAGCAGTGGAAGATCACTGACGAGGACTGGAGAAACCGCGCGAAATGGGATCAGTACGAAGTCGCTGTCGATGAAATGCTGGTCAAGACCTCCACGACCTACGCACCCTGGATCATCGTCGAAGCCAACGACAAACTCTATGCCCGTATCAAAGTCCTGGAGACTGTCGTCGATACCCTGAAGGAAAGGTTGAAATAAACCATGGCCTATATCATTTCCCTGGACTCCGGCACCACCAGCGTACGCGCTCTTCTCTACAACGAGCGCGGCGAAGCGCTGGGCATGGCGCAGCAGGAGATCCATCAGACCTATCCCCATGCCGGCTGGGTCGAAGAGGATCCCGTCGAGATATGGAACAATCAGCTGGACGTCACGAAAAAGGTGATCGAACAGGCAGGACTCAGCCCCAAGGATATCACGGCCATCGGCATCACCAATCAGCGCGAGACCCTGATCGCCTGGGATAAGGAGACCGGTAAGCCGGTCTATCCCGCCATCGTCTGGCAGGACCGCCGGACGGAGGAAACAGCGGCCGCGATCCTCGAAAGAGGTCTCGGCGAATGGTTCCAGAGCCGTACCGGCCTGATCCCCGACGCCTACTTCTCCGCTACCAAGATCCAGTGGCTCCTGCAGAATGTGCCCGGCGCCCGTGAAAAAGCGGCGGAAGGCTCTCTGCTCTTCGGTACGATCGATACCTGGCTGATCTATAACGCGACCAAAGGCCGCACCTACGCGACAGACTATTCCAACGCCTGCCGTACCATGCTTTTCAACATCCACTCCCTCGGCTGGGATGATGAGATCCTGGAATACTTCGGGCTGACCCGCCGGAACCTGCCCCGCGCGCAGGAAAGCGGTTCCGATTTCGGTATGCTGAATGCCTCGTATCTGGGCAGCGAGATCCCGATCCGCGCTGTTCTGGGCGACCAGCAGAGCGCGCTGTTCGGTCAGCTCTGCTTCGAGAAGAGCGAAGCGAAATGTACCTACGGTACCGGCGCTTTCATCCTTTCGAATATTGGAGACAAGCCGGTGACCTCGAAAAACGGTCTTTTGACCACCGTTGCCTGGGGACTGAACGGCGAAGTCTGTTATGCCTTTGAAGGCAGCATCTTCATGGCGGGCGCCACGGTCCAGTGGCTCAGAGACAACCTGGGCCTGATCAAAAAGGCCTCCGAGACCGGTCCTATCGCCTCGTCTGTTCCGGACACCGCCGGCGTTTACTTCATTTCCTCCTTCCAGGGACTTGGCGCGCCATGGTGGGATAACGGCCGCAAGGCCAGCATCATCGGCATGACCCGCAAGACGAACGCCGCCCACATCGTACGCGCGGCGCTGGAATCCGTCGCCTACCGCGTCAAGGACGTTATCGGCGCGATGGAACGTGAAATGGGGATGCCATGTAAGTCTCTCAAGGTCGACGGCGGCATGAGCGCCAACGATTTCCTCATGCAGTTCCAGGCAGACGTCCTGCAGGCCCCGGTCGTCCGTTCAGCGACCGCGGAAGCGACCGCCATGGGCGCCGCTTTCATGGCCGGACTGACCGAAGGCGTCTGGAAAGATCAGGATTCTCTGCGCGCACTGGTGCGTGACCTGAACGGTCCCGAGAGCGCGGAGAGCCGCCTGTATCCACAAATGGAGCCGCATAAAGCCGCCAAACTCTACCGTGGGTGGCTGGAAGCCATCGGACATCCCGAAGGCTGAAAACGATAAATGATCTGACCGGCTGCTGTTTTCTGGCGGCCGGTTTTTTCAAGGAAAGGAAGTTTTCAATGAAAAACATTGCGTATGATCAGGTCCATATCACCGGCGGTTTCTGGAAAGCCAAACAGGAAATGCTGCTCGTGACTTCCCGTTCCGTCTATGAGCGCTTTGCCGAGACCTATCGCTTTGAGGCCGTGAACGTCAAAGGCTGGCTCGCCCGCCTCATGGCGGAAGAAGCTCGTCCGGCTAACCGTCCGCGCACGCCGCATATTTTCTGGGACTCGGATGTCGCCAAGTGGATCGAGGGCACCGCTTACCTGATCAAAATTGCCCGGGCCTGGGACCTTTCCCCGGACCAGAAGAACGAGCTTCAGGCGCTGGAACAAATCTGTGACGAGACGATCGATACCATCTGTGAAAACGCGGATGAAAACGGCTATTTCAACAGTCACTTCCAGATAATGGAAGCCCTCGGTGAAGCCCGGCGGTTCACGGACCGCTCCCAGCATGAACTCTACTGTGCCGGCCATCTGATCGAAGCTGCCCTGGCGTATCAGAACGCCACCGGGAAAGATAAACTGCTCCGGCAGATGATCCGCTACGCCGACTATATCGATCGGGTATTCCATATCGAAAACAGCGCTGTCTTCGAAACGCCGGGACATCCGGAACTGGAACTGGCGCTGGTAAAGCTCGCCCGGTTTACCGGAGAGGAAAAATATCTCGCTCTCGCCAAACTGTTTATCGACCGGCACGGCGACAGCTCCAAGGATATTCCTCCCTATGATGTTTTCAATAACCGCTACAATCAGGATGAGATGCCGCTTCGAAAGCGGACCACGGCGGACGGCCACTCTGTCCGGGCCATGTATCTGCTCTCCGGGATGATCGACGTCGCGACCCATTATCAGGACGCTTCCCTCATGGATGCCTGCCGGCGGCTGTATGATAACGTCGTGGATCACCGGATGTATATCACCGGTGGGATCGGATCGACGCACCTCGGAGAAGCTTTCACCATCGACTATCATCTTCCAAGCCGCACGGCTTACGCGGAGACCTGTGCCGCCATTGCGCTGGCACAGGTATGCGGACGGATGATCGGCGCCAGTCCTTCGGTCCCGCTGCTTTCCTCCTACGCGGATACGCTGGAACGGACGATGTACAACGGAATCCTTTCCGGCATCTCCCTCGACGGAACCGGCTTCTTCTATGAGAACCCGCTGACCATCGACCTTCGGTTCAATGATCCCAATGTTTCCACCAAAGATAAGGAATACTATCCGGAAACGACCCGCCGGAAAGTCTTCTCCTGCTCCTGCTGCCCGCCGAATGTTCTGCGTTTCTACGCTTCTCTTGGCGATTATCTGTACTCCGTGGACGAAGACACGCTCTATATCCATCAGTACATGGCAAGCGAGACTTCGCTTCCCTCACTGAAAATTTGTCAGAAAACGGACTATCCGCTCTCCGGCAGGATCAGCCTGACGATCCGCCGCGAAGATCCCGCTATCCGCCGCATCGCGCTCAGGCTTCCCGGCTGGTGTGAGCGTTTTGAACTGAATCTGCCGTATGAACAGAAAAACGGTTATCTTTACATCGGCCTTCCGGACAGCCCCTCCATGCCGGACGAAACCGTCATCGAACTCGATCTGGATATGCCGATCCGTTTTATCAGTGCGGATCCCCGCGTCCATGACGCGTTAGGCAAAGTGGCTGTCTCCCGCGGTCCGCTCATCTATGCCCTGGAAGGCAAGGATCAGCCGGAGATCGACATCCACCGTTTCCTGATCGACCCGTCGGCAGGCGCCGGTCTGGGCCCTGTGCTTCCCGGTTTTCTTCTGCCGAGCATCGAAGCGGAAGGTGTACTTCCCTTGCCATATATGGACAGAATGGAGAAGGTTGACGACCCCGGAGAGGACCGTGATACGAAGCTTTATCGTTCCTACGATCCGGGTGCCTTCAAAAAAGTCCGTGTACGGCTGATCCCTTATTATGCTTTTGCGAATCGCGGAAGCAGCGATCTGACGGTCTGGATCCGGGTGAAATGACCCGGATCTTTTTTGTTTGCCGCTCAGGAGCATGTGCTGAGAATCCTCCGATAATATCGAAAACCTGCCATACTTACCAAATTTGTCCGCTGTCTGAAGAAAGATATTTCGTGTGTTTTTGCGGCTTTTCAGGTATAATGAATTAATGAAGTTGATTGAAAGATCCTTTTGCCCACCCCAGCAGAGAAGTTTTTTCATTCCTGCCAGGCCCCTACAGAAGGGAGGTGAGAGCCATGGGTACATTTCAGGAAGCTCTTTCTGAATATACATCCCGGCTTCACTGCACATCCAAAGAACTAACACTCGCCAGCGGTCTTTCCGCTGTTGTCATCAGTCGTTATCGTTCCGGTGAACGTACGCCGCTGAAAAACAGTACCCAGTTTTCAAGCCTGGTCAAAGGCCTAGCTTTGCTATGTGAGGAAAAAGGTCTTCCGGATACGGAAGAAGAGATCGAAAAAACGCTGAAATCCACCCTTCCGAGATATGACGCTTCGATCTGTCCCGAGCGTTTTCGGAATCATCTCGTTACACTGGTCAAGGTGACACAGATCCCCATGAGTCATATGGCCAGGGCCTTAAGCTATGACCCCTCCTATCTCTCAAAAATCTGTTCAGCTCAGCGATTTCCCTCCTCCCCAGGCAGATTCATCGAAAAACTCTGTACGTTCGTCGCGGACCACTATACGACGGAAGCATCCAGAAAGCAGCTTTCCAAAGCACTCGGTCTGAAATATCCCGAGGAAGACACCACCTTCAAAGATGCCCTGATCCACTGGTTTCATGAAGCAGAATAAACAGACGTTATCACCCCGATAACGTCTTTTTTGTTGACTTTTTTACCCAAAAACAGTATCATGATAACAAATTACCCGGAGGGAAAAATGATGGCTGAAAATCGACTGATAGGCTCTTATCCCGTGATCGGCATCCGTCCCACGATCGACGGCCGGCGCGGTAAAATCAAAGTCCGTGAATCTCTGGAAGACCAGACCATGGGCATGGCCAGAGCCGCCGCGAAACTGCTCGAAGAGAACCTTTTCTACAGCAACGGTGACCCCGTGAAGGTGATCATTTCCGATACCACGATCGGACGTGTCGGAGAGGCTGCCGCCTGCGCCGACCAGTTCCGCAAAGCCGGCGTCGATATCACCATCACCGTGACGCCCTGCTGGTGCTACGGCGCGGAAACCATGTATATGGATCCGCACACCATCAAGGCGGTCTGGGGCTTCAACGGGACCGAACGTCCCGGCGCAGTCTATCTTGCTTCTGTCCTGGCCACTCATGCCCAGAAAGGCCTCCCTGCCTTCGGCATCTACGGTCATGACGTTCAGGAAGCCGATGACGCGAGTATCCCGGACGATGTCGCCGCCAAGCTTCTTCGCTTTGGCCGTGCGGCAATCGCTGCCGCCACGATGCGTGGCAAATCCTATCTGCAGATCGGTTCTGTGACGATGGGGATCGGCGGATCGATCATCTCCCCGGAATTTATTGAAGAATATCTGGGTATGCGTGTCGAATCCGTGGATGAAGTGGAGATCATCCGCCGCATGACGGAAGAGATCTACGACAGGAAAGAATATGAAAAAGCCCTCGCCTGGACGAAGAAATACGCCATCGAAGGGTTCGACAAGAATCCGGAAGATATGCAGAAGTCCAGAGCGCAGAAAGACGCCGACTGGGAATTCGTCGTCAAGATGATGGTGATCATCAAAGACCTGATGAACGGTAATCCCAATCTGCCCAAAGGCGCGGAGGAGGAAATGGTAGGCCATAACGCGATCGCGGCCGGTTTCCAGGGTCAGCGTCAGTGGACCGATTTCTATCCGAACTGCGACTTCCCCGAGGCGCTTCTCAATACGTCCTTCGACTGGAACGGAGCCAGAGAACCGTATATTCTGGCGACGGAAAATGACGTCCTGAACGGTCTTGGCATGCTGTTTATGAAGCTGCTCACCGGACGCGCGCAGATGTTTGCCGACGTACGTACCTACTGGAGCGGCGACGCCGTTAAACGTGTCACCGGATATGAGGTCGAAGGCAAGGTCAAGGAAGCCGACGGATTCATCCATCTGATCAACTCCGGCGCCTGCTGCCTTGACGCGAACGGCGAAGCCAGAGACGAAGCCGGCAACCGCCTGATGAAAAAATGGTGGGAAGTCAGTGAGGCGGATCAGAAAGCCATCATGGAACATACTACCTGGAACTACGCGGATATGGGATATTTCCGCGGCGGCGGCTACTCCAGCCGTTTCCTTACCCGCGGTGAGATGCCCATGACCATGATCCGTCTGAACCTGGTCAAAGGCCTCGGTCCGGTCCTGCAGATCGCGGAAGGCTGGTCAGTCGATCTTCCCGAAGAGGTTTCCGACAAGCTCTGGAAGAGGACAGACTACACCTGGCCATGCACCTGGTTCGTCCCGCGTGTCACCGGCAAAGGTCCCTTCTCTTCCGCCTACGAAGTCATGAATCACTGGGGTGCGAACCACGGAGCGATCTCCTACGGCCATATCGGCGCGGATATCATCAGCCTGTGCTCCATACTCCGGATCCCGGTCGCCATGCACAATGTACCTGAAGAAGATATCTTCCGTCCCGCGGCCTGGAACGCTTTCGGGATGGATCCGGAAGGCGCCGATTACCGTGCCTGCCAGGCCTACGGTCCTCTTTACAAAAGCATTCGTTAAATGATAAAACCATAGAATAAAAAACACGAGGTGAAGCAATGAAAAAGACATTCCGTACTACCCTTCTACTCATCCTGGGCTTAAGCCTGCTTCTCACGCTGCTCTCCGGCTGTAAGAAAGAAGAAGCCGAGGAAAGTGTGATCATTGAGGAAAGCGTCACAAAGGAAACAGTCGTCGAACCGGCTGAATCTTCAGAGCAGGAATCAAAGAAAGAAGAATCTTCCGAACCGAAAAAGGAAGAATCCTCCCAGGCTCAGACAGAAGAAGTAAAAAAGGATCCGAACCTTGATCCCAACATGAACCCGCTGACCGGTGAGATCGAAGATCATCCGGTCGCGGACAAACGTCCGGTCGCGTTCATGATCAACAATATCTGGGTCGCCATTCCGCAGGTCGGCGTTTCCCATGCGGATATCATCTTCGAGGCGCTCGTGGAAGGCGGCATCACGCGTATGATGTGCATTTACCAGGAGATCCCGGATGACATCGTCATCGGTTCGGTCCGAAGCCTGCGTCATAACTACATCGACTTCGCGGCCGGCTATGACGCGATCATCGCTCACTGCGGAGGTTCCAACCTGGCGACGGATGCGCTGGCAAGGCGTGACTACGATGATATCGAAGCTATCTCCTGGGCGGGCGATCTGTTCTACCGCGACGAATGGCGCATGGACAACATGGGTTATGAACACAGCCTGATGACGACCGGTTCCGCGATCAACGGTTTCCTGGCGGACGCTCCTTACCGCACCGAACATGAATCCGATTACCAGTGCAACATGGTCTTCTCCGAAGATCCCCAGGTAGTCGGCGGTGATATCCTGACGAATGTCGATGTTGACTTCGGCAGCGGTAAGGATACCTACTTTATCTTCCACGCGGAAACAAATGATTATACCGCCATGGAATACGATGATCCCTATATCGATGACGCGACGGATGAAGAAGTCCACTTCAAGAATATCGTCGTGATCCAGACCGATGTCTGGACCTGCGATGACGCCGGCCACCAGGATATGGATCTGACAGGTTCCGGTGACGGTTGGTTCTGTGTGAACGGCGTCTGCGCGCCGATCATCTGGTCCCGTACCGATGAAGACGCACAGTTCGTCTATACCTACCTTGACGGTACGCCGGTCACCTTTGGTATCGGCCGGACTTATATCGCGATCATCCGCAACGACGGAGGCGTGAATTAACCAGGCAGGATCAACTCACAACCATCCATATGACAGAGACTGAAAAGTGCTCCGGGAATCGTTCCCGGAGCACTTTTATTTGGATCTTTGTCAAAAAACTACAAAAGTCGAATCATGTATTCCTTAACTTTTTCGAGAGAGCTCTTCATCCACTCGCCTTTCGTGGCCTTTTCCGAAAACGGTACGATCAGACCGAAGTCCATGTGCTGTCCCTTGTAGTAGCCGTCCGGCTCTTCACTGAAGAAATACCCGTTCCAGACATCGATCGGGGCATTGGTGAAGCGCTCCGGTTCCAGGAAGATCATCTTGCGGCTGTCCTCCGCTACCAGAGCTTTGGCCGCCAGCGGAGCCAGCAGTTCATACTGGTCCGCGCTGATATTCGTAAAGATATCCGGCAGCGGACCTTCCACGACCTTCTCTTCTCCTCGAATGATCTTTGTCCCCATGGCCTCAAAGCACATCTTCTCTTCGGTGAAGATCAGCTTCAGGAGCACACCGGAATCGGTATACAGATGAGCCCGCTGGTAATCGGTATCGAAGATGAAGTTGCCTAGTGAATAGAAGATCATTTTCCCGTTATCCAGGATCTCATAGTTTTCCGCCACATGCGGATGCAGCGCGACGACCGCGTCTGCCCCGAATTCCAGGTACTGAAGATACCGCTCCCGGACGAATGGCATGGGCATCGGAGAAAACTCCTCGCCTCCGTGAGCGACGACCACGCACCAGTGGCAGTGCGATTTGATTTCGCGGATCCTTGCCGCGATACGCTCCATATCGTTCCATGGAAAGATCCCGGGAGAAGTCTCCGTTGCCGGAATACATTCATTCAGATAGGCGACGGAAATCAGGCCGATCCCTCCGGCTTCGGGAAGATAAACCGGTTCGGACGCTTCCCGGATACTTTCTCCGGCTCCAAACATTTTTGCATTATTTTCTTCCGCGGTCCTTCGTGTACTGATCATCCCTTCCGGACCGGCATCCATGATATGGTTGTTCCCTACACACCAAATATCCGCGCCGATCTGATTCATCAGAGCAGCGGCCGCCGGATCCATCGCGTGGAAAAATACCCCGCGGCTTCCGTCATCCTCTGCCCTGTACAGCGCTCCTTCGACATCGACCGCGACATGGTCTGCGCTGCGGAAGAACGCCAGAATATCCTGGGACAGAAGGTTTTCATCTTCCCACTTCCGGGCCATATACCGGTCAAAACCGATATCGCCGGTAAAGACGACCTGACATTCTTTTTCCATCAGAAAGACGCCAGCACTTTCCCGTCCAGCCGCTCCAGGATCCCGCAGACGAGCTCCACGACTTTCTCAAAGTCATCCAGCGCGGTAAACGTCTGATGGCTGTGCGTATAGCGTACCGGACAGCTGATGACG
>JAFZQZ010000116.1 GCA_017620135.1 Bacillota bacterium
CCCGCCTCTGTTATCAACGCTGATAACAAAATGATAACAGAAGGGGTGATAGGCTGGATAATATGGATAGATCAAATAATCAAAGGAACCACGAACCGGACGAACAATATTTCCTAAACGGAATCAGTTAAGTCCTGTCGAATGGGAGTGACCTTTGATTCAGATCCATATTTCAGCGGCATTTTGGCTGCGCTACAAAACAAAAGAAATCTGATCATCGATCCATGACGTCTGCACGGCGTCATGGATTTTGTCGTCCGGCTGATAATTACCTATCAGAAACGGAGATCCCGGATCATGCAGTTTACTGTGTTCCAGCACTTTGGATGGTTCCGCATTTGCGTAGCAGTAACGGCAAAGGTGCCGGCAGGTATTGTAGGCTCCGATATCACAGGACAGATAGCAGGCGCACGCTTCCCTTGCTCCTTTCCGTTTCGGCGCATTCAAGTGCCTGCCGATGGCTTTCTCGTAATCACGGATCGTCATACATCCTGAACAGTCAGCTCCGTACGCGGCCAGTTCATCTCCTTCCGCGCAAGGCTTTACGATCATGCCGTGGTCAGAAACGATCCGGATCATTTCTTTTCCCAGGATCAGCCGTTCTTCTTTTGAGACTTTCCTCGCTTCAGGGAAGTTTCTTTTTACCTTCGGATACAGATCGATAAAACTGATGACCACTGTTTCCGTATATCCGTCAAGTTCTTCCGCGATCTTCTTAAACGCACGCAGATGGTATTCTATGGGATAACGTTCGGAGAGGAAGATCGGATCGTACCGCCAGCCGACAGCCTTTTCCCCAACTATCGATGAAAGCCTCTTGAAATCATCGATCAGCTGATGTTTATCCGGGACATTCGGCTCGATATCCCTTCCATAGGATGTGATCGTCACATACCAGTACTGTCCGTAATCCTTCAGAAGATCCATATAGGCAAACATGGGAGCCGGATTCTTCGTACAGAAGCCGATCACGTCCACCACCGACGGATCCAGCCGATACCTTGTGACCTGATGGTTATTATAGGGATTGCGCACACAAACAAAACCTTCCTTCAACCTGTTCGCGAACCATTCCGCATAGAACGCCGGGATGTCAGTCCTTTGCCCTGTATTGATGATCACGGCTTCTGCCCTCCTTCCTGATATCATAATGTTGACACGCGATGTTGCTCAGAGTATACTCGATCTATCATCAGGAAAGGACTTTTCCCCCATGAATCAAACAGGTACACAGAGACTGGAAACGGATCGTCTCATCCTAAGACGATTCACGATCGAAGATGCGCAGGATATGTATGATAACTGGGCTTCCGATCCGGAAGTTACCAGATTCCTGACCTGGCCGACCCATACCGGCCCGGATGTTTCCGAGAGAGTACTGTCGGAATGGATCCCACACTATGAAGAACCGGATTTCTACAACTGGGCGATCGTTTGGAAAAAGACCGGAATGGTGATCGGAAATATATCTGTCGTGCACCAGACGAAAGAAGGGGCCGCTGATATCGGTTACGGGTCTGATTCTGCCGATCTCGGTTATTGTATGTCCAGGGCCTTCTGGGGCCAGGGGATCATGCCGGAAGCCGTAAAAGCCGTGATCCGTTTTCTGTTTGATCATGAAGGCTTCAGGCGCGTCGCTGCCTGTCATGATATCAATAATCCCCGGTCCGGCCGTGTGATGGAGAAAGCCGGCATGCGGGAAGAAGGCATCTGGCGCCGCGCCGGAAAAAACAATACGGGTTTCTGCGATATGGTCTGGCATGCGATCCTTCGCGATGAAGATAAGCTTCCCCCGAAAAGTGATATCGCACCGGATATGGTCCACGATATATTCTTTATTTCCGGTCCCAACAAGTTCAATTACCGGGTCTGCGCGATCATTCTCCATGATGATAAGATCCTGGCCATGCATGATGAACGTTCGCCCTACTTCTATCTGCCCGGCGGAAGAGTCTGTATGGGCGAAACCGCGGAGCATGCCGTGATCAGGGAACTGGAAGAAGAGCTGGATATCAAGGCCAGGATCGTCCGTCCCCTATGGCTGAATCAGGGGTTCTTCAACGAAGACGTGGATCATCTCAATTATCATGAACTATGTGTATATTTCCTGATCGATATCTCCGAGACAGATATTCTGGATAGAGGTTCCATGTTTGTCCTCTCCGAGAACGACCACGTCCATACCTTTGAATGGCTCGATTTCGACAGACTGAAAGACGAATATTTCTATCCCATCTTCCTGAAGACGGAGATCTTCCATCTTCCGGACCAGTTCACGATCCGGACTGAATATGAATAGGTCTCGAATGCAGATCAGGACAGGATCTTTCGGATAACAAAGAGTTTCAGCCACAAGGGAAGCATCTGATAGAGAAAAAGAAACGGATTGCGGTTGATGGAATAGACCATCTTAGGACGCGGTGTATGAAGAGCCTGATCGATCACATCCGCGATCTTCTCCGGCGGAATATTCTTCGCCTCGACGGAACCGACGATTTTTCTGAAGCGCTTCGCGCTGAACTGATATAACTGGGTGGATCGGCAGAATCCATCCAGTTTTTCTGTGGAAACCGGGAGCATGGCTGTCCGGACGGCACCCGGCCGGATCACGATGACGGGATGATCTAAAAGCTGCAGTTCCATCCGAAGAGCCGCGGCGTATCGGTCGACCGCAGTTTTTGTGATCGCGTAGATACCGGTGAACGGAAGCGGATGAAGCGGAGCCAGTTCACTGGAGATGATCACGATCCTGGCTTTCTTTTCCAGCAGTGGGAGAAAGACCCGGTTGACCCGGAACATGCCGAATAGATTGACGTTGAAATCACGAACAAAATCTTCTTCCGGCATTTCCACGAGAGAAGCAAGATCATAGATGCCGGCGGTATGGATGATCCCGTCCAGACGGACCGACGCGTCCCGGATCTTCTCAAAAACAGTTTCTATTTCCTCCGTGCGGGTGATATCCGCAGGGATAAAATGGCAGGCCTCCGGTAAGGCCTGCTCTTTCTTTTTGTCAAAGCCCCAGACACTGTGGCCTTCCCCGATCAGTTTTCGGCAGAGGGCAAGGCCCATTCCACCGCTGACTCCGGTGATCAGATAATTTGCCATATTCGTATTACCCCAGCAATGTGACAGGGATGTAAAGGATCGTCGGATGACCTTCCGTGACGACTTCCAGTACGAGACGGTTGACGGGCTCTACTGTTTCTCCAGCCTCGATGACAAAATCGACTCGGCCCAGATGATCTTTCGAATGGTTGTTTTCCTGATTGATCCGGACTGCCTGCTTTCCTTCGATCACTTTGAATCCTTCCGGCAGGATCCAGCGAAGCGAAAGATTATAAGGCTCGTTTTCATGACGGCCGGTCTTATTCACGAAATCGATATGGATCCTGCAGGGACGGAAAGGTTTTATCTCCGGCGCTTCCGCGAGCTGAACGAAGGCCTCGTACATGGGACACTCGAAGTACAGGCTGTAGGGCTTCAGACTGGCCAGAGAAGACCGCAGGCGATCGCTTTTCCTGATCCGCTCGATCATTTTTTCTTTTGCGTCTGCGGGAATGTCGGAAGGTTCGGTATAGGAAAGCGTCATATCCGCGTCGTTGGCGATGAGTGTCCCCTGTGCCAGCCGAATGACCCGCTCAGTCAGCTCCTGACAGGTGCCGGGAAGATTCCTGGCCCGGTCTCCTCTCGCGATGGAGATCGTGACGATATCATCGCCCAGATACTCTTTCCAGTCAGCCGGTATGGCAGCCATGCCGCCAAGGATCCCCAGAGTAGCGCCTACCGTAGCACCTGTACAGTCCGTATCATCGCCGCAGTTGATCGCGAGGATCATCGATTTCTTAAAATCGCCTTCCCCGTACAGAAGACCAAGAACGGTATAATCTACATTGGACGGCGCCTCAAACCATCCGTCTCCGATATCCGCGTTCATCTGCTGGACCTGATCACGCGTCTCGGCCGGTTTGATGGCAAGATCATATGCGTCCAGGACAAAACGGACACTCTGCGCGACACGTGAATCTTCCGGGATGACGGACAGCGCCACTTCTATGCAGGACCGGATATCCTTCAGAACAAAGGCGGCCGCCTGCATCGCTCCGACAAAAGCGGCAGCGACCGTTCCCTCTCCGGCACCGTGGTCGACCTTCGCGTCTTCCATCGCGTATCTCGCGGCAGCTTCCGGCGCGCCGGGAGTCTCGCAGGCCCAGATCTCCGTTCGGATCCAGGCGCCGTTGGAATGCTTCCAGTTGTTATCATAATCTCCTGACATGGGTGCCGGAAGGCCTCTTCGCATATTGCATTTGCCCAGACCGTATTCATTCCAGTGAGGCGTGATAAAACTCAGCCAGAATTCTCCCAGCAGCGCCGCATTGATCTGGTAAGGGCCTTCTTTTTCCAGCGCGTATAACCACACCATCTGCAGATCCAGATCGTCGTTCGGCAGCACTTCTCCGGGCTTGGTGACAAACCCGTGAATATCCAGCATTTCTCTGGTCCCCTCGTATGGGGTGCCCATGGTCCCGCCGATATTCTTTCCGATCCAGCAGGCATTTACTTTATCTCTGTATTCCTGAAAGTTCAGTCTCATCTCAGCATTCCTTCCCTTCTTTGAATCTCATCATCATTTCATTGGTCAGGCTTTGGTGATCCGGCTGCAGGACGATATCCTCCCGCCGGACAAACTCCGCGTATTTCAGTTCGCTTTCATCCACATGGATCTTCGCGTCGCCGTCTGCGTCACAGTAGAATCCCATCAGGATATCCTGCGCGATGCCCCATGGCTGTGATTTATAATACCGGATATTTTTGACTTTGATCCCGGTCTCTTCCATCACTTCCCTCTCAACGGTCTCTTCCACCGTCTCTCCGATCTCCGTGAAACCGGCCACCAAAGCGTTATGCGCGTATCCCCGGTTGTACCTTGTGAGCAGAAGTCTGTCGCCCCGGATCACCCCTACGATGACTGCCGGATTGATCCTGGGATACCTTATCAGTCCGCAGTCCGGACATACGAGAGCCCTTTCTGTCTGACTGAATCCCAGCCGCTTTGTGCAGCGGCCGCAAAAGCGGTTATCCGAATACCATTTCCACAGATGATAGGCGGTAAAGGCCACAAAAAGCGCATTGCCTCCGTAGACACTTCTTAATTCCCTGAGAGCCCGATAACTGAACCCTTCAGTCGGAACCTCGGGGCGATCCGATGAAAGGAAGAACCGGTCTTCATCAACGGAAAACAGATAGACGGCTTCTGCCGACGGCATCTCGGAAACCACAGGAAAATAAAGACTGCCGTCTTCTTCACGGACAAGGATCTTTCCATCCTTGTCAAAGATCAGAAGATAGTCTTTATCTCTTGGCGTATACGGATGATAGGCGTTATCCAGCCTGGAAGGAGCAATATCCTGGATCATAGGTAAATCGTCCTTTGACAAATCAGTTTCTCCTGCTATTGTACTGGATTTTACCGCTGGATTCAAGATATCTCTTGCTTTTCACAAAGTCGCCTGCTATAGTGAAAATAAGCCTGAATACAAAGGAGCAAACCTATGTTTTATGCTGTAGAAAAGTTCCAGCGAAGAGCCCAGGAGATGGCTTCCAGGCGCTATGTGGACATGGTTCCCATCTCTCCCATGACGGCTATGGATGACCCGCTCGGACCGGACGATGTCCATACCGAAGTCCCGGCTCTCGTGGAAGGATATGAGTATCGTCAGGGTGATACATTTGTCGGCCGTGACCGCTATCTCTGGATCGAAAAAACTGTAAAAATGCCCGAAAAACGAAATGGATATGAAGTCGTCGGTCTGTTTGATTTCGGCAAGACGGACGGCGGATACGGCCGGGGATTCGAGTCGCTCCTGTATGTCGACGGGATCCGTTATCAGGGCGTCGATACCTATCATAATGACGTAGTCTTTGAGGATATGGCCGGAAAGGATGTCCGGCTGACATTCCTGCTCTGGACGGGACTGGAAGGCGGTGGCCCTCACCGGATCTCCACACACGAGTATAAGCAGGCCGAACTGGGTTATCTCCATAAAGCCGCCGATGAGATGTATTATTTCACCCGCGCGATCGCAGGTTCTCTTCCCCTGATGAGTGAAGACGACCCTTTGCGGTATGAACTGGAACACGCGCTGGATAAGGCTCTGGCCGAGATCAACTGGGATCGGGACAAATATCTTTCAACGATCGGCAAGGCGCTGGATGTATTGATGGCTGAATTCGACCGGATGGAGAAGACCACGGATATCACCGCCTATGCGGTAGGCCATTCCCATATCGACGTTGCCTGGCTCTGGCGTTTGAAACATACCAGAGAAAAGGTTCAGCGGACCTTCTCGACGGTCCTTCGCTTTATGGAAGAATTCGACGAATACGTCTTTATGCATTCCTCTCCTCAGGTCTATAAGGATCTGAAAAAAGACGCACCCGAGATGTTCGAACGCGTCCGTCAGAGAGTGCTGGAAGGTCGCTGGGAAGCCGACGGCGGTATGTGGCTGGAAGCCGACTGCAACATCACTTCCGGTGAAAGCCTGGCAAGACAGTTCGAACACGGGATCCGTTTCTTCCGCGAGGAATTCGGCAAACCAAGCCAGTATCTGTGGCTGCCGGACGTATTCGGTTACAGCTGGGCGCTTCCGCAGATCCTGAAACTCTGTAATATCAAGACCTTCGCGACGACCAAGATCAGCTGGAACCAGTTCAACAGCATGCCGAACGACATTTTCAAATGGCGTGGACTGGACGGGACCGAGGTCCTCACCTACTTCATCGATATTCCGGGCAGCGAACGGGAGATCAAAGAGCGCTTTTCCACCTATAACGGCAATATCACACCGGCCGGCATCATCGGCGGATGGAAGAAACAGCGCAACAAAGAGATCACACGTAAATATCTGATCTCCTACGGACGCGGGGACGGAGGCGGCGGAGTCGACCACGATATGCTGAAGATGCGTCGTGCCATGGACCGGATCCCCGGCCTTCCGAACGTCAAAACCTCCAGCGCCGGCGAATTTTTCGACCGGCTTCATGAAGACGTAGCCGCTTATGAGGACAAACCGATCCGTGAAGTGCCGGTATGGGACGGTGAACTGTACCTTGAATATCATCGCGGGACCTATACTTCCCAGGGACATAACAAACGGTATAACCGCAAGAGCGAATATGCCCTTTCCGAAGCGGAATGGCTGTCCTCCCTCGCCTATATCCTCGGTGCTCCTTACGACGCAAAAACACTGTACGACAGCTGGGAAACGGTTCTTGAACTGCAGTTCCATGATATCATCCCCGGCTCATCCATCCGCGAGGTATATGAAGACTCGGACAAAATGTATGAGAAGGTCCTGGAAGATGCGGGAAAAGTCGAAAGCAAGGCTTTATCCTATCTGATCCATCCTGAGAGCGGCACCTATACCGCCTATCATTTCGGAAGTTATGACCGGAAGGATCTTGCTTTTGTTCCGGCGGAAGGCGATCTGACCTTCGAAATGCTGGATGGAAAGGCCCTGCCTTCTCAGAAGAAAGAAAAAGGCTATTTCGTAGAGATCCCGGCCAAAGCCGTTTCTCTGACTTCCTTCCGTTCAAAACCCGGAACGAAGGAATCTGCCGTTCCCTTTGCCTTCTCCGGCGATACAGTCGAAACGCCGCATTATACTCTTCATCTGAACGCTCAGCATTTCCTGGACAAGATCTACGACAAGGATGAAGACCGCGAGGTCCTTTCGGGGCTTGGCAACGCGCTGGAGATCTTTGAGGACAAGCCGGTCAACTATGATAACTGGGATATCGATCTGTTCTATACACAGAAGAAGGAATATGCCTCTGCGAACGGGGAAGTGGTGCTGAAAGAGATCGGCCCGCTGAGAATGGTCCTTGGTCTTCGGTTTATTTATAATCGATCTGTCATTGACCAGGATATGATCCTTTACAGGGATTCGCGCCGGATCGATTTTGTTACACATGTCGACTGGCATGAAGATCATCGTCTCCTTAAAACAGCCTTCGAGACGACCATCCGCTCCACCAAGGCGACTTACGATATTCAGTATGGCCATGTGGAACGCCCCACGCACTATAATAACAGCTGGGATATGGCCAGGTTCGAAGTCGTAGGCCATAAATGGGGAGACATTTCCGAGCAAAACTACGGCGTCGCGATCCTGAATGACTGTAAATACGGTTATAACGCCAAGGATCAGACCATTAAGCTTTCTCTGCTCAAGAGCGGCAAGCATCCCGACACCGAAGCGGATATGGGCGAGCATGACTTTACCTATTCCCTGCTGCCGCATAAAAACGGTCCTGTCGAAGGAGGCGTGATCGAGGAAAGCGAGATCATCAACCTGCCGCTGAAGACGGTCCAAGGCCGGTTCGATCTCGAAGACAACGACCTTTTCCGAATCGAAGGAGAAGGTGTCCATATCGACGCGGTCAAAAAGGCGGAAGATCAGGACGCGATCATTCTGAGACTGCATGAATATCGCGGCGGCACCCACAGGATCAGGATCACCTCTTCCTACGACATCAAGTCCTATCAGGAAGCGAATCTGCTCGAGGAAGCGATCGGTGAGGCAATTTGTGAACCTGCGATTCAACGGACGATCCATCCGTTTGAAATCGTCAACTATATCATTAAGTTTTAATCAACAGGAGGAATCTCATGGGTCTTTTCAAAAAAATACTTGGCGGCGCTGCCGACCTCGGACTCGACAAACTTGTGAAAACCGTGACCGAAGCAACGGAAAAGGTCGTAAACAAAGTTGAATCTTATGCGGACAGTCAGCCTTCCCAGAATCAGTCTTCATCTTTCTCTTCCTACAGCCAGAATTCCTATAGCGAAGAGGCACCTTCCGGATTTTCATGGGGCGAGCAGATGCCCGCGGAAGAAAACCAGTATAACTATCCCGGAAACTATGTACAGTATTTCGCCCATATCTTCGCTGAAGATTTCCCTGCCTATCAGGCTGCGAGCGAAAAAGACCCCAAGAGCAGCGCTACGATCTTCACGCTGTACCAGGCCGGCCGCAAAGCACTGGTCGTCGAGCTGAAATCCGAAAGCAGCGAATCCAACCGTATTCGCCGTGGCTGCCAGATGGAAGGAACGCCCTATCTTCGTTTCTACTATGACCACGATGGTTGGTGGAACACTCGTGAATATGTGGTCACCCGTGTCCGTTCGGCGCTGAGGATCTGATCCGCTGCGCTACAGCGTTTGTGAAATATCTCAAACGCATCTGAATTACGAAAAAAACAGAAAGAGAATACAGCCTCGCTGTGCCTGTGGCGGGCCCGGCACAAGCTATCCTATGGCTTCGCAGGCAGCCGGTTTGTGTACGGTCTGGTATATCCCGGAATTTCCGGGATTTAACGCTTTCTCTTTCTGTTTTTTATTTACAGTGCCAAGAAGTCTGACCTCCAGGGATGAGCTTGTTCATCCCTGGAGGAAAGACTTTTGGGGCAGCGTCGCGAAGCACGCAACGCGTGCAGCGACGCGTAAATAATCCATTCTTTGTGGAGTCACCATGTCACTGCTTGACCAACTGTCGGATCCGGCCGTCTGGGAAGCGTTCTACGACTACAAATCTTCTCTGGCCTGTCCGACCTATTTCCTGAAAGATCTCAGAACGATGATCGACGAAAAAACTTATCTCCCCGTCTGTGAAGGGATCTCCCGCGGGGAGCGCTTTGCGTTGCCGAAAAAAGCGATCATCAGTAAACTGAGCTCTGAAAAGAAACGGGTCGTCTATACTTATCCCCCGGCAGAAAACACAGTGACCAAACTCCTAACCTATCTGCTTCTTCGAAAATACGATCATCTGTTCTCCCACTGCCTCTATTCCTTCCGGCCCGGGAAAACAGCCAAGGACGCCGTCAGAAGACTGATCCGGACTTCCGGCATCCATGAGATGTTCGCATATAAGGTGGATATCCACGACTATTTCAATTCCATCCCGATCTCGCGGCTTATTCCGATGCTGGAAACGGTCCTTGCCGATGATCCTCCGCTCTTCTCCTTTCTGCGGTCGCTGCTGGAAGAGAAAGAAGTGATCGATCAGGGCCGGAAGGTCATTGAGCAAAAGGGGATCATGGCGGGAACTCCGCTTTCTTCTTTTTTTGCGAACCTGTATTTGCGGGATCTGGACCTTTCCTTCGAAAACCGTTCGATCCCTTACGCCCGATATTCGGATGATATCATTGTTTTCGGAAAATCCCTTGAAGAAGTCCGAGACTACGCCAGTGAGATTCGATCTTTTCTGGAGGATAAAGGACTGTGTGTCAACCCGAAAAAAGAATCTTATTTCTCTCCGGGAGAACCATGGGTATTTTTAGGTTTCGTGATCGATGAAAAGACAGTCGATATCGCTCCGGCTACCATCACCAAACTCAAGCAGAAAATGCGTCGCAAGACCCGCGCGCTTGCCCGCTGGAAAAAGCGGAACGACCAAAGCGGAGAAAGAGCCGCAAAAGCTTTCATTCGCCTGTTTAATCGTAAACTGCTGGAGAATGCAAGGGATCATGAACTGACATGGAGCAACTGGTTTTTCTCCATGATCAACACAACGTTCTCTCTTCAGGAGATCGACCACTACGCGCAGGAATGCATTCGTTATCTTTTATCAGATACCCATACGAAAGCCCGGTTCCGGATCAAATATGAAGAAATAAAAAAGCTCGGCTATCGAAATCTTGTCCATGCCTACTATGATTATCAGAAAACGGAAGATAAAAATGGTCGGTAATGGAATGAATCCTGCCGAAAAGTACTATTGCATTTGCTGAACTTTTTATGATATCATTTATATTGATTCTGATTTTCTTCAAAGGAGGAGAATTTGTTGAAACGTTCTGTTTTTGTTAAAAGTCTGGCCATTTTACTGGTTCTGGCACTGTTTCTGACCGGCTGCACCTCAGCCGCGACCGTATCGGAAGACGAGATCAAAGATGCCGCCGCTGCTTCATTAAAGGAAGAAGTGACCGCAGCCATCGAAGAAGAAGCGGCAGCTGCCGCCCCTGCGATCAATACACCTGAGGAAGAATCTCAGGAAGAATCCTCTGAAGAAGCTTCTCAGGAAGAATCCGAAGAAGAAACCGTCGAAGCCCAGACAGCCCCGTCGGAAGTACTGCAGATGGCTGCTTTCCCCGTCGGTGACATCGTGACCGCTGAGCCTCTGGGAGACGGCGAAGAAGCCAGCCAGGAAGAGATCGAGCGCATCGATCGGGCTATGCGTGACTATCAGTATCCGGAAACCAGTCCGCTGATCAACAACGCGAAATCTTTCTATTACTATGAATGTCTTAACGATGCGGGACAGGAACTCTACGATACCTTCATGATGGCCGCCTCTGATCCCTCCGGCAGCAACTATGTCGCGTACCTGACCTATGACAACCCGACGAGCCAGGACTTCAAGGATGCGGTCAACCTTTGCTTCTGGTGCATGCTGTACGACCATCCGGAACTCTACTATCTGTACATCTCCCGCAACATCAGCTGGAAATACGGCCGCAAGGACGCCAATTCTCCCTACACCGTTTACTTCTTTGTAGAAGCGTATCCTACCTTCCAGCAGGATATGGCACAGTTCAATCAGGCTGTCGCCGCTTTCCTTAAAGATATCGATACGACCAAGGCTGAAATGACGATCGCGACGCAGATCCATGACAAACTGATCGCTCTGGTCAACTATGATTATGATCTGTATTACAACAAACAGCTCGCCTATAACGACCTTGGCCATACAGCGTTCGGCGCTCTGGTCCACAATCAGGAAGGCGTACCGAACACCGCGGTCTGCGACGGTTATTCCCTTGCCTACATCTATCTGATGCAGCAGGTCGGCCTGAACGCGGTCTATGTCAGCGGTATGGCCGGTTCCACGCCGCAGGATGTCGGCGGACATGCCTGGAACGTCGCCTATATCAGCGGCCAGTGGTACGAGATCGACTGTACCTGGGATGATTTCGGAAACAAACTGATCAACCCCAAACTGGTTAATACGGAATGGTATCCCTACTATCAGGAAATGAGCAGAGACCAAACCTTCGTAAACATTTATCAGCATTCACTGTTCCTGATCACGACCGCGGAAATGAGAAACTATAAGAGCAGCGAGTATCAGTACTACTACTCCAAAGACAAGAAATGGATCTTCGATCCCGTTGGTGACAGTGTCCATATCCGTGACAATGAATACGGCCGCTGGTATATCTGGGATACCATCATGGGTGCTTGTCCTATCGCCAAATAAAACGGCTATCAGCCGGACATCCGGCTATTCCAGGAAACGCAAGAAGCCATCCTGTTTTTGATACAGGATGGCTTCTTTTTTGATGTTTCTGAAATCCTTAGAGTTTCGACTGATAGAATTTCGCTGTTTTGGTCAGTTCTTCGATCTCTTCCAGGATCTTGGAACCTTCCTGGTCGATCTGATTAGTCTCCAGTTTACTGAGCTCCACGCTGATCCGGTCCAGCGTCAGGAGCATCCGCTCGTTGGTACTGACGATCCTTTCCATCTCAGACATATTATTCTGATAGATCAGATAGCGTTCTTTCTGGATCTCATCATCGATCAGATCATGCCGGTATTCACCGGTCTGCATGAGTTTGGCCAGTTTCTGGAAGTCCTGATCGTCAAACCCTTCCAGCATCCTCGCGAGCGTCAGGCTGTTCTGCCGTACTGTCTCGATTCCGTTCTGGATGGGTACTGTAAAACGATCATGGCTCATGCTGCCGGGTTCAAATTTCTCGTCGACCATCTTCAGAAGGCTCGGACCTTTTTTATCGATATTCGTCACCTGTCTTGAAGCGATCTCAGCGATCGAGCCGATTCCGTATTTACCTTTATAGGATCCGATAACCGTACTCAGCTGATCGACTTTTCCTTCCGCCAGAGCTTCCTTTGCCTTGGTGACCTTCTTATCATCCTTGTGGATGAGCAGAATGATCGTAATCGTCGCCGCGACAACGATCACGATGATCACCAGTGCCGTGATCAGAAAGATGCTGAACACGCTGGCTCCTCCGCCGGAGGCAGAAGACCCTTTGAAGACATTTCGAAGAATCACGAGCGCAACTACTCCGATAATGACCCAAAGAAGTCCTGAACTACTTTTTCTCCTCATCTGTTAACCTCATTATTATCTGGTTTAAAGTCTTTTCTGCTGAGCCGCGGTGGTCTCCAGATCCAGGAAAGCTCCTCGTTTTTCCATTTCGATGAGCCGTTTCTCACCGGTCTCAGCCAGCTCTCTGAAGTCAGCGATCGTCTTCGCGATCTTCGGCAGAGCCTGCTGCTTGTAGTTGCTGATGTCATCCAGGGCAGAGAGCGTATTGGCGAAGGATGCCTTCAGAGTCTCGACAGAGATATTGGCTTCCGTAGCCTGCTGCTGGATCGCTACGCCCTGATCTTTCAGCATCTTGGATGTTGCTTCGATCATCGCGTTGGTCGATGCGTTCAGTAACTGTACTTTCTCCAGAACGATCTTCTGATTGTACAGCGCTCCCGCGACGGTCACAGCCGTACGCAGGGAGGAAACCGTTACGGTCTCGGCACGGTCGACAGCACGGATCAGTTCTTTGTTATTGGAACGGATAACGTCCATCGCGACGATACCCTGCTGATTTACGACCTGCAGCTGCTGGAAGTCCATGATCCGCTGTCTCAGGGGGAACAGTACCTCTTCCTCGACAAAACGGACTTTATCTTCATTTCCGCCCAGTGCTTTCTGTTCTTCCAGCGCATTCGTCAGATAGGTATCCAGTGCTGTACCCATCTCGATCTTCTGGTTGAGCTGTTTGGTGATCTCTCTCATAGAGGCCTCTTCCAGCTCAAGAGTGGTGTTATCGTTCTTCAGTGTCCCTTTTCCTTTTTCCAGAGACTTAACGATATCGGCGATCTCGGCATCAGCTGATTTGTAGCGGTCAAAGTAACGGCGAACGGGATTGAAGACCTTCCCGATACGGCCTTTTTTCGCGAAATCGATTCCGGAAGGATCCAGATCTCTCATACGGATCGCCAGATCTTCCAGTCCTTTGGCGACTTCACCGGACTCGGTGCCGTTTTTGGAAAGCTCCGCCATTCTTTTGCTGAGGATCTCGTTCTTTACTTCGGATTTCTGAACAACATCCTGACCGAAGGTATCGATCGCCGTGGTAAATTCTTTTCTGTGCTCGAAGGAATCCAGATCCACCGCCATGATCTCGGCAACTTTCTGCTCCGCTGCCTTAGCGACTTCGGGATTGATCTCCGCGGGAACAGCCAGTTCCTGCTCTACTTTTTCCTTCACTTCTTCGGGATTAACTACATCTAAACTAAATGCCATGACAGCCTCCTTATAATTCTTTGATTACTTGAACGATCTCATCATATCATATATGAGTCGATCCGCTCCTAATTGGTTTTACTTGGTTGTTTTTTATGTCTATATGGCGCTAACCATAATAACCTCGAACTCTGAAAGATCGCTCTTTCTCCACTAACGGAACATTTTTCCGTTCGATCCCGGCTATATGGACGAATGTCCCCTGGTTGATCATCCGGATCATTTTGCCGATCGCTTCTTCCGTTCCCTGAACTTCCATCTCCACGCTGTCGTCCCACTGATTTTCGACCCAGCCGGTCAGACCGAGCGCGTTCGCCGCATGCTGAGCACGATATCGAAACCCGACGCCCTGCACCTGTCCGTGAAATTTCAGATGAAGTCTGATCACAGGATCCATCAGATCAATCCCAGGAACCCGGCAAAGATATCGCAGCATCTTGCCGCGTCTTCCTTTTTCGGCATTTCACAGAAAATACGGATCAGCGGTTCTGTACCGGAGAAACGTCCGATGATCCAGCCGCCGTTCTTGAAGTAGACCTTACATCCGTCCATATAGGAGACATAATCGATCTCAAACGGCATCGTGGGAAGCCTGCGTTCTTCAAACAGGATATGCTGCATCCACTCTTTCTTGTCATGCGTGAAGTGGTAATCCCGTTCTTCCATATAGATACTGCCGCATTCCGCTTCAATATCCCGATAGATCTCGGAAATACTGCGTCCGGTCACCGCGATCATCTCGACGAGCAGCATGGCCGCGTAGATACCGTCTTTTCCATTGATATGACCCCGGACGGTCAAGCCGCCGGAGGATTCTCCGCCCACCAGCGCGTCGACCTCGGACATTTTCGCGGAGACATATTTGAAACCGACAGGAACTTCATAGCATTTCTCGCCAAACCGGTCCGCGATCTTATCCAGCATATGCGTGGTAGCGATATTCCTGACGACCGGCCCGTGCATCCCGCGGTACTTGATCATATAATAATACAGAAGGACAAGAATATCGTTGGCATGAAGATATCTTCCGGTATCATCAATAACGCCCAGACGGTCCGCGTCACCGTCAGTCGCGATACCGATATTGAACGGGTAATCCATGACACGCGAAACAAGCTGACGAAGTGTCTGCTCTGTCGGCGCCGGCATTTTGCCGCCAAACAGCGTATCATGATTATCATGGATCGTTTCCACATCACAGCGCGCTGTCAGAAGCAGGGTCTTAAGCGGTACTTCCGATACGCCGTACATGGGATCAAAGGCGATTCGAAGATTTGCTTTCTTGATCGCTTCGACATCGATTTTTCTGAGGATATCATCCAGATATTCATTGAGCGGATAGATTTCTTCGATCAGGCCTTTCTTCAAAGCCTCATCATAATCCATCTCCTGAATATCGGCAGGATCGATCCCGGAAGCGATCGCCTCGATCTCGTTCGTCGTTTCTTTATCCGCGTCCCGTCCTTCCTGGATAAACACTTTGATGCCATTGTAAATGGCTGGATTATGACTGGCAGTGACCATCATGCCGTAGGGCATGTGATGGCGCTGGACATAAAACATGATGAGCGGTGTCGGACATGCCCGATTGACAAGCATTGCCTTGATCCCTTCCGCCGCGAACACCTGTCCGAGCCATTTCATGGACTCTTTGGAAAGGAACCGACGGTCATATCCGATGATGATACCCTGTCTGGTCTTTCCTTCCTGTTTCATTTTGATTGCCATAGCTTTGGCGAGGAGCTGGATATTGGATCGAATAAACTCGTCTCCGATTACGGCTCGCCATCCACCTGTTCCAAACGATATCATATGATCCTCCTTGCGCAGTGTATATATTCCTGCTCTTACCATTATACCCCGTTTGGCGTATAAAGACAACAAAAAATGGACGATACAAGGCTCGAACTTGTGACCTTCCGCACGTCAAGCGGGCGCTCTCCCAGCTGAGCTAATCGTCCATGGATGATAGTTTAGCAGATTCCCTCTGTTTTGTAAAGGAAAACTTTTGTTTTTTTCTTTTTATTCCGAAGAAATCAGAAGAAAGCTTCTCACAGGACCCTCTAAGCGGAGCCTGTGAGAAGCTTTCCGGTCAGTCTCAGGTCTTCCCGGAATTGTTTCTGTGCTTCAGGATCAGAACGAAACAAAAAGCCGCGAGTCCCATTACGATCGCACCGGTATAGAATCCTGTCGACATGTGATCGCCTGTCGGCGGATTCGGCCCGGGTTTTTCCGGTTCTGGCTGTGATTCCGGCTTAGAACTTATCTCTGAACTCGATTCCTGTTCGGGTTCTGAACTGACTTCGGACGAAGACTCTTCCTTCGGTAATTCCGGATAAAACACCTGCTGATCCTGATCGTTCAGCGAATCATGCCGCAGAATGATCGCAGCCTCATTCGCGGTATAATCCAGTTCTTCATCGTACAGGTCATAATCAAATAGCAATTCCGTTACGACCAGCGTTTTCCCTTCATAAGCCGTCGCGTCAAAGACAAAAGCAGGCATGATCAGCTCACCGCTTGCAGGTCCCAGAAAACCGTATGATTTTTCTTCAACTTCTTCCACGTTTTCGCTGACGCGAAGCAGTATCCCGACAACACATTCCTTTCCTTCGGCATCTGTTACGATCTTTCCTGTACCCACTTCTTTCAATACCGCCACCAGGCGATACATATGCTCTTGAGCCAAGTTCTCGTAGAAAACGATATCCCGAATGGACGCCTCCTGCCGTGTCGTACCGATATGATCATTCGTCTGGCTGTCGGAAGCAACGGTACGCATCGTGGGAAGCCAAAGCATCTGGCGTTCATCTTTGCAGTCTTCATTATGAACGAGAAGTTCGATCTCCTTCCCTTCCGATTCGGTCAGGAGGATCGACACCGCGTGAATACGGCCTCCGCTCATCTCGGAGGAATCAATGATACATTCGCTCTCGACCATACCGTAGGAAGTATTGGTAATATCCACCTTTTCCGGTTCGAAGTGAATGGAAGATTCTTCGATCTGGCGCATACTTCCGCCGGCATCTTCATAATAGATCTTTGTCACCAGGCAGTATGCCTGCCCGATCTTCAGATGGTCATAATAGAAAATATCTTTGATGGAGACCTCTTTCCCAATCGTGAGAGACTTGGAATTGGACGTAATATCGATCAGATCAGTACTCGGATGAATGATCAGATCGATAAACAGATTACCCAGCGAGTTCAGAGAACCGTCTGTGAACACTTCGGACAGATCGAACTCTTCTTCATCTGAAGAAGAGACAAATATTTCCTCCGACAGCATCACCTGCCCTTTGTTCGCTTCACACTGCAGTTCCTCGATCCGGTAACTCCCATAGATCAGCGCGCCTTTTCCTTCTTTCATGGACTGCGTATCCTTTGCCCCGAACCAGACAGCCGCACTTCCATCCAGCATGGATTCATCGCTGAATCGGCCGTCTTTCACATACAAGTCCAGGATATTGATGTTCCCTTCCGTCTTCTTCCGATCCATGGTATTGACCATACCGTTCGCATCCGAAACGATAACATGTGATTCGATCACTTTGCCTTCCGTATCCAGCAGTGAGATCCGGAATGGAATGCCCGGCATAGGAGAACCGTCGATATCGACTTTCGAAAACCGTATATCACATCGCTTGATCTGCTCCGGAAGAACTTCCGGCTTCACGATCTCACCTGCTTCCCGGATCTCAAAGGTGACCTGCCAGTCGGAAACAAGGTAGCCTTCGGACGCTTCCTTCTCCCTCGCTTCATACGTACCATAAGGCAGCACATTATCTTCTGTCCCACAGATCCCGTTTTCATCGGTAGTCAATGTCAGAACGACTTCTCCCGGCGCATAGATCTCCCCTTCCACAAAAACCGGATTCTGACTCCGATTCACGATCTCGATGATCGCTCCTTCCAGTGTTCCGTTTCCCTGCGGCAAGGCTTGATCCAGTTCTCTGTCGATCTTTGAAAAGCTGACTCCGCCTCGCAGGACAGCATCTGAAAAAAGAACTTTTTCCGTCTGTCCATCTGTTCTCAGCTCGATTTTTCCGCTTTGCTCCTTGAAAAGGTAGCCGTTCTCGTTCGCGAATATGCTCGTACCGAGTTTATCGGAATTGTTATAGATATCACCCGGCGCGATCAGCGCATTCGACCTCAGTTCATAAACACCGTAAGATCCGTAGGGCAGTGCTCTTTCTTCTGATATGGCTGTTCCGTCTTCTCCCAGTGTCAGGATCATCACGACGACTCCCGGCGCGTAGATCGTATCTTTTATTTTTACCTCTTTCAGGGACCGGTTCACGACCGCGTAACGGATCCCCGTGAATGAGGCGTCTCCCTGGGACAGCTCACATTCCTCATCCTGTTTCTCGATCATGACCGCCCCTTTTCCTACTTCGTCGCTGAATATGATCTTTCCTCCTTCTGTATTAGCGGTGATGATCTCTCCATCTGTATGGATCCACAGGATCTGGGCTTCGCCGGAAGTCAGAAGGTACTTCCCGTTTGTCGCGATCTCCTCGATCTGATATTTCCCGTAAGGAAGAAGATCCTTTGGACTAGACGCGTTTCCGTCTTCATCGGTCGTCAATGTATATACGACCTGTCCCTTGCTGTAATCGATTCCTTCCACCAGGACAGGATGATCGTTCAGCGTTGTGATCCGAAAACTGATACCCGCGAAATCCGCGTCTCCCTGCGCGCTCTGACTCATCAGATCGATATCCCATTTTTCCAGCGCCACTCCGCCGCGTATGATCTGTTCTTTCAAAAGAAAGCTCTCATCCGTCAGATCTTTGATCGTCCCATGGTCAGCCTCGCTGATACTGAATTCGACTTTCCATCCGTCATTGCGCAGGTATCCTTCCGGCTCCGTCGTCTCCACAGCGTAATAACTGCCCACGGGCAAAGCGTCTGCCGCGGAAAGTGCCTGACCTTCTTCATCGGTCGTCAGTGTCATGACCAGGGAACCATCCGCGATCATAGTTCCGTTCTTCAGGATAATATCATGTCCGCTGTGATTATAAATACTGATCTGAGCCTCATCCAGCTTTGCCGCGCCTTGTGCGGCAGAAAGACCTGTTTCTTTATCCGCTTTCCGGAATCGAACGCCGGCAAAAACCGCGTCGTTGAGATAGGAGGGACTGCCATCCGGTTCATACTTCAGTTTCCCGCTGGTTTCCGGGCTTACCCACTGAAACGCTGCTTCACCGGTCGACTGGCTGATCGTGATGGTGCCTTTCAGTTCAAATCCGGACGCCAGATACCCATCCGGCGCCTTTTCTTCTGTCACGCGGATCGACCCCAGTGGAAAAGCGTTGCTGCTGGACGATGTCGTATATAACGCGCTGCTTGTATAGGCCGGATCCAGATACGCGGAATTATTCAGAAACGCGAAGCCCTGACTGGTTTTAAAATACCATGTCCGGACAGGGCTTCCACTCCAGGTATAGTTGTCGAAGAACTCCACTTTGAACGTTGCCGAAGACTCAGTGATCCGATGATTTCCCTGTGTACTGCTGCTTTTCACGATCTGAATCCGATTCGGGTCCAGTGTAGGCGCGTTGGAAAAAGACACTTCCACGGTTTTTTCCGGTTCGACCGTGACACTCTTGACAATGGAATCATAGATATAACCGGTACCCGTATTCGTACCCGCGGCTTCCTGGATCCAGTAAGTGCCCGGATTCAATCCCTCCAGAAGATCCGATGTGCCTGTGGAGGTGTCCACGTCATACGAGATGATCGTCAGCGAACCCACTTTATCGGAAAGCGCCGGGGCTGATGATGTACCTGTATTAGTTTTGTATACATCAAACCGGATCCCTGTCATATCATAGCAGGCATTCCCGTTAGTAGCCGCTGTATTGCTGCTGGTCTTAGTGACCCTGATCCTGCCGACCAGAAGTTCTTCCGAATCGACGATGACCGGCGCTTCCTCTGTGTTCTGCGCTGTGACACTGACAGCATGGATCACCGGATCCCACTGCCAAGCCGTATCTGTCGGGCGGGCGATCTCTACGATCCAGTAACTGCCGGGAGAAAGTTCCAGGATCTCTGAATATCCGTCGCTTCCTATTGTAAGCGTCGCTGTGGTTCCTTCTGTCCCGATATTCGTATTCGAACTCGTTTGTTTTGCTTTGGCTGAAGCAGCCGCACTTTCATCGGAAAAGACACCGTATACAGCTCCTGTCACAGGATGCGCAGCCAAAAACGCCTCGGAAGCCTGACTGTTCGTTTTATGAACACGCAGATATCCATGATAAACGGGCGTTCCGATCGAGATCATCGGCTGTGTGCTGCTGCCTGTTTCCGGATAAAGCGCGCCAACAGATTCAATGATGCTGTTTTCGGGAAAACGTCCGTTTGGATAGGCATCCGCATAAGCCAGCGCCTCCTCTGCCATATCTTCGATCGCGTTTTTATATTCGTCTCCATAGCCGGCGGGATCAAATCCCATCAGTTTCCAGATAACGCCCGTGATCATATTCTGATATGGCCAGTCATCTTCACTGCACAAAGTCATCTGGTAAGTCGGAGTCCCTGTAGAAGGATAACGGTTCGTCCAGTAATTATACAGGACGAAGTACAGCGCCTGAAGACTGGCGCTGCGTCCGGTCGCCTCCAGATATGAAGCCAGGTCGGAATAGTAGAACGTCTGTCCATTCGATGGGACGCCCATCGACATATCCAGACAGAACAGATGATTGCCATTCGTATTGTCATAAGCCCTTCCGCTGTGCCCGCTGTCCGGCATCAGCGAAATGGTCGTTTCACCTTCCTCCGGCGCGGCTGAACGAAGCTCTTCTCCGCCCTTTTTTGTATCATTCACTCTCTGATCGATCACAACAAGGTCGACATACCTTTCCATCGTACCGACGACCAGACGGACCTCCCGGGCATCCGTCAGATCGATCTTTGTTACCGCTCCGTATCCGTAAGCAGTCTCTATCTCTTCAACACTTCCATCCATATGGGTCACTTCCAGTACTTCTGCATAGGTCCAACCGGTATATACACAGAAATCCATGGAAGAACCGGCCAGTGATCGTTCGATCGCCACTGTGTGTTCGTCTACCGTCTGAAACAGGTTTTCGCTGTCGCCGGTCACCTCGATATGTCCACTCTGTCCTTCAAAGAGTCCATACTCACCGATCTCGAATCCCGCTCCCCAGCCCTCTACGGAAATCAGGATAAGATCCTCCTTTTCCTCGATCTCCTCGGCTATCGCAGGAAGGTCCATACCGGAGATCATCATAATGAGCGCCATGATAATGACCAACCATATTCTTGCTTTTTGTCTCATCGTTTTTTCCTCTTTTCTATTCTTTACCATCTGTCTGACTTCCGCAGATCCTGCAGATCTGCCCCACTACGACCTCTTTACTGTATGCTGCCTGGTCGATCACCCAGACCGTCTGTGTAACAGCATCATGATGGATCGTTTCCTGCCCTGTAATGACTTCTTCATCAATATAGGTAACGGTAAAGCTGTCATGGATATCCTCTTCGTCGTCCGCGTGTTCGATGGAATGCATCTCCCACTCCAAGTCCGTGTCAAACAAGGCGCCGCAGCGGCAACGGCATTTCTCTGTACGACAAAACTCCACGATATCGCGAATCTCATCCCATTCTTCCTGCAGAACGATCTCCTCATAGTGGCCCTGTTCCGGATGTTCGACTGTTTCCACGATATCGACCCACTCATGAGTACATGCTGCCGATTCCGATGTTTCCGCAGATTCGACAGTTTCTTTCACTTCAGAAGAAACTGTTTCGACTGGTGATTCCTCTTCCGTAACAGTCTCCGGCAATGAAGATATTGTCTCTTCTGCGGCTTTCTCCGGCAATGAAGATATTTCCTCTTCTGCGGCTTTCTCCGGCAATGAAGATGCTTCTTCTTCCGTTGCGATATCCTCTTCTAAAGAGGATTCCGTTTCTTCCGACGGTTCCGATCGCTTTATCTCATCTGAAACTGCCAACACTTCCCGGACCGGTTTTCGCCCGGACCTCATCGCACTGCCTTCCTTCTTTTTCATATGACCGGAAAGACAGATACCGACAACTGTAATCAGCAGAAGAATGACCAGCAGAATGATTCTTCGTTTTTTCTTCAATGGATCCACCTCTTTCTGATCTCAGAATCCGCGGATGAGATTCTGGCCAGCGCAGCGTGAGGCGTTTGTCATGGTCTCTTTGATCGGATCGAAATACTCGATATCTTCACCAAGAAAGTAATCCGGTACCTCACTGCGTTTGATCTCCTTTCCCATCCTGATCAGTTCCTCAAAGCAGGGAGCGCGGCCGGCTTTCTGGATCAGGATCCGATGCCGTGAGGCCGGGAAGATGTAGAATCCGCTGTTCAGTTCGTCACGGATCCTGCAAAGCAGTCGGTTGTCACACATGAGGTTGGCACTGAAAGAGATATATTCTCCATACCAGAGCAGCATCGCACCGGCAGGATCTCCCCACTTGCTTTTATCCAGAAGATTTGTCGGCTTCGGCGCCATCAGCTCCTGACAATAGTACAGATAATCATCCAGATGATAGAGATAAACGGTATGCACCCGCTGATTCTCCAGTGCCTTATCAAACAGTTCTTCTGCTGTGATCCCCCATTCATCGATCTGGAATATCTCGATCACCTGGGAGGTGACGATATCCGGATTCTCAAAGAGCGGGATCTGACAGACTGCGAAATAGTCTTCCGCGATCCGAAAAGTCACACAGCTTTTGACATACTCATCCCACAGATCGATCGGTTTGATACTGAGCCAGATTTTGTCCCGGATGTCCTCATACTTTTTTTCGACGATCGGCAGACCTGCATATTCATGCACGCCTTCCCGAAATCTGAGTACCATCATAACGACCTCCTTTTGCCGGGCAAAAATACCCCTTTACTATTATTGTCGGCATTTTTACAGGAAATTTTTAAACGATTTTTATGTTTTTGCAAAAAAAATAAGGGCAGAACCCTGAATTCTGCCCAAAACTTGCGGTTTAATTCAATATTTTATTTTTCTTAAACTTCCACAGGATTGCCTATAAGGCCTCGTATCTTAACGATCGCGTCTTCGATCAGTACGGACATAGGGACGCCGGGAACACCGGCGACCAGTGTGTCACATTTCGAAACAGGGATCAGCACACGGCTTGCCTTCGCTCTGCCGACCGCCTTAGCCATCTTAGGCGTGACCTCTCCCATCAGCGCGTCCGCCAGAACGATCCCGATCGGCCCGACGATGATATCAGCCAGTTTCGAACAGGTCACCACCGCGTTTTCTCCCGTCGCGGCCTGCACCGCACCACTCTTCAGCATGGATGCTGTCGCGATGCTGTTGGTTCCTGCCGCGATGATCCTTGCCTCGGAGAACTCCGCTGTAAGCCGTTTGACCATCTGCGACCCGATCGCGCCTCCCTGCCCGTCAATTACCAGAATCGTCATGCTTTACTCCTCTTCCGCCAGCAGTTCCCTGGCAACGATCTTCCGGGCCTGCCCTTCCGGATCATGGTTATAGGTCCAGTCCATCAATCCGCCCAGATGGTTTTCTTTGATATACTTACATTTCTCCACCAGTGTTCTCTCATCATCATAAGCGATATGAAAAACACCGTTCTTAGTCACATAACTTTGCTTAGCCTTCTCATCAAACTGACGCTCATACTGAGGATCTGTCTTCAGCAGATGTTCGATCTGATCGAAACGGTAAAACCCTTCCGGTCCCTGTTCCGCAACATATCCGTAGTAGGGAACACCGATATTGATCTTATAGGACGGAACTCCCTGCGAAATATAATACCTGACTGCTCTGTCATCACACAGCTCCGACTGCACCTTCCCCACAGAAGCGGGATACAGATTGGAATGATGAGAGGAACCAAGGGAAGACCAGTTGAAATCATATCCCATCAGATTGATGAAATCCAGGATAGGCGCGAGCCTCGTGAAATCCGTATGGATCCAGTGGCGATTCTCCCCGCCGTGCGCGATGGTCAGCAGTTTATCCGGCAGCACATCCCGGAGCGCCTGCATAAACAGAATATAATAGTCATCCTTAAAATCTTCGATCGGCTGATCGATCCGAAGATTCAGTCCCGGATATTCCCAGTCGACGTCCACGCCATCCAGCTCGTATTCATCCACGACTTCACGGACCATCGCCGCGTTCTTTCTGCGCCATTCTTCCGTCCGGCTTCTTTCGTCAAACTTCTGTCCGCCCCATTGCTGCAGGGAGACCAGCAGCTTAACTCCCTGCTTAGTGCAGATCTTTCTCATTTTTTTCAGGCAGTCCGGCCGGCGGATATAGAGTCCGTCATCACGCAGAAAGACAAAGCCGTAGTTGATATGCGTGATCCCGGTAAGATCGATCTGATCCGGGAAGTCTTCCGTCAGTTTATCGGTGATATAGGAAACGACATGATACTTCATTGGTTTTCCGCCTCCGGAGGATAAAATAAAGTCTATAGTTATTGTATCGTATTTTATTCGAAAAGCAACACTTTTCCCTATTTCCTTCATCACGAAAATGTGATAAAATATCTGGAAGAGCAATTCGAAGTGTGACCGTTTTACAGGAGGAACCATGGAATATACTTGTATTCTCTGCCCGAGAGGATGCCACCTCACCGCAGAGTGGACTGTGAACGAACAAAACGAAAAGACCGTTGCCGTTACCGGCAATTTCTGCCCGCGCGGGATCAAATACGCAACTGAGGAAATGACTCAGCCTATGCGGACTGTGACCACTTCTGTCTATGTGGAAGACGGCGATGAGAAAATGGTCTCCGTCAAGACAAGCGATACCGTTCCCAAAGCCAAGATCGAAGAAGTCCTTGCCTGTGCCCGCCAGATCAAAGCAAAAGCGCCTCTTTCCGTAGGTGATGTCCTGATCGAGAACGTGGCCGGGACCGGATGCGACCTCGTAGCTACCCGGAAAGTCGTACGCGCCTGATCCATGACAGATCCCTCTACCATCAACCGGCCGGTAACGCCTTCCGACGCTCACTGGCCGCTTTTTATTGCCAGGTGGTTCATCGAAAACGGCAGGGATCTCCCCTGGCGGACAGATCCGCCGGATCCTTATTATGTCTGGCTGTCCGAGATCATGCTCCAGCAGACCCGGATCGAGACCGTGATCCCGTATTTTGAACGCTTTACGCACGATTATCCTACCGTATATGACCTGGCAGACGCTCCGCTTGACGACGTTTTGAAGCACTGGGAAGGCCTGGGCTATTACAGCCGCGCCAGAAACCTTCACAAAGCCGCTGTCCTGATCGCACAAAGACCGGATGGTTTCCCCTCTTCCCTGGAAGAGATCAAATCGCTTCCCGGAATAGGAGATTACACAGCAGGCGCGATCGGCGCGATCGCTTTCTCTCTCCCGGCTGTCGCCGTAGACGGAAATGTGATGCGCGTCGTAAGCCGCCTGTATGCCCTGGAAGACGATGTACTGAAAGAATCATCCAGACGAACCGTAAGAGAACTTCTGCGTGAGGTCTATCCTTCCGAATATCCCGGGGCTTTTGTACAGGGCCTGATGGAACTGGGAGAAACGGTCTGCCTGCCCTCCTCGCCTAAATGTCTCTCCTGTCCTGTCCGGGAATGCTGCGAAGCGTTCCTTGAAGAGCGAACGGATGAACTCCCGAAGCGTGAATCCCGTACCAGTCGGCGCATCGAAGATCTCGCTGTTTTTCTGATCGAGGAAGATGACCGGATCCTGCTGGCCAAACGCCCGGAGGATACGGTCCTTGCCGGTCTTTGGGAACTGCCCAATGTACCTGATGCGGATGATCCTGCCCTTCTCTTCCTAAACAAATACGGCATCCGGATCCGACCGGGCCGGCTGATCCGGGAGACCGATCATGTTTTTACCCATATCACCTGGCACATGAGATTATTTGAAGCCTCTTCCCCCGACTGTCTTACCGCTTCTTCCCTTCCCGAAGGACTGCTTCTGGCGGACAGGGATACGATAGGTAAGAAGATCATGCTGCCTACTGCTTTCCGCAAATTATTATCATAACAGAAAGGCCCGGCCCCGCCGGGAAATTGACGATTGGACCAAGAACAAAACAAGAAAAAGCAAAAAAGCGGTGATCGGCATCACGCTCAAATGCTTCTGAAGAAATATGCCCAGACTTATCTGGATCATCTGGTCGAAGAAAAGTCCGCGGAGATCTACGCGGACGTTTTCCGGATGGTCGAGACTTTTCTTCAGAATACGCCGACGCTTCCTATCCCGACGGTTCAGGGACTGTACGATATTCTGGATAAAAGCTCCGCACCGACCTTTGCCAGTTATCTGACGGACGATCCCGGCGAGGAGACATTTATTACGATCCCCTATATCTATAAGCTGATCCTCGGAGTCAAACGTCCCAACTTCCTGCTTCGTCTCCTGGGGATCATCTGTCCCGATTTTCTGGAAGACCGGAAAAAGATCCGGGACTTCTCTCCCCGATACCGGAATGACTGTACGGATACGCTGGCCAAAAGAATGAGTTCGACCGGGATCCTCGATAAACTGCAGATCCGGTTGAACGAGAATTATTCCTGGGAACAGGCTTACCTTCTCCTGCAGCAGAACAACAAAGTCAAAGCATCCGCTGCCCTGGTCGATGAGCAGGTTCGTTCGGCCATCCGTCTGAGGCAGCACATGCTTCAGTCTATCCCTGATAACTATATCGATCTTTATCCGGCAGCCCGTTTGATGAAACGGAAGTTTTATCTGCATATCGGGCCGACAAATTCAGGCAAAACGTATCAGGCCATCAAAGCACTCGAAGCAGCGCAGCACGGTGTATATTTAGGGCCCCTCAGGCTGCTGGCTTACGAGCAGTATGAGACCATGAACTATGACGGCTGCCCCTGTAATCTGCTGACCGGTGAAGAAGCGATCGAGGTTCCGTTCGCCAGGGTCCAGGCCTCTACCATTGAAATGGTCAACATCCTGGACACTTTTGATATCGCGGTCATCGACGAAGCGCAGATGATGACCGATGAGGAGCGCGGCGGCTACTGGTCGCAGGCTGTCCTGGGACTGTGTGCTAAAGAGATCCATGTCTGTGCCGCTCCGTACGCGGAGAAGATCCTCGTCCATATGATCGAAGACTGCGGTGACGAATACGAGATCGAGCATCTGGAACGTCTGGTTCCCCTGAAGGCGGATGTCACGAATTTCCGCTTCCCCGGCAGTATTCAGGAGGGGGACGCGCTGATCCTTTTCTCCCGTAAAGATGTCCATGCCTGCGCGGCGGAGCTTTCTTCCTCCGATCTTCCCTGCAGTATTATCTATGGCACGCTTCCCTATGACGTCCGACATTCCGAAGCCAGAAAATTCTCGAACGGGACCACCAAGGTACTGATCGCGACCGACGCGATCGGGATGGGGCTCAATCTTCCCATCAAACGGATCGTCTTTCTGCGCCAGGCCAAGTTCGACGGAAAAGAAAACCGTCCGCTCAGACCGCAGGAGATCCAGCAGATCGCCGGACGAGCGGGACGATACGGACGGTATGAGATCGGGTATTACAATTCTCATAACAACATGAGCATGATCGAGGCCGGCGCGGAAACAGCGGTTCCGGATATCACCGAAGCGGTGATCGGTTTTCCCACTTCTCTGCTGTCGATCGACGCTCCTGTTTCCGAGATCCTGACCAAGTGGAAGGATATCCCCCCGCGAGAAGGTTACCGCATCATGAAATGCGATGATGAGATCGAGCTGGCACTGGAGCTTGAAGCACAGACCTCCGATAAGCAGCTCATTTATGACTTCATCACCATTCCGGTCGATCTTCGGCAGATGGAACTGATGGATCTGTGGAGGGATCTCGCGGATCTGACGATCTCCAGGCGTCCAATCGATTTTTACGACCTGCGACCGAATGTCAACTTCCGTGATTACAGCGCCCAGAATATGGAGCGTCTGGAACTGGCCTATAAAGAATGTGACCTCCTGTATGCCTTCTTCCGCAAATTCGGCTATGTCCAGTATCTGGAGCCTACGATGCGGTTTAAAGACCAGATCGCGAGTACCATCATCATTATCCTCAAGAAAGAAAACTATACGCGAAAGACCTGCCGCCGTTGTGGAAGGACCCTTTCCTTCCTCTCAACTTCCAATCTTTGCGACCGCTGCTTCGAACGGATCCATTCAAGTGGTAACTATACTCCAAGGCGCCATCGGCGGACGAACTGAAAATAAAACATGACACGAAAAAAGGAGACGAATCGAAGCCGTCTCCTTTTGCTTTATGCTGTTTTATCTGTTATTCGGTCGTCAGAACAAGCTGTCCTTCTTCCTCGGCAAAAAGTGATCGGATCTCGGAAAGCTGTTTTTCATTGACCGGGATCTCCGCCATCTCACTGGGGACCGCACGGACAAACTTCTTGGTCAGAATGACTTTTTCCTCACCATTCACCAAAGCCTTCAAGGTGAACTTTCCCTCATCCTGCGGCTGACCGACGCGGCAGTAGATCGAGAACGGATTCAGCAGGGACGCGTGCTGAGGAACTGTATAACGAACATTACCGGCTGCCTTGATCAGCGCGCCTTTGCTCGCGGTCTTCTCCTCATTTCCGGAAGCGATCTGCCGTGCGGCCGCTTCACCGGCAATGGTACTTTCCTTACTGACGAAGTCAACGATATCATGGACATGCAGGACGTTTCCACAGGCATAGACGCCGGGAATACTGGTCTCGCGGTCTTCATCGACCTTCGGGCCGCCGGTCACCGGATCCATCTCCACGGACAGCGCACGGGAAAGTTCGTTCTCCGGCAGCAGACCGACAGACAGCAGCAGCGTATCGCAGCTGACATAACGCTCGGTACCGGGAATCGGCTGACGTTTTTCATCCACCGCCGCGATCGTAACGCCTTCGAGGCGGTCTTTTCCATGGATATTGACGACTGTCGTCGACAGATGAAGCGGGATATTCTGATCGATCAGACACTGCTGAATATTTCTGGCGAGACCTGCCGAATATGGCATGATCTCACATACCATCTTGACATCCGCGCCTTCCCATTTCATACGGCGCGCCATGATCAGTCCGATATCGCCGGAACCCAGGATCACGACTTCCTTGCCGGGCATTACGCCTTCAAGGTTTACCAGTCTCTGAGCCAGTCCGGCAGAATAAATGCCGACCGGACGTGTACCGGGCGTCTTCAGGTTTCCGCGGACTCTTTCCCGGCATCCCATGGAAAGAATGACGGCATTTGCCTGATATTCGATCACGCCGCAGGAAGGAGACAGACAGAAAACGGATTTCGTATAGCCTTCCGGCTGTTCCGGATGATACTGGATCTCCAGTACCATGGTCCCGGTCATGCTCTCGATCTTTCTTTCTTCTGCCTGATCAATAAAACGCTGCGCGTATTCCGGTCCGGTCAGTTCCTTTTTGAACCACTGCAGACCGAAGCCGTTATGAATGCACTGCTGCAGGATACCGCCCAGATGACGGTCACGCTCGATAACGATCAGATCTCTTTCGCCGGCATCATATGCGGCAACAGCTGCGGCAAGGCCGGCCGGTCCTCCGCCTACAACGGCGATATTCACCTGATTGATCTAATGTTTATCTTCCATGGCTTCAGATCTCCTTTAGTTTTCCCTGTGCAATTGTTGTTCCCTTGCCGGCTTTACGGATCTGGTCAAACGGAATACCGGATTCCTCAGAGATGATCTTCATCACGACCGGACTGCAGAAACTTCCCTGGCATCTGCCCATGCCCGCGCGACACCGGCGCTTGACGCCATCGATCGTGTAGACCGGGATCGGAGAACGAAGCGCTTTACGGATCTGTCCCTCGGTAACGGTCTCGCAGCGGCATACGATCCTTCCATAGGCCGGATCTTCTTCGCACAGCGCTGCACGTTCATCCCAGCTCATCTCACGGACGCTCGGAATGGCATCCCGGTGAGAGACCCATTCTGTCTTCTCGCTGACGCTCACGCCCAGTTTTTCAAGTTCATCGATCGCCATCTTTGCCACATCTTCCGCGATCGCCGGCGCGGAAGTCAGACCGGGCGAGCAGATACCGGCGACCTGGATCAGGCCTTCCGCTTTTTCGGAAGGAGCAATATAGAAATCATCTCCGAAAACGGCCCGGATCCCGGCAAAACCGGTAATGGCTCCACCATAGGGAAGGTTCGGTGTGGATTTTCTGCCCATCGCGAAGATCTTATCCTGTCCTTCCTGTGTCGTCGCTGTTGCGTTCACATCATCCGGATCGATCGGGTCAGAGCTTGGTCCAAGGAGCAGATTTCCTTCAGCGGTCGGGGTGACGAGCACACCTTTACCGGCTGCGTCAGGCGTCTGGAAAATGACAGTCCGCGCGAAGGAGCCCAGATTGCGGTCATAGAGAGTGTATTCACCTTTGCGTTCACTGATGGTGATCTCTTCTCCGCCAGCCATTTCACTGATCTTTCCGGACGCCGCTCCTGCACAGTTGATGATGACTTTCGCCTCGATCTGTTCATCAGGCGTCGTCAGCAGGAAACCTTCGTCCGTATGATCGATGGCCTGTACCGGCTGTTCCAGAAGGAATTCAACACCGTTCACCGCGGCATTCTCCGCGAAGGCGATCGTTGCTTCGTAAGGAGAAACGATACCGGCGCTCTTTGCCCAGAGCGCGCCGATCACTTTCTCAGAAAGCTCCGGCTCCATCTTCCGCGCTTCATCGCCGCTGATGACTTCCATCCCGGGCACACCGTTTTCCAGTCCTCTGTCATAGAGCTTTTGAACCGTTTTCATACCGCCTTCATCAAAGGCGATGACCAGCGAGCCGACCGGACGGTAAGGAAAGCCCAGTTCTTTTGCCAGTTCCGGATACATCGCGCAGCCCTTGACGTTATACTTCGCCATCAGAGAATCCGGTTTGGGGTCATAGCCGGCATGTACGATGCCCGAATTCGCGCCGGACGCGCCTCTTGCCAGATCTTCCCTGGCTTCAATGAGTACCGTCTTTACATCGCTTTTAGAAAGCTCTCTCGCGATCGAACAACCGACGACGCCGCCGCCGATGATCGCGATGTCTACCTTGCGTTTCATAATGCCTCCTGATATATAGTGTTGCTTAATCGTCGTCCCACTCGTCCTCATCATCCGTGTCTTCCGTCGGTGTAGAAGTCTGATACGCCGGTTGATAAGCCGGCTGGATGATCGAACTTTCTTCCTGGATGCTTTCGTCTGTACCGCTGCTCTCGGAACTGGAATGTGTCAATGCTTCTCCGGCCAGCTGTCCGCGTGTCTTTTCCGGCGCGTGAGCATTACAGAAGTCCAGGATGACCTGACCCATCTTGATGGCAGCCTGTGCCTGATTGTCTTCTTTCAGCACCTTCTCGTTATCAAGATAGTAGGTCAAAAATCCCATATAGACCTTGACCGAAGGATACTCTGTCTCCAGCAGCGGGCCATCCTCATACTGAAGCTCCCTCCACCACATGTTGAATCCGTCCGCGCACTCTTCCATCAGTTTCTGCGCCAGGTCTTCCGTATACCGATCCCGTTCGGACTTGGGTTTCGGATCTTCCTCTTCCTCATCGTAGTATTCGGTCGGAGCCGTATAGCAGGTCGCGATGACACCGCCAAGTTCCAGATCCGAACCATTGCACGCCAGCGTGATCAGCAGATCCGGTTCGTAATTATTGATCTTACTGAGTCTGGCTGAATCTGTCATCGTCGTATCCGAACTCCTGACCAGCATAAAATAGTAGCCTGCCGAGTTCGTGTTCAGCCAGTCGACCATCTGTCTGGCCACGGACAGGGTGATCGTCTTTTCGATCGCTTCACCTTCCACCCAGCCGTTGTTGGCGCCGCCGGCATTGGCGTTGATCGCCACGACATAGCGGTAATGAGAAAGATCTACCGTTTCGGTATCCGGCGTTTCCTCGTTGGGCTTACTCGAAGTCCGCTTATAATTCGTCGGATTGGAGTAGATCATCGAAGCCATATAGGTCGTGATCTGAGTCCCTACCGAATCCAGCGGGATCGCGGATACCGGTTTGATCGTTCCGGTCTCCACTTCCTTCTTCGCCGTCATGGTTTCGATCGTCGTCTGGCTTTCCTCCGCCTCCTCTGATGCCTTATGCCTGCAGCTGACGATCACCACGATCAGCATAATGAGCAGACAGGCAAAGAAAGCCAGCCGTCCGGGATACCTGAGATAGTAGCGGGATCGCGACCGTTTACGAACAGGTCGGCCCTGATATCTTGACATTAAGTCCACCTTTCTGTATCTTTCAAAACCTTCATGGATAAAGCCCTGGTCCTGAAGACCAGACGCCGGAGCGGCGCCTTGTACATGACCGGGGATTTCAGGCTTTTTATGGCTATGCTCATCTTCATATGACGGATCTTCTTCTCATAGCCTTCTCTGATGCTTTCGGATCCTGCCCTGCCTGACCAGGCTTTGGCCAGCGCCTCTCCGCTTCGAAGCGCGAAGCTGATCCCTTCCGAAGAACTCGGACTGATCAGACCGGACGCTTCACCGCAGAGAAAGATCCGGCCTTTTCCGGTACAGATACTGCCCCACATTTTCGGGCGCAGGATCACAGCGCCTGTCGTTTTGACAGGCTCCTTCAGATCGAAACCCCGAAGAGCCATATCCGCCCGCAGGATCTCAAAACGCTCTTTCACGTTCGTCTGTGCCGGGATCGCGCTGCCAAGCAGCAGATAGTTATCTTTTCCGACGGTTTTCGGGATGATCCAGGAATAATAATCCGTCACCCGATGATCGAACATCGCGCCGTAATACGGTACCGGCTTTGTTACTTTATGCCATTCCTGGATACTCGCGTAGACTTTCGGAGCGCGGATCCGGGGATGATATTTTTCCATGATATACCGGCGGACGACAGAAGACGCTCCGTCGCATCCGACCAGATAGTCCGCTCTGTATTCTTCTGTCTTTCCGTCGTCCGTACGGACACTGACCGTAACTTCGCTGCCTGTTTCCTCCACACAAAATACGCTGGCTCCGCCGAGGATCCGGACATCTTCCCTTTCTTCGGCCTTTCTCACAAGAAAAGCATCCAGCTCTCCCCGGTCGATATTCAGGTAGTTTCTTTGATAGTACCGTTCCATCCGGCTGTCAAAATCGATCGCCCTTACCGTAAAGATCTGCGGAGGCATGATCACCTCACGGGGCAAAGGCAGTCCCAGATGCGCCAGTTCTTTCTGGGCGGAATGATCCAGCATCCCGCCGCAGCATTTGGCTTCCTGCGGGATCTTCTCCGGATCCAGCAGATGCCGTTTATCGATCAGCAGGACGCGTAGATCTTTAGGAAGCTTCCACGCCAGAACAGAGCCCGCGGGGCCCGCTCCGACGATGATCACATCATATTTCATCCTAATTCTGAATCCAGCCTTTCAAATACTTGTTCTTCAATATTCCCCGGACTGCCTTTCCCCATCCCAGCGGATACCCGTCCGCCAGAACCAGGTTCCAGCCATCCTCATAATCTCCGGTCAGGGTCTCTCCTTTGAGATACCGTTTCACACTGTCCGACCCGAGTAGAAGATCCGCTGTCTTTATAACGTCCTGCTTCGTCAGTGTCATGGCAAAGGCCTGCGACGGTTCAAAGCGGTCTTTTTTCAGTTCTCCAAGCAGGATCCCGCACCGAAGGACGCGCAGTCCTTTCAGGCTTCCCTGCGGTATCGGACTGTAATAAAGCATCGTCCCGATCTTCGATAGGTATCCGTCCCTGGGAAGGATTTTCTGCCAGGACCTTTTCAGGTTTTCCTGACACCAGTTTTCAAACAGTTTCAGATCGCTGCTGCTGAAAGCGCCGCGAAGATCAGTCATTCCCATGGTAAAGGCATCGGATCCGGATGGTTTCCCTTCCTTCTGAAGAAGTGCAGTAAAGTGCCCCTGTCCTTCCAGTTTCTGCGGCCAGAAACGGGCACACAGACGAAGATCCTCTCTGGAAGGATCATCGGTCCATTCCGGATGACCGTCTTCCATCCCCCCGACTTTCCGGATCGGAAGAAGTTTCATGTCCGGATGATCTTTGGTAAAGTCAAGGATCATCTGCTCATCTTCCATCGGATGGAACGTGCAGGTAGAATAAAGCAGCATTCCGCCCGGCTTGAGTATCTGATAGGCGGCCGGGAGTATTTCTCTCTGCAGTTTGGCATAGTATTCGTTGCCATACTGCTCCCAGTTTTTCATGATGTCCGGCTCCTTATGGAACATGCCTTCTCCGGAACACGGCGCATCGACCAGTATTTTATCAAACTGACCCGGGAACCGTTTGGAAAGCGCGTACGGCGCTTCCGATAAAACGACAGCCCGCACAGTCCCGGTAAGTTCCAGATTCTTTAGCAGTGCCTTCGCTCTGGAAGGACTGATATCATTGCTCACCAGTAGGCCCTGTCTGCCGAGTTTCGCGGCCAGATACGTACTTTTCCCTCCCGGAGCGGCACAAAGATCCAGCACATGATCGCCTTCTTCTACCGGCAGAATAGCAGCCGGCGCCATGGCGCTGGGCTCCTGAAGATAGTATAGCCCCGCCGCGTAATCCGGATGTTTGGAATACCCGGTCGTTTCTTCTTCGTAGTAATATCCGGAGGGGCACCAGGGGATCGGTCTCAGGTCCAGTTTCCCTTCCTTTTCTTTTCGTTTCAGGAAATCCTGCGGCGTGATCTTCAGCGTGTTGACGCGAAGTCCCGCCCGGACGGGACGCTCGAATGTCGCGGCATACGAACAGAAACCCTCCTCGCCGAGGAGCGCTTTCATGTTCTCTTCATACTGCTTCGGAAATGCCGCCATCCACTCTTCCTCTCTTATTCGGGTATAGAAAGTACGCGGTCTTTCACCATCTCCTGGACTGCCCGCATCACACCGTATTTTCCGTGTCCGTAGGTCAGACCTCCCTGGAAGAACACATTGTAGGGAGGTGTGATCGGCGCGTCGGCGGAAAGTTCAATAGAAGCGCCGGAATTAAAGGATCCGGCTGCCATAATGATCGGGCATCCGTATCCGGGCATGTCCCAGGGGATCGGTGTAACGAAGCTGTCTACCGGCGCGGCAAACTGTACTCCGCGGCAGAAGCTTAAGATCGCCTGTTCACTGTTTAACGTGATCGCTTCGACGATATCGCAGCGTTCTTCATCCGGTTCAGGCAGGACCTTATATCCAAGTGCCTTGAAAACCGCCGCGGCGAAGACAGCCGTCTTCACAGCGGCCGCTGTCACGGTAGGCGCGAAGAACAGTCCCTGATAGAGCGATTTCGTCACGCCCAGGGTCGCGCCGGCTTCCTTGCCGAGGCCGGGCGAAGTCAGACGGATCGCGCAAAGCTCCACCAGATCTTTCTTTCCTACGATATAACCGCCGATCGGTGCCAGTCCGCCACCGGCGTTTTTGATCAATGAACCGACCGCGATATCGGCTCCGACATCTGTCGGTTCGATCTTCTGGACGAATTCACCGTAACAGTTGTCCACAAAGGCGATCACATCGGGTTTGACTTCCTTGGCCGCCCGGATGATCTCACCGATCTCCCGGGGAGACAGGGTCTTGCGGTAATCATATCCTTTGGACCGCTGGATCTCTACGACCCGGGTCTTCGGTCCGATCGTTTTCTTTAACGTTTCGATATCCGGCAGGCCGTCCGACCCAAGCGGCACGATCTTATAGGTCACGCCGAACTCGGTCAGATTTCCTTTTTCCGGACGGATCCCGACAACGCCCTGCATCGTATCGTACGGCGTTCCCGCCGCGAACACGATCTCGTCGCCGGGCCGGAGCAAGCCAAAAGCCGCCACTGCCAGCGCGTGCGTGCCGGAAATGATCTGCGGGCGTACCAAAGCGTCTTCGGTATGAAATACGCGGGCGAAGACTCTTTCCAGAGTGTCTCTTCCGAGGTCCGTATATCCATAGCCGGAGGTCGTTTCAAAATGCTGATCGGATACTCTTTCTTTCTGGAACGCATCCAGGACTTTCCACTGGTTGTATTCACAGATCTCATCTATTTCATCAAACTTAGCCCGGACGGAGGCTTCCTGCTTCTGGCAGAACGCTGCTACCGCCGGGCTGATTTCCATCGCTTCAAGAAGCGCTTCCTTCTCTGAGATCACTCTTCGCTCCCCTCGGCTTCTTCTTTTGCGAGATTGATCTGCACAGGACGTACCGGACTGATGGTGGAAACCGCATGCTTGTAGACCACCTGCTGACGTCCGTCGGACTCGACCATGATCACAAAGTTGTCATAGCCGCGGATCACTCCCTTGATCTGATAACCGTTCATCAGAAATACGGTGCATTCGATCCGGTCTTTGCGCAGCGTATTCAGAAATACATCCTGCAAATTGATCTGTTTGGTCATTGAGATACCCTCCTCTTTCTATCTATTTCTCTATCTAGCCCGGAAAGTCTCCGGGCGAGGTATTACCTTATATTATAGCTTTTTTCTGCCATGAGTTCAAGCTATTCCTTCGGAAGTAACGAAGAAATCTCATCCATGATCCCACGAAGATCTTCCGGCAGGATCTTCTGTACTTTCCGGTCGAAGGTGAAGACCCCGTTGGTTTCATCTTCCACATCGGATACCTGGGTGTAGATCGCGCCGCAAAGTCCTTTCCCGATCAGCGGGACGACCTGATCCTGATACAGTTTTCGAACCGCTTCTCCCAGTGCTTCACGGTTTTTGAACATCCGATACCCATAGACCTTATCCGGATTAAAGCTATGCTCCGGGATCATATAGGCGTAGCCGCCAAACTCACTCAGAACGAAAGGTTTATCCGAATGGACGGGACGCACCTTTTTGAAATAAACATGTCTGGATTCGACATCGGTCTTCAGTCCTGCCGGATGGAACCATCCGGACGCCGTATCGATCCACCGTGTATCGTCTTCCTTTCGAAGCTGCATATAGACCTGTGTGCCGGAAAACTGTCCCCAGCCTTCGTTGAAGATCGTCCAGTAAACGATCGACGGGTGGTTCTTCAGTGCCCGTACTGTCTGCAGCATCCCCTCGATAAAGTTTTCCCGGCTCTCCGGATCCGGATGAAATTTCTGGTCATTGATCCTCATCAGTCCGATCGTCGGATAGATCGTATCGTGCTTAAAATCATAGACTCCATTCTGGACCATATCCTGAAAGACTGCCATCCCCAGTCTGTCACAGGCATAATAGAAAAGCTCCGGTTCGACCTTGATATGTTTGCGGAGCATGTTGAATCCCATCGCTTTCAGTTTCAGGATCTCTTCCTCAAACATAGCCGGATCCGCCGGGGTAAACAGTCCGTCTGACCAGTATCCCTGATCCAGAAGTCCGTGGAAGAAATAGGGCTTACCGTTCAGACACAGCCTCGGTTTTCCCTGAACAGTTCTGGTCGTCAGTGTGCGAAGCGCGAAATAGGTCCGGATCCTGTCCTCACCTTCTGTGATCTCCCGCTCGTAAAGATAAGGATCTTCCGGACTCCACAGATGCGGCTCATCCACCATCTCTTCCCGGACGATCTTCCGATCGTCGGACATGAGAAGCTCAAATATCACTTTCCAGGGTCCGTCCGGCTGATCCATGGAAACCGGAGAAGCAATAGTATGGATCTTCCGTATATATAATTCGGGCACGATCTCCAGCCAGACGGTCTGCCAAATGCCAGAACAGGGGGTGTACCACATGCCGCCGCGTGTCAGCGACTGTTTCCCGTAAGGCATTTCCCCGCCGGCCAGCTTATCATGCACCTGTAGCAGGATCTCTGTCTCTTCATCCTTCAGTACTTCTGTAATATCATAGGTGAACGGTTCATATCCGCCTTCATGGGTATATTCTCCGCCGGAATATCCCTCGGTGAGTTTGACTCGTCTTTCGCCTATCCAGAGCGTCGTTCTCTGATCTGCCGCTCCGATATGAAGCAGTACCCTCTTTCCTTTTTCCGGAAGGATGCGGATCTTCCGACGGTACCAAAGCGTGCTTCCGTCAGGAACAGGCTCATGGATTCCGGAAAGGAGTGATTCCGGGACAAAAGGTACACGGATCTTCTGCCGGAACGCGCCCGGCATCCTTCCTTCCTCCGAGACAGCCAGATCCCACCATCCGTTCAGATTGATGAAAGACTCTCTTTTCATCTGCGGCCTGGGATAAACATCCCACGGCTTTTGATCCTCTTTGATCAGTTGTTCACCTTCCAATGTATACAGATCATTCATGTGTCTGATCTCCTTTTCCGGTATTGTCAAACCCTTTCAAATATTCGAACGCCATTCGCGGATCCCCGTTTGTCAGCCAGATCGTTCCGCAGAAAGCAAATCCCAGCTGCTCAAGCACGTGCCGCATTGGACGATTGTTTTCATGCGTATCGATCCGAAGATGAGCGCTGCGCTTCATCGCCCAGCGAAGGCAAACTCTGCCGGCTCCCTTCACGGTCCCGTCTGACGCGATCCGATGAACGACACCGTATCGGTCCGGACCGATCCACTTTCCTTCGATCTTCGCGTAGGTCGGTTCGGCTTTCTCTCCCTCCGCATAGTAGAAAACCGCCGCGATATGTCCGCCTTCTGTCACATATACATAACTGTTTCCGTCCAGGATATCCTGTCGGATCCGTTCCGGCTGTGGGTTACCATTTTCGATATCGCCCCACTGCATGGGATTGCCTGACGCGGCCATGAATTCTCTGGCCGTCCGGTAGATCCTCAGCAGCTCCGGCAGATCCTCCATACGGGTATGACGGATCTCTCCGGCAGCATTCTCATAAAACAGTTTCCCGATCTTTGCGATCAGCACAGCAGATTCATTGGTCAGAGCATAGCTCGGATCCGGGCTGTCGTTGATCATGACCGCATAGGCATATTCCCGTCCATCCGGCAGCATCAGGATCCCGGCGTCTGTCCGTACTCCCAGCATAAAACCTGTCTTATTCATCAGGATCGGATAAGGACCGTCATCCTCTTCCTCGAAATAATCCTCCAGCGGAAGATAGCGGCCGAACATGTCTTTATAGCGCTGCAGCCGGAGGATATCGAAAAAGATCTTCGTATATCCTTCATTCAGCGCCTTCCCGGTCCTGACAGCCGTCAGGTAGTCAACAAATCCCCTGGGTGATGTATCAGAAAGATTTCGCTCATCCGAGCCTTCGGAAATCAGTTTCCGGTTGATACTGCACCCCTTGACGCCTAGGCGGAAGATATGCTCATTGACCGCGTCCACACCGTCCGAAAGGTCGATGCATATATTCGTCGCGGTATTATCGCTCAGAATGATCATCAGGACGGCCGTATCGCGCACGGTCAGAGAGAGTCCCGGCGTCAGATCACACAGGATCCCCGATCCGCCGACCCGCTCCTCTGCCCGGTAAGTGATAAAACGTCCGAGATCTTCCTCACCGGACTGACACTTTTCAAGGAGTGCTCCCAGGACCATCAGTTTCATGGTGCTGGCGGTGGAAAACAGTTCGTCTTCCTGCCAGGCATAATGAAAAGATGTGCCGATCCCATGGATCGACACACCGATGCGGCCGGACGCTTCCTTAAGAAGCACAGCCATTTTTTCATTAAACTCACTCATGACAATTCCTTCAGATCTTTCAGCAGTTTGCTGTCATCCGAGACCGTGATAAAGCTGTCACTGACTTCTTCCTTGCCCGGACGGGTCACTTTGATCTCCACCTTGGTTCCTACCGGAAGGTCGGTGAAGAATTCTTTATCGATAAAGCCTGCCATCCTCGGATGGTTCTTCCCGAATGTCTTGATCTCGCTGATCAGCCTGACGATAAGTGCCGGACTAAAACCCATCTTCTCATCTCCTGTTTTTGTTTGACTTGGATTTATTATAACGAAAAGCACCCTTCAGCGCAAGAGCCAAAGGGTGCGTCTTATCCTCCGTACTGATCACCGGACCTGATTCACGATGCCCGCGAAAAGGATCTGTCCGTCATCGCTCTTCAGAAGAAAGATGAACGGCCGGTCCAGAGTGAAATCCACTTTTTCTTCCGGCGGCATAGCGGCTCCGCAGGTCAGCATGACGGTAAAAGCTGCCGCTGTGACGCCTTCTTCATCCACTGTTACCCGTGCTGCGTGCTGAACAGCATCCAGAATCACCTCGTCATCACTCGTCGGGGAGAAATCAGCTCCCTTACCGAAAACATCCGTAATCCCCAGCTCCTTCAGCGTTTCGTTCAGCATCAGATTTGACGTCAGATCAAACTTCGGAACCGAAAGGTTCACGATCAGATATTTGTTTTCCGCTTCTCCCCGGATCATATAGGCAAGCGCCTGTTCATCCATCAGGAGTTCTTCCGACGTCACGCCTTCATCCGGCAGGATAAAGATCATCTGCCCGGCATTCGTCATATACTTCTGAACCGCACTGAACTTATCACCGAAGTAATAGGAATCGGTTATGCTCTGATGCATCATAGCTACGGTGACATCTCCGTCCGTTCCGTGGAAGAACTGATCGTCCGTCAGGTTTTTATTGAACTCACTGTCCCAGCGTCCTTTGAAATAAATGGTGGATACCAGAGCGAAGACCGTCTCCGGAGAAAGCTTCACGCTCTCTGCTGCTTCTTTCAGCCGATCCCCGGTCTGTTCATTCAGCCATGCCTGAAGTGCCTGATCCATTTCTTCGGATCCGGCCTGACCGGAAAAGATACTGGCATAGTACTCTTTTACCAGTTCGTCCAGCCAGTCTTTTTTGGCATTGAACTCCTCATCCAGCCAGACGGAGTTCGCCAGAATACTGGTCACGCTTCCGTCATCATGATAATTGGACTCCCACAGGATCTTAGCCTGCCTGCGGACGTCTTCGATATTTTTTCTTCCCAGCACATCCAGGATCTGCGCTCTGGTCTCCCCGTTCGTACTTTCCGCCAGGAGTGACAGCGCCAGATAGATATTCAGCGGGGAAACCGCGATATTCTCGCCTTTCTTTCCGGAAAGCAGAAAAGCCTTCAAAGCCTGTGCATAATAGGCGTCCATAGATTCTGAGAGATCGGCGTTCTCACGCTTTTCTTTCTGTGCGTCCACCCATTTCCGATAGTCTTCATGAAACTTCGTATAATCCGTATACTGATCTTCACTCGGGAACCGGATCTCTTCCGGATAGATCGCTTTCGCCAGATTGATGACCTCGCCTTTCTTTCCCACGGTACTTTCTCCCTGCTTTTCTTTTTGCATACTGCATCCGCCCAGACAAAGCGCCACAGCCAGAAATAATGCGATTATTTTCTTCATGATAGCCTCCATTTTCGTTTTTCACCTATATTCACGGGAAACCTTTCCGGAGGTTTCAAACTGTGGTATACTTTTCTCAAATAAGAAACGGAGATCCCATCCATGACGCATAACTACCGCTCACCACTCGGTGAAATCCTGCTCTCTGCCGACGATTCCGGACTGACCGGTCTTTGGTTTTCCGGCCAGAAATACTTTCCCGACAGGCTTCCAGAAGATATGGCAGACCCGACGGCAGAGCATCATCTGGACGAAACTGTCCGATGGCTGGATCTTTACTTCGTGGGTCAGAAACCGGATTTTATTCCCAAACTGCATCCGGCCGGCACAGCATTTCAGCAGCTGATCTGGTCGCTGCTACTGGACATCCCCTACGGCAAAACCGCCACCTACGGCGATCTGGCAAAACAGGTCTCGATTCTTCTCGGCCGCCCACATATGTCGGCTCAGGCCGTCGGCGGCGCAGTCGGACACAATCCGATCTCGATCATCATCCCATGTCACCGGGTCCTCGGCGCAAAAGGACAAATGACCGGCTATGCCAGCGGGATCTGGCGAAAAGAAAAGCTGCTGACCTTAGAGTCAGCAGCCCTTGATCTTCAGCAGACGGATAAATCTCGTTAAATCTTAAAAGCTTTTTCCACCGGAATACTGCAGACGATCCCCTGTGCCTTACTTCGAAGGCCAAAGGAGGAGTTGACCGTGTTCAGGATATCGTCCCTGTGTTCTTCTGAAGCCAGGATCGTGATCAGTTCTCTTTCCTGCTCGAGTTCCACACCGAATTCCAGTGCCAGTTCTTCTACCCCGGTCAGCCTGCCCTTGATCAGAGTACCGCCGGTCGCTCCGGCTTTTCTCGCCGCCTGCATAACATCATCCGTATATCCGGCGTTGACAGCGATCAGAATCAGGCTGCGGCGCGATTTGCTTTCAGCACTTAACGTATCTCTGTCCATGGTAATTCCTCCTGCCTGTTTCTGTAGTATAGTAGCTGTCAGTTTACTGATCGAATTGAGCGGGATCAGCATGATGATTCCGCGGCCCCGTCCGATCTGATCGATACTTCCCGCAACTTCTTCCACAAATCTCTCTGCCTGGACGCGCAGACCAAAACTGAAAATAAGATCTTTATCGCTGGTTCCCAGACCGATAATATCCATCATATCGGATGTCGCTGTCCCGATACCCAGACAGATAAAATGATTTCTGATTCCCCGCTTCTTCAGTTCTTCCAGAAGGAGTGGGCCCTTGCCACGGTCAGTAATAGAATAAAGCAGCATAATGTCCTGCTGATCAGGCATGTTCCCCGACCTCCTTTCTTTCCGGGAGATCCTCCGGGAACTCCGTTATTAGATATGCTTCATCATAGTAATACACGATTTCGTCTTCGATCAGATCAAGCTCCTGCGCCGCTTGTTTGTGGCGAAGCTTTGACCGGATCCTGCTGTACAAACCTATGATCTGAATCGTGATCAGCGGTGTCAGCGCGACCATTGCCACGATGCCAAAGGCGTCTGTCAGAAGGTTGCCGCCCAAAGTTTCACAGGCGCCTATCGCGAAAGGAAGAATAAACGTAGTCGTCATGGGCCCGCTGGCAACACCGCCGGCATCGAACGCCACACCGGTATATACCTTGGGTACGAAGAAACTGATCCCCAGCGAAACAAGGTATCCGACGATCATAAACGGCAGGAGCCGAATACCAGTCAGGATCCGAAGCATGGCGATCCCGATCGCCAGCGCCACGCCGACAGACAGCCCGATCCGGATGGAGTTGCCGCTGATGGCCCCGCTGGTCACGTCTTCTACCTGTCGTTTCAGCACATGAACCGCTGGCTCCGCCGCGACGACGAAGTAGCCGATCACCATCCCGGCAGGAATGATGATCCACGTCGGTGTGATCTGTCCGTTGGCCAGTTCCCTGCCGATCAGCTGGCCGGCAGGCATGAATCCAACATTCGCACCGGTAAGGAACAGGACCAGTCCGATATAGGTATACAGAATACCTATCGTGATTCGGATCATCTGCCGTCTGTGGAAACGTTTCGTCACGATCTGAAAAACGATGAAAACAGCGACCAGCGGCGCTATGGCCAGAGCTACTTCCTCCAGATAACCGGGAAATGCGTAGAGAAACACAATAAATGCGTCTCTGGTATTCGCCACGTTTTGCAGAACAAACTCACTTGTCGATGCCTCCGGCCGAAAACAGATACTTAGTATAATGACCGAGAGAATGGGACCGATACTGCAAAGAGCGACCAGGCCAAATCCGCTTTCTCCGTCCTTTTCCGAGCTTCTTGAAACTGCCAGGCCTGAGCCCATAGCCATCAGAAACGGAACGGTCATCGGGCCGGTCGTGACACCACCGCTGTCAAACGCAGCCGGAATAAAATCCTCCGGCGCAAACAGAGAAGCGATCATGATCAGCCCGTAGAAAACGATAAGCAGTTTTGACAGCGACAGTTTAAAACGTATCCTGAGCAGTGCAAGGACAAGAAAAACACCCACGCCAAAGGCCACCGACCAGATCAGGATCTGGTCAGAGATCGATGGGATCTGGTTGGCTAATACGCGAAGATCCGGTTCCGCTGTAGTGATCAGGACGCCAAGCACGAAGCATACGATCAGCGGGACGAAGATCTTCCTGAAACGGTTGAGATAAATACCGACCCCTTCACCCAATGGCATCATGCTCATATCCGAACCGAGAGTGAACAATCCGATCCCGGCAATCAGCATCATCGACCCAAAGACAAACAGCGTCATGATACCTGTTCCAAGCGGCGTCAGTGAAATACTGAAAACAATAATGATGACTGTGATCGGAAGCACTGAACTCAACGATTCGAGGAGCTTTTCTCGAAGACTATTTCTCATATCACATAATCACCTGCCTGATAATAAAAATTGCTGGCCATACAGTCAGCAATTTTCTCATTTCTAACACTTGTCTTACGGAAGAATATCCAGAAGATCCTTGAAGGACTTCATGTTATAATCCCCGGCGCCGGCATTCGAAGCGTCGCCCAGGCAGGCTGCTTTCATGCCGCCCGCGTGTGCTGCTTCAGCACCTGCGACAGCGTCTTCCACGACCAGACATTTTTCGGGAGCGATCCCCAGAAATGCTGCCGCTTTGACGAATACTTCCGGATCGGGTTTGGATTTGGTGATGTTGTTGCCGTCGGAGATCGCGTCGAAATAGGTCGGCAGGCCGATCCGCTCGAGGATAAACGGTGTATTCTTGGAAGAAGAACCGATCGCCAGCTTGTAGCCTCTCGCGCGAAGCTCATCCAGACTGTTCTTTACTTCATCGGACAGATCAGCAGGAGACATTCTGGCCAGAAGCTTCCTGTAGATATCATTCTTCTGAGCTGCCAGCTCTTCCTTGCGCGCGTCACTCAGCTGCTCGTCACAGCGTTCCAGGATGATCTCCAGAGACGCCATACGGGAAACGCCGCGCAGACGGTTGTTGATCTCTTTGTCGAAATACACACCGATCCCATCCGCCATTTCTTTCCATGCCAGATAATGATATTCATCGGTAAAGCAGATTACTCCGTCCAGATCAAAGATCACAGCTTCAAACTCTTTTGCCATGGTTATGTCCGTCCTTTCAGGATTTGTTTTCTTTTATTATAAATGGCATTTTGTCAACATGCAAGAAAAAACCACGCTTAAATCATAAAGAATTCCAGCGCTTTCTGGATCGACAGATCCCAGAAGCGCCATTCATGCTTATAACCCTTGACCTCATAGAATTTCGCCTTGAGGCCGATCTGTTTCGCGTGTTCCTTGAAATGAAGAAATCCTTCGTAAAGCATATCATCTTTTCCGCAGGCGAAGAACAGTTTGGGGAGGTCCACGCCGTTTGCAACTGCCTCATCCAGGACTCTCCAGGTATTCTCATACGATTTCAGATAGGCTTTAAGACCGCCGCGATTCTTGATGCTGCCCTGCGTACGGGAAAACATCTGCGGGTTATTCTCGCGATCCCAGTCGACATCTCTCGGCGCCGCGGAAAGGATCGCCGCACCGGCAAACAGCTCCGGATGATTGAAGGCATATACGCAGGTACCTCTTCCGCCCATGGAAAGACCGGCAATAAAGTTATTCTCTCTCTTGTCCGATGCCGGGAACCAGCCGTAGATCAGCGGCATGAGTTCTTCCGTCAGGAAGTCGTACATGTTATACCCGATGCTGAAATGCTCCCAGTTTGCGTAGTTGGTATTCAGCGCGCTGGGCATCACGACAATCAGGTTTTTCTCACTCGCGTAAAGCTCGATATTGCTCTTGCGGATCCAGTCGGAATGATCACCGAAGGTCCCGTGAAGCAGCCACAATACTTTGTACTTTTCTCCGGAAAGATAATAGTCTTTCGGTTTTACCCCGAACGGTTTATCCGGCAGGACGACGGAGATCTGCGTATTGCCCATCAGGCAATCGCTCTGGAAATCGAACTGAACATATGACATCGTGAAACCCTCCTGTTAAATATTCTTATTGCAGATCATTCTTGAGAATTGAGAATCCGAGCGGCTCCGCGCCGACAAGTCCATAGTTCACGGCCACCGCCACCGCGCATTTTGTTTCCCTGTTGAGACCCAGGAAAGCGCTGTAGGCGCCGGCATTACCGCCGTGCCAGCTGATGGGGGCGTCTTTCTCCAGCCGCCAGGCCAGACCACTGTTCGCGTTTTTCTCACAGGGACCGTGGACTTCGTGACACATCGCGAGATACGGGAAACGTCCGTCCAGGTTGATCTTCGCGAAATCCAGAAGATCACTGACGGAAGCGTTCAGCGCACCGGCAGGAGCAATGATATCGCTCTTTTCCCATTGCCAACACTGGCAGGGCTGATCCTTCCTGTCATACCCGATCATCGGAACGTTCCCGAGAAACGTATTCGCCAGATGAAGCTCTCCCTGAATATATTTATTCAGGCTGTTCCAGAACCCTTCCCCGGTCACCTTTCCGACGATGTATCCCAGGATCCCCATACCGATATTCGAATAAACAAACTTATATTCCTTCTCCTGCAGCCTGGTCTCCCGCAGGATCTTCATCATCCCTTCTTCATCGGGATAGCCTCGGAACGGATTCTTATGAAGCAGCCCGTCCGGCTGATTCATAAAAAGAAGGAACTTGATGGTATCGAAGGTATTGTATGGCTGCGTAGTATAGCCCGAAGTATGCGTGGCCAGCTTTTCCAATGACGGATAATACCCTTCCGGCAGACCTTCGATATAGTAGTTGACGGGTTTGGAAAGATCCAGCTTGCCCTCGGAGACATACTTTGCCAGGAGCGATGTCGTAAAGGGTTTGCAGATCGAACCTACCGGGTAGATCAGTTCCTCTGCGCTGACAGTCTTCCTGTCCGGTCCCCAGTGGACGACTTCTTTCTCATCCCCCCGCAGGATCCCGACTGTCAGTTCCACATGTTTTCTGTTTTTATACAGCTTTTCGATCAGTTTTTGTGTCTCGGGGACAAATTCCATGCTATGTCTCCTCCTAATCTATGTTATAATCAGCATATCACGAACAAGTGAATCTATTCAAGAGGTGAAAAATGGAAAAAGAGCTTAGGATCGCTATCATCGGCTGTGGTATGATCTCTCACAGACACATGACCATCATCGATAATCTGAAAAAAGCCGGCCATAACCTGAAAGTCGTCGCGGCTGCCGAGATCGACAAGGACAGGCTGATGGCCTGGGGTGCCAAATACGGTCTTGAGGAAAAAGATCTCTACCAGGATTTCCGGGAGATGCTGAAGCGGGACGACATCGACGAGGTAGAAGTCTGTGTGCACAACAACCTGCATACTTCGGTCTCTACCGCTGTCATGGCGGCCGGGTTCCCCTGCTACTGTGAAAAGCCCATGGCCGCGAGCTATGCCGACGCGAAGATCCTTTACGACGCGCAGAAAAAATACGGTCAGAAACTTGCCATCCAGATCAGTTCCATTTACAATCCCCAGACCCGTATCGCGAAAAAGATGATCCGGGAAGGACAGCTCGGCAAGATCTATCATGCGAGAAGCGTCGGCCATCGTCGTCAGGGCCGTCCCGGATATGATATGACCCGGTTCAGCCCGGATTTCCTCAGCCCGACGATCGGCGTCCACGGTCCGCTGTTCGACCTGGGTATCTATCATCTGGCCCAGATGCTCTATGTCCTTGACATGCCCGAACTGGAAAGCGTATATGGTCTGCAGAGCTGTGAATACTGGACAGACCCGCGGATCGACAAGGCAGTCGGCAGAACGGCTCCGGTCGAAGATCTCGGTGTAGGCCTTGCCAGGTTCAAGGGCGGGATCTCGATGGATATCTATGAAGACTGGGCGATGCATATGGATACGGTAGGTACCAGCTTTATCGCCGGTTCTCTGGGAGCCCTGAAATTCCTCGATGTGGATGCGGGCGGCGGTCCCATGGCTATCCCGGGATACAACGGTATGCTGCCTCCGGGACGCAAACAGCCTACCCTTGAGTGGTTCGGGATCGACAAGGACGCCCAGCTGTTCCATACGATCCTCGACTGCGGGATCAGCAGTCCCTCCGGAAGACAGGAAGTCCTGATGCATCCGGAAATGGAGATGTATAACGACAACCAGCTGCAGTGGTATTCCTACCTGCGCGGCATCCTTACCGACGAGACCAGGATCGACTCTCCGTATATCGCCATGCAGACCGCGCTTTTATCCGAAGGGATCGTCCTCTCCAACGAACTCGGCCGCAGCGTTACACAGGAAGAGATCAAACAGCTCGCGAAATCGATCGCGATCCGTGATCAGGAAACGCCTTTTGGCGTCATCCATTACGACTTCGACGATTATTCTTCCAGATAGATCGCGATGCCATCGGCATCGTTGGAACCGATCACCTCATCGGCCACTTCTTTGACTTCCCGGATGGCGTTGCCCATGGCAACGCCTTTTCCACATAATTTCAGCATCCCGATATCAGCATAATCGTCTCCGAAGGCCGTGATCTCGGAAAGTTCGATCCCGCAGGCTTCACACATCTTCCGGATCGCGTTTTCTTTCGTAGCTTCCTTCTTTGTCAGCTTATACCAGAAACCGTCGGAAAAGCGGATCATGTCCGCTTCCGGAAATCTGGCCGCGATCTGCTTCGCCTGCTTTTCATCAAACAGTTCCAGGCAGATCTTCAGGCCCGGCTGATCCCAGGCGGAAAAATCTGTCATCGAGCTTCCTTTCCACTTCGGGTCATAAACGACGGGATCAATATTGCCGAAGTGCTCTGTCATTGTATCGACAGTGATCCCGAGATCTCCGGCAACTTTTCTTGCGTAATCGATCACATCCAGCACTTCCTCTGCGGAAAACTCCGCACAAAAGATGACTTCATCGCCTTTCTTTACCAGTGCGCCGGCGCTGGAGATGAGCACATCCGGTCTCAGTGCCTCCAAAAACTCCATGGAGTTCTGTTCAGCCCGTGAAGTCACCACACCGACTAACGTTCCCTTCGCCCGGCATGCCTGAAGTGCCCGCAGCGTCCTCTCCGAGATCGTTTTGTCACTTCGGAGCAGGGTCCCATCCAGATCAAAAAGCAATAGTTTCGTCATAGTATATCCTTCTTTTCTTTCATAGGGGTAAGCGCCTTCCCATCCGATCACCTGAGCCGCGAATACCGCGGCTTTTTTCATGGCACTTTGGATATCGTTTTCATCCCACTCTCTGCAAGAGCACAATCCGCTCTTTTCTGGTTTGAACAAGTCACTGATCAGCGCGGTAAAGTAGGCGTCGCCGGCTCCCAGCGTATCCACGATCTTTGGTACTTCTGCCGCAGGTTCCAGGTAGATCTTCCCCTGATAGAGCAGCATGGAGCCCTCTTCCCCGACCGTTCCCAGGACAGCTTTGGTTCCGTGTTCCTCCATCAGCTTCATCTTTCTTACGCGTTCCTCTTCCGAAAGATCCGCGAGCGAAAGCGATGCGATCGTCACATAAGGAGCGATCCGGATCAGGTCTTCATCCGCGATCTTCGCGGAAAAATCAAAGGCGACCGGAATACCGGTCTCCGAGAAGTCAGGAAGATACGAAAGCATCTGTGAATTGATGTCCGTATAGATAAGATCCGCTTCCCGGATAAGATTCCAGTCGTCTTCTGTCAGTTTCATGGGGTGGATCCGCATCACGCCGAACAGGTTCGATCCCGCGAAGATCCGGTCATGGTCCCGGTGCTCGATCCGACAGTAACCGTTCTCACCGTCTATCATCCGCGCATGTGAAAGATCCACTCCGTAGCTTCCAAGAGCGTCCTTCATGATCGCTCCAGGCAAATCAGTTCCGAACTGTCCAAGATAGGCAGACTCCATCCCCAGCATGCGGGCATAGACGGCCGTGTTGGCGCACTGGCCGCCGGGATGCATCGTTCCCTCAGGGAGATAGATGTCACAGACGTTTTCTCCGATCGCGATCAGTTTCATCATGCTCTGGTGCTCCACTTCTTGATTTTGGGACGCTTAGTATAAATGCAGGATCCATTCTCCATCCGGATCGATCGTATACCGGAATTCGGAAAGATCCGCCCGGTCAAACACTTCCAGCAGTGGGTCAAAATCACCCACTGTTTTTATGTTTGGAAGATCTTCCCGGCGGAACCATTCCATATGGCCTTCATCCGAAGAAGTGAGTTCTCCGGAGAACTTCGTTGCCTTGAACAGAAAAACGATATATCGTCCGTTATCGATAGGGAACTGTTTCACGCCGACCAGCACCGGATCCTCGATCAAAAGTCCTGTCTCTTCCCGTACTTCTCGTTTCACAGCTTCGACGAAAGATTCACCTTTTTCCACATGTCCGCCAGGCATCGCATAGCCCGACCAGCTGTCCTTATGCCTGTTCTGGAGCAGTACTTTGTCTCCGTCAACGACCAGACACATGGTCGTCAGTTCCACTCGCTCCGAACGGTCCTTTTTCAGATCACAGCGCTTGGAGATCTCCAAGCCCATATACTGGGGCCAGATCTCCAGATCCCTGACTTTTTCGATCGGGACCCAGGTAGGTTCATACTGATTGGTCTCACTTGCCCTAAGTGCCTCCGGTCCGCCCACTCTTGTTTCATCCAGTGAAGGGCGGATTGCGAAATAATTCCATTCCCGGGTGTTTTCGTCCTCATGGTAGCACAAAGGATGCAGATCTTCTTCCAGGATCCGGACTCCGACCTCTTCCAGAGTCTCACGGACAGCTGCCTGAGGAAACGTTTCTCCTTCCTCTACGCCTCCGCCCGGAATGATCCAGTATTCATCGCCGTTCTTCCAGCGATGCATCAGGAGGACTTTCCTTTCTTCCTGACACCATAAAACGACCGCGGCTCGCTCTCTCATCTTACATTCCTTCCAGTCTGTCATCCAGATAATGTGTCGGCAAAACGACGCAGGTTTTTTCATTCAGGATCTTCGGGAGATCATCGACCAGTCCTCTCGGAAAAAGCTGGTCCTTGATCTCCGTCAGTTTCTCAAGCGGAAGCCAGAGAAATTCCTCTGTTCCCCGATCGACTTCTGTCACTTCTTTTCTGGGAACATCGATCATTTCGGCAAGAAAGACATGGTTCAGCCGGTGGCTGTACTCCGCCCATTTTTCCCGTACATAGGGATCGGTAAAGATCTCTTCCTTGACTGCGATCAGACGGATCGGACGCACAGTATAACCGGTTTCTTCAAGCACTTCACGAACAAGTGCCTCTTCCATGGTCTCAAACTTATGCTGACCGCCGCCCGGGAGGTCATAGGCGTCCCCATGATACCAGTGACCATGATTCAGCAGTACCTTTCCATCATGAATGATCAGCGCTTTCGCGGTGATCCGAATTGTATGATTCTCTGCCATCTTACAGAACCGCCAGTGTACAGGAAGCGGTATCGAGCCGCACGTTCGCGCCAAGCGGAAGACTCATGGTAGGCCGCGCGTGGCCGCAGGAATAGCCGATCAGTACCGGCTTATCCTTGGGCAGAAGATCACGGAAGACCTGTTCCAGCGGCATGATCTCTTTCCCGGCGTCACAGTCGGTATAGTAGCCCATGATAATGCCCTCGCAGTCCTCAAACAGACCAGCCAGACGCATATGATTGAGCATGCCGTCCAGACGATAGATCGCCTCGTGGACATCCTCCAGGAACAGGATCTTACCCTTGGTATCAATGCCGTACGGTGTTCCGATCGAGGAAGAGACCAGCGAAAGATTTCCGCCGCAGAGGATACCCTCGGCTGTCCTGCCCTCTTCCCAGAGAGATTTTACCGGTGTGGCGGACGGGAGCTCATCGATCAGTCCTCCGGTCAGATCACCGAACATCGCGGCCTTCAGCCATTCCATGGTATAGTCATCCACCCCCTGGATCAGTTCGGTAGAAGGCATCGTCGTATGATAAGTGACCAGACCGCAAAGCTGGTTCAGCGAGATATGCAGTGCGGTGATATCGCTGTAGCCGGCGAACCACTTGGGATGCTTTTTGATCTCATCGAAATCCAGCCTGTCCAGCATGCGCTGTACGCCATAGCCTCCACGGATGCAGTAGATCCCGTCGATCGTCGGATCCAGGAACGCTTCCATCACATCTCTGGCGCGGACCTCATCCGAGCCGGCAAGATACCCGTAGGCCTGGCCGCAGGAAGGATAAAAATACGGCTCCAGTCCCAGGTCTCGTAGGACTTTGTCGCACGCATGGATCTTCTCTTCCCGTTCGTTCGGATCCTGAGAGATCGGGCCGGCCGGAGCGATGACAGCAACATGGGCACCTTTAAAAAGCGGTCTGGGTGTGATATACATAGGAAATTCCTCCGATCTTTCGTCCTATATTAGCAAAAAGCCCGCCACTTGGGCGGGCACTCATATGGAAACAACAGGGTTCGAACCTGCGACCTTTCGGATGTGACCCGAATGCTCTCCCAGCTGAGCTATGTTTCCTTGATGCTTATAATATGATACTAGTTTTGCCGTATGTTGTCAACCTTTTTCTCATACATCTTGTTTTTTGTGGACATTTGATGGACAGGGTATGCTATAATAAAACAAATCACTTTTGGGATGAAAGTATACAGATTATAAAGGGAGAAAATGCCATGGGCCGCATTCGGGGAAAATACATTCTTGCTGCCATCTGCGCGTGTAGTCTGGTCGGGGCGTCCCTCGGCCTGCTGGTCAATGTAGCCGGTGTTTTCTTCACACCCATGGCCGATGATCTTCACGTCGGGCGAGGCAGTGTGGCGATGGCGCTGACGATCGCTACCCTCGTCTATGCGTTTGGCGGCCTTGTCGCGCCTAAACTGATCCACGTCTCCACCTATAAGAAATGGCTCATCGTATGCACGCTCGTCATCGTTTTGTCGACCGTCGGCATATCCTTCTGCCGCAGCCTGATCCCGCTTTATCTGTTCTTTGGGATCCGTGGTTTCTTCGCTGGTTTCACCGGTCCGGTTTTGATGAGTATTTTGGTCAACAATTGGTTTTATGAAAAGAATGCCCTGATCAACAGTATCGCCATGGGCGTGTCCGGTCTGCTTGGTGCGCTTTTCTCTCCGATCCTTACCAGTATTATCGAAGCTTCCAACTGGCAGACAGGCGTCCTTGTCAACGGCGCTCTTCTCCTTGTTTTTTATCTTCCCGCCATTCTGCTTCCTATCGGATATATTCCTGAAACACAGGGAATGGCGCCTTACGGAGCCGCTCCGGTCAAGGACGGCAAAACACCTGAAGTGGCTGTCTGGACGATCATACCGATCCTGGTCGTTCTTTTGACTCTCTTTGCCGCAACCGGTCCATTTGTTACCGCTTATCCTCCGCACTTTCCGGGAATTGCCGGAAGCTATGGTTTTTCCAGCGCGGTTGGGGCGACGATGCTCTCGATTTGTATGTTCTCCAATTCCGGCGGCAAACTGATTTTCGGCGTCATTTCAGAAAAACTGGGATCCCTTCCTTCCATGCTTCTCTATGCGGCGCTGAGCTCTCTCGGGATCCTTTTGATCCTGCTTTTTCCTCAGACCATTTTCCTTTACCTGGGAGCCGCTCTGGTAGGCCTGGTCTATACAATGGGTTCCGTTGCTATCGTTGTCGCCACTCGGGATCTGGTCGGCCTTGGCAACTATAATAAAGTCTATCCGAAAGTTTATACCGTAGCGATCATCGTCAACGCGCTTTCCGGTTCCGTCATCGGTTTTATCTATGATGCCTTCAAGAGTTATCGGATCGCGCTTCTGATCGCGCTGATCTTCCTGGGGCTCATGTTCGTCTCATTGATCCTGGCTTATCGGATCCGGAAAAAACGTCCTTTTACATGATCTGTTACTCCCGGCACAAAAAAGCGCTGGAACCTTTTTTTGAAGGCTCCAGCGCTTTTTAATATCTCTTTTTTTAGTCCAGTTTCAAGATCAGCTGCAGGATCCGTTTGGCACAGATCACCAGATCTTCTCTTGTAATAAATCCTTTTTCGATCGCGGCCAGAAGACGGTCCGGATAGCCGAGACCCATCTTGATATCGTCCCCGGCTTTTGCCTCTTTATAATGTTCTCCAAAGGTATACCAGTCAGAAGTGACCATTCCTTTATATCCCCATTCTTCCCTGAGGATCCCGGTCAGCAGATCCCAGTTTTCGGAAGCGCGGTGGCTGTTGACGATATTGTATCCGGTCATCAGGCACCAGGGATCCGCTTCTTTGACGATGATCTCAAACTGTTTGAGGTAGATCTCCCGGATCGCTCTCTCGGAAGCTCTGGAGTCCGAATCTTTCCGGTTCGTTTCTTTATTATTCAGGGCAAAATGCTTGGGCGTCGCCGCAACGTGGTTGGACTGGATCCCACGAACCATCGCGGCGCCTTGTTTACCTGCCAGATACGGATCTTCCGAATAATATTCAAAGTTGCGGCCGCAAAGGGGATTCCGATGGATACAGACGCCCGGGCCAAGCCAAATGGCCAGATTGTTTTCCTTGATCTCTCTGCCCCCGACTTCACCGACGGCATAGCAGACATCCGGGTTCCAGCTGCAGGCGAGCAGCGTCGCGCAGGGGAAGGCCGTTGTCGTGATCCCGATGCCGTTATTCAGCCTTACTCCCGCGGGGCCATCCGCCGTCATGGCACTGGGGATCCCGTATCTGGGATTATTGCCGAATCCGAAGGAATTTGCGACACCGGTATTCGGCTGTCCACCCAGAAGATGGGCAATATCTTCTGTCGGCAGACTATCCACGAATTCATCCAGGCTCATCCTTCCTTCCGCTACATCGATCAGCTGGGGCGGCATATGTTCTTCAAAGATCTGATGGGAAGCATACGCTCTCACAGCCGGAACCGGGTACTGCATATCGTTTCGATCCATCTGAATAAATCCGCTGGCATTAGGATCATTCGGCTCTCCCAGCGGCAGCTCTTCAAAGGACCCGTCCGCGAGCATTCTCTTGGGCAGCTGAGTCGGCGCCATTCTGCTGACGACCTGCTCCGTGATCACGTTTTCTTCCAGCATAAAAGTGTTTTCGCAGAGCATAACATCGCGTACGCTGGTTCCCGCATAGAATCGGTACTCACCCTTTTCCAGCAACCAGGCGGATTTCGCGACTTTACCCAGATCATCGTAGGAAGCCATCTGGCTTACCGGGAAACGAACTGTCATTACCTGCCGTTCGCCGGGACCCAAGAGCCTCGTCTTCTGATAACCGGCAAGCTGCTTCGCGGGTTTTCCCAGCAGACCCTGCGGAGCACTGAAATAGACTTGGAAAACCTCTTTTCCTGGCACTTCTCCGGTATTGATGATCTCGCTGGTAATAGTAACTGTATCACCGTCGAATGCTGCGACTGGTTTGTCCACGTGGAAAGTGGTATAGCTGAGTCCGTATCCAAAAGGATACATTACTTTCTCAGCCGCGCCGGGGATCGTCTCAAAGTAACGGTATCCCACATAAATATCTTCGAAATACTCGGCATAATCATCATTATCATAGAAAGAATCCGCGCACGGATAGTCTTCCAGTGAACGTGCCAAGGTATCCGAAAGCTTTCCGGAAGGATTCCCGATCCCGTATAAAAGTTCCGCTTCCGCAAGTCCGCCTTCCATGCCGGCCTGCCATCCCATGAGAGCACCCTGAATCCTGGGATTATCTTTAAACCAGCTGACGTCGACCATTCCTCCTACATTCAGGATAGCGATGACACGCGGGAAAGCCTCGCTGACCTTTTTTACCATCGCGGCTTCCGCATCGGACAGGTAAAAATCTCCATGCTCAAAAAGTTCGTTGGAAAGGTCGATCACGCTCTGATCAGACATTTTATGGATCGGTATTTTATCAAAGCTGCTTTTCCGATCCCAGCCTTCTCCGCTGAACCGACAGATGGAAATGATCGCTGTATCCGTAAACACCCGTGCCTTTTTAAGGAGATCATCCGGTACCTCAGGCTCTTTCGTCATTCCCGGGACCTTGCCCGCGGCAAACTGTGCCGCGATCTCCTTTTCGTAAAAAGTGATGGTATCCTGAAAGACTGATGCCTCGCCAGCCACTTTTATCATTCCCTGGGCCAGGTTTCGCATATAGGCTACGGTAACATCGCCGGAACCGCCGCCGCCTTTCACATAATCGATGGTCGCTTTCCCAAAAAGAGCGACTCGTTTTCCCTTTTCGAGAGGCAGAGCGTCCGCTTCATTTTTCAGCAAAACCATTCCTTCTTTCGCTGCCTGTTTGGACAGTTCAATATGCTTCTCAGAGCCAGTGACTCTGACCAGACCATCTCCACCTTCATGCGGCTGAAGTGGCAGATTGGGCTGATATTTGATTCTGCTCCATTTTTCCATCATCACAGTAAACCTCCTGAGATTGTTGGCTCTATTATACAAAAGAATCCTGCCATTTTCCATATCAGATTCGCAGGATTCTATTATTATGTTTTATGAAAACAAAAAAGCCATCTGTCAGGATCTTTCCTTCAGATGACTTCTTTCACATTATAAAAGCTGGCAGCCGCCTACTCTCCCAGGCAGTCCCCCACCAAGTACCATCGGCCGCCTCGGTCTTAACCGTCGTGTTCGAAATGGGAACGGGTGTTTCCCCGAGACGCATCACCACCAGCAACTCCCCGAGTAGGGCTCGAACCTACAACCCTCCGGTTAACAGCCGGATGCTCTACCATTGAGCTATCGAGGAAAACAGTTCAGCAGGCTGAACTGTACCTTCAAAACTGCATATCAAACTTAGAGTTCCGATGTTCTTTGCGTCTTCACTTCTTCCCGCGCTTTCGCGCGTTGAACAAGCTCCTCGACCTATTAGTACCGGTCAGCTCAACATATCTCTATGCTTTCACCTCCGGCCTATCTCCTTGTCGTCTTCAAGGGGTCTTACTCCTCTCGGATGGGATATCTCTTCTTGAGGTTGGCTTCACGCTTAGATGCCTTCAGCGTTTATCTCTTCCGGACTTGGCTACTCTGCCATGCAGTTGGTCTGCAACAGATGCACCAGCGGTCCGTCCATTCCGGTCCTCTCGTACTAAGAACAGCTCCTCTCAAATATCCTACGCCCACGCCGGATAGGG